>JBBQXW010000142.1:0-16844 GCA_038209275.1 Chloroflexia bacterium | reverse complement strand
ATGTACGACATCTATGTCCCAATGGTGGGCGATGCACACCGCGATGTACCCTATCAGGAGGCTACCCAAACAGTGCTGGAAGCCTTTACGCCGCTGGGTCAGGATTACGTCAAAGTGGTAGAGGAAGGTATTAAATCGCGCTGGGTTGATGTTTATGAGAACCAGGGCAAGAGCGGTGGCGCTTACAGCAGTGGGAGCTATACCACCCAGCCTTTTATTTTGCTGAACTACCAGAACAACCTCGATAGTATGTTCACGCTGGCGCACGAACTGGGCCATTCGCTGCATACTTTTCACACCAACAAGACCCAGCCGTATGTTTACGCCAATTATAGCCTTTTTGTAGCCGAAGTTGCTTCTACCGCAAACGAGGCGCTGCTGACCCACTATTTATTGCAGCGCACCACCGACAAGAAGTTGCGGGCCTATCTGATTAATAATGAGCTTGAGAAATTTCGCGGTACAATTTACCGGCAGACCATGTTCGCCGAGTTTGAACGCGAGGCTCACCGCATGGCCGAAGCAGGTGAACCTCTCACCCCCGAAAGCCTCGGCACGATGTATAAGGAACTGAACAAGCGTTACTTCGGCCCGGAAGTAGTGATAGATGATTTAATTGAGATGGAATGGATGCGGATTCCACATTTCTACCGCGCCTTCTATGTCTACCAGTATTCGACTGGCATTTCGGCGGCGGCGGCGCTTTCTCAGCAAATTATCAAAGAGGGCCAACCGGCGGTAGAACGCTACCGGGCTTTTCTGACAAGCGGTTCGTCGGATTACCCGACCAATCTGCTCAAGAAAGCCGGAGTAGATATGACTACCTCAGCGCCCGTTCAACTGGCCCTGAACAAGTTCAGCGAACTATTAGACGAGTTTGAGCAATTGATGGCTTGAAACCAATAACTTATTCAAACATGGCCTGACCTTCTGTGGAGCGAAAATTCGCTCCCACAGAGGGTTCTTGAATAAGGGATTGCCCATCTAGCTCAGTTTCCCCGATTGCAGCGGGTAAATAAATTTTGAAATTCGTACCTAAACCACGTTCGCTATCAACCCGAATATGTCCGCCGCTCTGCTTGACAATGGCATAAACCGAAGACAGGCCCAGCCCTGTCCCTTTGGTTGGGGCTTTTGTAGTAAAGTACGGCTCAAAAATATGCGATTTGACCTCTTCACTCATGCCAGTACCGCTATCACTAATTGAAAGCAGCACATACGGGCCGGGAATCAGCTCTGAAGGACTTACGGTGTAGTTCGCATCCAGTGTAACATCGGTAGTTTTAATTAACAATTTGCCGCCGTATGGCATAGCATCGCGGGCGTTTATTACCAGGTTCATTATTACCTGCTCAAGTTGCACCGTATCAGCACGTACTTTACGCAGGTTTGGTTGGGTTTGTATTATCAAATTAATATCATCATTCAAAAGCCGCTTGAGAAGCTTAACCATATTCTCAAGGGTAAAATTCAAATCAACTGGTATAGTTTCTGGAACTTGCTGGCGACTGAAGAGTAACAACTGGCGAGTGAGGGCAACGGCGCGTTCGGCACTACCTTGAATTTCTTGGGCAATATCGTATAAGGGGTCATCTTTTGAAAGTTTTTCCGTAATTATTTCGGTGCAGCAGGCAATTACCGTTAACAGATTGCTAAAATCGTGGGCCACACCACCCGCCAACCGTCCAATCGCTTCCATTTTTTGCGATTGGCGTAACTCATCCTGCATTTTCTGCAACTTTAGTTCGGCTTGCTTGCGTTCAGTTATATCATTGAAGAAGCCGGAAGTGCCGATGATATTGCGATTTTCATCCAGAATGTAGCGACTATAAACTTCCAACCAACGAATTTCGCCCGCTTTAGTCTGGCAGCGAATTTCCTGGGCATAGTGAGGTTTCCGACGGTCAATTATTTTGGGCTGGAACAAATCGTTATAGTAATCTCGGTCAGCCTCATAAACATAATCCAGAAAATAGGTGTTGAGGCTTTCCTCGACTGAGTAACCTGTAATCTCTGTCCAGGCCGGATTAAGAAAAGTCCACAGACCAGTCGCATCAGTCTGAAAAATTACTTCCTTAACACTATTAATTAGCGAACTATATTTTTTCTCGCTCAAAAGCAGGGCTTCTTCGGCTTGCTTGCGGTCAGTGGCATCGCTGGCTACCCCGACTATGCCAGTTATCCGTCCAGCCTCATCGTAAAGGGGCGAACAGGTTATACGGATGGGAAAAAGATTCCCGCTTCGAGTATAAACCTCAACATTACCCACCCAGCTTTTGCCACGCTTGATACGCTCTAGTATGTACTCAATTTGCTTTATTCTGCTGGATGGAGGATTGCCGAGGTTAGCAATATTTTGGCCTTTCACTTCTTCAGCAGACCACCCAAACAATTCTACGGCATAGGGATTCCAGTAAACAATAGTACCTTCAAGGTTTATCGCCAGTACCGCTTGTTCTATTACATCCAGGAGGCGGGCCTGGAAATGTAACTTTTCTTCGGCATATTTGCGGTTTTCCATAACCTTCGATAGTGCCTTCTTATTAAAGTGACCCATTTTCTCACCGCTATTAGTAGAAATTTTCGGTTCGGGAATATTGATTGTGTTATCGGCCTGAAAACATTTGTCCATCATATATAAATTCTACTCCATCGTGCTGCTCTTATTTGGTGGTAGAATGTAATGTGCAATTATTAGCCCTTGATTACTTCTATCAAATCTTAAAAGAAGTTGCCCGGCACTTTTCTGTAAAAAGAAAAACCTAGCTTCTTTATTATAGTAACAATTAAGTTGTGGTTTGTCATTAGACCTTAGTAGCAACTTAAAAAGCAGTATGTACAAAAAAAGGTATGAGTACAATGATACTTAGATTATGATTCAAATTGACTTAACGGCGTAGGTCTTATGGCCCAGCCCTATTTTGTCTTTAGGCCCGGTTTGAGGTAATATAAGCACGACAAAGTTAATCAAAAAATTTCCAATAAAATTTGTAGAAAAAGAGGACAAAATGCGGATAGTACTTGATGCAATGGGTGGAGATAATGCGCCGGGCGAGACGGTTGCTGGGGCAGTGCAAGCCGCCCGCGAATATGGAATTGAAGTAATTCTGGTCGGGCGCGAAAACGAAGTAAAAGCCGAACTGTACAAACATCAAATTGAAGGGCTAAAGCTGCCCGTTATTAATGCCACCGAAGTAATTGAAATGGAAGAACATCCAGCCTTAGCAGTGCGCCGCAAAAAAGATTCGTCGGTAATGGTCGGGTTGCGAATGTTGGAAAAGGGCGAAGCGGATGCTTTTGTATCGGCTGGGCATAGCGGGGCAACTATGGCGGGGGCGACGCTGGGCGCACCGGGCCGAATTAAAGGGGTAGACCGTCCGGCTCTGGCAACCATTTTTCCGGCTAAAGATGGCGCGGTGCTGGTGCTGGATGTTGGAGCTAACACCGAAGTTAAACCAGAATATTTAGCTCAATTTGCCCAGATGGGTTCGATTTATTTCGAGCGCATTTTTAAAAGAGCCAAACCGCGTGTCGGGCTATTGAGTAACGGCGAGGAAGAAAGCAAAGGCACGTTGTTGGTGCAAGAGACGCATCAATTGCTCAAACAAACTCCCGGCATTAATTTTATCGGTAACGTCGAGGGCAAAGATGTGCCGGAAGGCATTGCCGATGTCGTGGTCACGGATGGCTTCACCGGGAACGTCTTTCTCAAGACTGCCGAGGGAGTAGCCGCCAGCATTTTGGGCGCACTCAAAAAAGAATTGACCTCAAGCACCCTCAACAAATTGCTGGCGCTGGGCCTGAAGCCCGCCTTCGGCAGGATTCGCAAGAACCTCGACTATGAAGAATATGGCGGTGCGCCGCTCCTGGGCATAAACGGTATCGTGATTATTACGCACGGGCGCATCAAGGCCAAGGGCATCAAAAACGCCATTCGGGTTGCCAACGAAGTTGCTCAAAACGGCACGGTAGAGGCAATAAAAGCGCTTTACGCCGCTCCGTTCGCGGGAGCAGAACCAGCAGCCACCGGGACAGTGGCTGAGTAATTTACCACTCCATCAAAACTTTGAGGCAAGCGGGGTTTTCGAGGGCGGCTTGGTAGGCGGCTTTGTATTCGGCGATGGGGAAGCGATGGGTAAAGAGGTGGGCGGCCTGGAGTTGCCCGGTGCGGAGGGCTTGCATTACCGCCGGAATATCCTCGGCAGCCCATTCGCGGCTGGGGCGGAAGCTCAATTCTTTGATAAAAGGAATGGCAAAATCCAGTTCGATACGCTGGTAGAAACCCAGCAATAACACCCGCCCGCGAGTCTGCATATGAATCATGCTGGCGCTGATGGCGGGCATTTTACCAGTCGCATCAATAAACACGTCAATTTTAGCGGGCAGGCGCTCTTTGAGGGTTTCGTGGCTCAGGTCTATTTTGTAATCGCCCGCAACAGCCCGTTCCAGGCGGTCTGGCACTACATCAGCGATTACGACGATTGCGCCTTTTAGTTTGGCAGCCTGGGCCGCAAACTGACCGATTGGCCCTTGCCCCAGCACCAGCACCAGTTCGCCCGGTTGCGGATTAATCAACTCAACGCCGTGCCAGGCAGTCGCGGCGGGTGCAATTGCCACTGCTTGCGCCGGGTCTAGCCCTTCCAAAAGAAAGGCTTTGCGATAATCGGCAGAAAGATAGCGCGATTGCCCACCCCAGGCCGGAGTAACGCCTTCATAGCCGTAAGTGCCGCCGATAAAAGCCAGTTGCCCTAGAAAACCGTCCGGCACATCCGGCCCGACCTCAATGATTTCGCCAACCGTTTCATAGCCTGGGATACATGGAAAAGGCAAACCCGCCATCTCGACCAGTTGCCCGGCTAACAACATGCGTTCCGTGCCAGCCGAAATAGAAGTATAGCGCGTTTTCAACAACACTTCTTCCCGACCCAGCGGCTTTAGCCTGACCGATTGAAAGGTGAGTTCGTGCGGCTGCGGAACGACAATTGCGTCGGTAGTTTCGATGTGCATTTAAGGCTACTTCTTCCCTTTGACGGTTGTGTTATGCGAACCAGAACTGGTCGTAGTCGGCGCAGAAACAGTTACTTTGGGAACCACAAAAGTAACTTCCAGCGTATCGCCCACAAAAACCGCGTCCACCGCGTTGCAACGGGCCAGCGCCGTCGGTAGCACAATCGCCCGGCGATGCCAGCCGATTTCGATAATCAAATCATCACCCGTCTGCATCAATTTCACTTCGTCCTGACTGACGAAAGGCAACTTGAGCGCCAGAATATAGTTATCGCCGCGCCGGAAAATTTGCTGCGATTGCCCTTTGGAATAAAACTCGGTGGGGTCGCCCTTTTCACCAAAAAGCTCGGTTGCCAGCCGATTTAACATATCCGGCCCGACTACTTCGCGCTCGAACTGCGGCGCGCTGAAAATCGGCAAGGGCGAGAACGAATCTTCGGTCAGGGTGCGATACTTGTCCTGCATATCGCTGACATAGGCCCGACTCGGCGAGTGCTTGAGCGATTCTTCGGTCAGCACCCGGTTGACCATTACCGCGTCCACGTTATAGCCGAACAGATTGAGATAAGTCAGGCTGCGCTGGGCCTCTTTGATAACCATTTTTTCCAGGTTCATCACGATGCGGGCCGAAGAAACTTCCGGGTCACTGACAATATCACGAACGGCATTGAGGCGGTCTATAATATCCTGAAGCGAACCAAACACTTCATCATTGGCAAGCGGCATACTGGTGACGCGACTGAGAACCGGGCGGGCCAGCTTCATCAGGCCGCGCAAGGTCGGGAAAAGCTTTTCGACCCACCAGCGAATGACATCGGGCAAACTAAGCAAGCGCAAAGTTTCGCCAGTTGGGGCGCAATCCACAATAATTACATCATAGCTACCGCTATCGTGGTGGCGCTTGATTTGAATCAGGCTAAAAAGTTCTTCCGTACCGGGGATAACCGCCATTTCTTCGGTGGTAATATCGTTATGCCCCTGCCAGGCCAGTACATCTATCAAAAAGTCGCGAATCGTCCCCCAGTTGCGCTCCATTTCGTGCAGAGCGTTAACTTCTTGCGCCCATAAATTCTCGCTCACTTTGATTGGTTCAGGGCCGAGGGAAACATCAAGCGAATCAGCCAGGCTATGAGCCGCATCGGTACTGAGTACAATCGTGCGGTAGCCCAGCGCAGCACAACGAATTGCCGTTGCCGCCGCCACGCTAGTCTTGCCAACTCCCCCTTTACCAGTATAAATTAATATTCTCACAGTATAATTATCCTCTAAAATTGCTGGAACTGTTGGGTCTTTTTCTAACTTACTATCTATTATACCAGAAAATCGGTAGCTGATTAAGTAGCCTCGGAAGGCCGCGCCGGAAAGAAGGGCGGGCCGGAAAAACCCTCTTGCTGCAAAGCTTTTTCTAAAAACTGATTGGTCTCAGTAGCAAGCCGCTCGGTCAGAGTAGTCAGGTCGGAGGTGAGTTGCCCTTCCAGGCTGATACGATGCACCCACAACCCTTGCAATTTCTTGGTTTCAATCATTTCAAGCAGTGCCGCCCCAAATCCGGCGGTCAGGCTACCCGTTTCAAGGGTAATCAGCCGCGAGAAATAATTGGCAATCGCCGCTAATAACGGTTCATCCAGCGGACGTAACCAGGCGGCATCTATTACCGCCGCCTCGTGTCCAAATTTCACCAGGTCTTGCGCCAGTTCCAGGGCCGGGCCAACCGCCGCCCCCAGCGCCACAATCGCCAAATCTTTACCCTCGCGCAACATCTGGCCTTTGCCTATCCCGGCATACGCTGCCAGATTCAGGCGGGGTGGCGGCAAGGGTAAATCGAGCGAGGAATAATAGAGCGCCACCGGATTGTTTTCGCTTTGCAGTGCCGCCGTCAATTGTCGCTTTAGTTCTAATGGGCTGCTTGGCACGCCGATTAGAAGGGGTGGCAGCGTCCGCAAAATCGCCAAATCATTGACCCCCTGCGCCTGCCAGGTCTGGCCTTCTTCTGGCCCAGCCGCCATCAGGAAAGTTACAGGCGAACGAGCGGCGCAGAGGGCCGAGACCCCAGCGTAACTGCGGGCCAAATCGGTTGAACCCATCAGTACCAGTGGCTTTAGCCCCTGACTTATTAAATCGTGCGCAGTCGGCACCAGGTCTTCCAGCAGTGCGCCTAGCCCAAAGAAACGGGCCGGATAGCTGGAAGCGACTTCGCGGGTTAGCTCGGCCAGTTTGTTTGCCGGGTCGGGCAGGGCATGAGTAGCCAGGGCCGAGGCCAATACCACCAATTTTTCGTTGTTGGTCAGGGCGGCAAACAAGGCATCACGCACAGCTACCTTCTCCTCGTTTTGGGCAGGTGGTTGAGGCGGGGTAGAACGCTTCTTAACCATTTTATTGACCTGCCTTGTTACAGAGCGCTTGTTTTTATCTCGATCCATCCGGCTCATACCAGGCTCCTTCTCGAACCGAACTCTTGTGTTCATTTTCTTTTAGATTTTCGTTTTGGTAGTAGCGATTTGCCCAATCGGGCAAACCGCTACTACTTTACGATGGCAAGCGAAAGTTTTGTCGTTAAATCGAGGGCGTAGCCCTCTCCTACAGCGCCTCCAGGTTGTGTTCCGCCGCCGTGAAATGAGCGGCAAGCGTTTCGGCAAAACGTTCGGCCCGTTCCAGCATCGGTAGATGCCCACAATCTTGAAAAGCCACCAGCTGGCTTTCTGGCTTAAAGCGTTTGATATTGTACATTCCGGCGGGCGGAATCGTCGCATCTTTATCGCCGACGATTAAAAGCAACCGCGCTTTTAGTTCTTCCAACTCACGTCGGTAGCGCTTTAAGTTCGGCATCGCCAGGGACGAGCGTGATAGTTCCAGCGCCGCCCGCCGGTCAGCCTGTACGAAATCGCGAGTGATAACACGGGCTTCGCGTTCGGCAATCGGCTGGTTTACCGAACGGGCTACTACCGAACGGCGAATCAAGGGCAAATCAAACAGGTTCTTGGTCTGGACAAAAATATTAACAAAAAAACTCAGGCTGCTGCCCTGCCGGGCGTTTGGTTCAAAGCTGCCACTATTGATAATTGTCAGGCTGGCAAGCCGCCCTTGCGCCTCGGCCCATGCCGCAAAATGGGCTGCCGTCACTCCCCCCAGCGAATGTCCGACGACGTGAAGTTTCTGGTTTCTGGTTTCTGGTTTCTGGTTAGTTTGGGTGGTGGTGTGAGGGTCAATTTTTGCGCCGCCATCTACCAAACTTGAAACCCGGCCCGTAGGGTTGCCCTGTGGGTGAAACCCGTAACTTGAAACTAACTTTTCTGCTTCCAAAGCACCGTTTTCGATGGTGACAGGATAGTCGGGCGGGAGATGGTGCGTAAGCGGGTTACTTCGCCCAAAACCGCGTCCATCGAAGAGCAATAAGGGCCATTCCTTTTCCAATCGCCGGGCGGTTTCTTCCCAATAACGCGCCGATAGACACCAGCCATTGAAAAAGATAACCGGCAATCTTCCTGCCTTGTCGCTGGATAAAGCCGGGCCGCGCCACTCGTAATAAACTGGCCCGGCGCTCAAATTGGCGTAAGGCATCGGCTACCTATCCTTATATCCTACCAGTCACTCATAATTCGGTAGGGTTCAATTTATTGAACCTTGATGAACTAAGCCCCTACCATTCACAATTCGGTAGGGTTCAATTTATTGAACCCAATTGGGCTTGATGAACCAAGCCCCTACCATTCAGAAATAGTTTACCAGCCATTGAACGGGGCGTAATTGGCAAAACTCAAAGCGGCCACTAACGCAATCAGCAAAATCAGGCCATTTCCCGCCAGCAAATAGCGCTTGAACTGGTTGTGGGTTGGCTTGCGATACAGCGAACGTTGGGCGTTGAATTGTACCAATAGTGCCACGACTTGCAAACCGCCAATCCAGTAATGCCCGGTGGCAAACAGGAAGATAGTAAAAGCGATTTGCGAAATATCAATAAACAGATATGCTACTACCAGTGCACCCTGTGCGCCCATCGTAACAGGCAAAGTACGCAGACCTAGTTTGCGGTCGCCATCAATGGATTTCAAATCGTTCATTATCAACAGGCCCACCGCAATTGCCGCACTAACCGATGCCAGCACCATAATTTCGATACGAAACGAAGCAAACACCAGATTGCCAGTCAACCAGGTCAACAAATTGTAGCCCAGCCCAACTGATAACGGCCCGCTCAAACCGTTGCGTTTAAATTCAAATGGTGGCGCGCTGTAGGCCACTCCTAATCCCAGCCCAATCACCGTCATAGCAATCAGTAAGGCCAAATTCTGACCGCTAATAACACCAATCAAAGCCGCCACTACCACCGCCAGGATAGCTACAACCATAAAGTTTAGAATTGCTCCGCGTAACGTTACTAACCCCGCCGGGATGGGACGGGTCGGCTCGTTTATTTCATCCAGTTCGCGGTCAAAAAAGTCGTTGATAGATTGGCTAAACCCAATAGTTAGCGGCCCGCACAAAATAATACCCAGCACCAGCAATCCGATTCCCTTAAAATCGAGGACAATCGCCCCGGTAGCCAGCGCCCCGGTTATAAATCCCTGTGGCCCAGCCACCCAGGTTACGGGGTCGAGCAAATCGAGATGACCCCGCAAAGTAGAGCGCGTTGGGCTAACGGGCGTAAATTTTTTTGGTTGCTCTGGTACAGATTGTTTTTGGCCTCGCTTCGGTTCTTTGGCCTGAACGGGCGGTGCAGGAGTAACGCTTCTATTCATAATAACCGACTTTCACACTCTAAAATCAAATTTTTATTTGGTAGTTTGAGATTATAAGAATCCAGAAGAAACTAAGAATAATTATAAAGCGGTATCATTAAAAAAACAGTAGCCTAAAGCACTTTTCTGATTTTTTGACAATGCCGATAAAACCGGGTAATTCTACCTATTGAACAAGTAAGAACTTTTATTCTTGCTGATTAAATGGGTAATTCTATAGATGTATTACCTTGCAACTTATGTTAAATAATAAGAGCGGCTTTTTAAGGCATAAATTACACAAGGTAGTAAGGAAGCAAGGTAAATGATGGGTTTGAATCTCTTTAAGTATGGTAGCACTATTAGAACCTTTTCAGCGGACGAGTCTATTTTTCGGCTTGGCGATTATGGTGACGAGATGTACGTGGTTCAGGAAGGTCAGGTAGAAATCCGTTTGGGTGAGCAGTTGATAGAGCTAGTTGAAGCTGGTGGGATTTTAGGTGAAGTAGTAATGATTAACTCGCCAGTGCGAACTGCTAGTGCCATTGCCAGGACAAACTGCCAGCTTGTCGCAATTAAATCACAACAATTCCGCTTTATGGTACAGGAAACACCCTACTTTGCCGAGTGGATGCTAGACATTTTGGTTAAACGAATAGTCAAAATGAACCAGATGGTGTTTCCAAATGAATTTAGCCATCTTTTAGAGGAAAGATAAAACTCCGATTGTCTTCTATATTCAAGAGAATAATTCCCTGAAGCAACGAAAGAGGAACTAATGTTAAAAGTTTTTGGGCAATTAGTTTACCGAAAACGAATGAGTGTTTTAGTGGCAGGTGTATTTTTCGCCGTTCTAGCGGGGGTTTATGGTATAGGTATAAACGACAGCCTAAAAGCGGGTGGGCTGGTAAACCTGTCGGGCGAGGCCGGAAGAGTCGCCGGGATTTTGCAGAATGAATTTGGGCAGGATAAAGGTTTGTTGCTGGTAATGTTCAAATCTAAAAATAAGCTTCCGGTAGATGACCCGGCGGTAAAACAAGCGGTGTTGGATACTTTAGCCAAATTACCCGAACTGCAAACTACTGGCAAGATTACCACTTACTATTCGACCAACGATACTCGCTTTATCTCTAGCGATAAATTGTACACGCTGGTATTGGTTGGTTTGACGGGCGATACGGAAGACGCAAATGTTCAGGCCGTCAAAAAGATGCAACCCCTTCTCACGCACCCGGAGTTAGAAATCAATCTGGGCGGTAGGTCGGCAGTTAGTTTTGATTTGACCAACCAGATTAAACAAGATTTGATACGAGCGGAATTAATTACCTTCCCGATTGTCGGCCTTTTATTACTAATTATCTTCCGCAGTGTAGTCGCAGCCCTGTTACCGCTTTTAGTAGGGGCAATCACTATTTTTGGCGCATTTGCCCTATTGCGGATTATTACTAACCTGACCGAAGTTTCTACTTTCAGCATCAGTATTATTACTATGCTCGGTTTGGGTTTGGCGATTGATTACAGTCTGTTTATTGTCAGCCGTTTTCGAGAAGAACTGGAACAAGCTAACGGCAACAAAGCGCAAGCCCTGGTAAAAACGCTGGGAACTGCCGGACATACCGTGATTTTTAGCGGCTTAACCGTCATAGTTTGTTTACTCAGTCTGCTGGTGTTTCCTTCAATGTTTTTCCGCTCAATGGGTCTAGGAGCGGCAATGGCGGTTTTAGTAGCGGTAGTTACTTCTTTGACTATTCTTCCGGCCCTTCTAGCTTTGATGGGAGAAAGCGTAAATAAAGGAGCAATTCGGCTACCTTTCAGGAAGAGACTCGCCCCGCAGCAGCCCGATTTTTGGAACTTTACCGAGCCAGGTGGGATTTGGCCCTTTGTTGGTCGGCTAGTAACACGCTACCCGGTTATCGTCATCCTTGTTACGCTGCTGCCTTTGATCTGGGCAGGCTTACCCTTTTTGCGGGCCGAATTTGCCATGTTTGATGTACGTAGCTTGCCCAGCCAGCAATCCAGCCGAATAGTAAACGATGTGCTAATAACTCGTTTTGATTCTGGGGCTTTTACGCCGCTCCAGGTAGTAATTCAAACTGACCGACGCGCATTAGACGGCGAAAATTTGGTTAAGCTACACAATTTTGTGGAAGAGCTAAAAAACCTGCCGGATGTAAAAAAGGTGGAAAGCCTATTCGACCTGAGCCAGACCGTGGATAAAGCTGGTTACGCTAAATTCTTCGCGGAAGAAAATTTACGGGGCAACCCCAAATTAAACGAAGCTACCAGGCTTTACGCCAATCAGAACGACTTTGTGGTAAAGGTTTATTTTGAAGCCGAATCTTATTCTACCAGGGCGAAAAATCTGGTCGAAAATATTCGCCAGCTAACCCTGCCGAGCGGGTTTAACCTTTTAGTCGGCGGTGAAACGGCCTATCTATTAGATTTTTTGAGTGGGTTAGCCAATGCTATACCGTTAGCCCTGACGCTGGTAGCAATCGCAATGTTTATCCTGTTGTTTATTATGCTGGGTAGCCTAATTGTGCCGCTCAAAGCTCTAATACTAAATTTTCTCTCGCTGTCGGTTAGTTTTGGGGCGCTGGTTTGGATTTTCCAAGACGGGAATTTTGCCGGGCTGTTTAACGTCAGCACGTTTGGGACGGTAGATGCTGCAATGCCAATTCTCTTGTTTGCTATCTCTTTCGGCCTTTCGATGGATTATGAAGTGTTTTTACTATCCCGCATCAAAGAGGAATACAACCGCACTGGTATTACTAGCAAAGCAATTATGCTTGGTCTAAATAAAACTGGCTCTATTATAACTGGCGCGGCCTTAACTTTTGCAATAGTGGTATCGGCGCTGGCTTTTACCGAAGTAGCTTTTGTTAAACAAGCCGGGGTCGGGCTGGCGATTGCTATTCTGGTGGACGCTACTGTAGTAAGAATGCTTTTACTTCCGGCGGCAATGCAAATAATGGGTAATTACAACTGGTGGTCGCCCCGCTTTCTTAAAACGAGGGACAAGAGGCACTTGAAAAGTGACCACCTCACCTGATACTAAACGCGGCAGAGCAACAAAAAGTAGTAGCCGCCCTGAAAGAAGCGCTTACCGCCGGAGTGAGCAAGAACAAAGCAATTGACCAGGGCTATTTTGCCATTCGGGTGAAGGGAAAATTGACCCGGCGGATAAACAGGCGGTAGCCGCATGGGTCTTTATCCGCGATAGCTTGTTTACAAGCGCAAATACTTCTTTAGCTGCACACTAATAAGACTAATAAGACTAATTAAGAAAGGAACCTGGAATTGAACAAAACACAGTTCAACTATTTCAGAGTAGCACTGGTTGCTCTACTAGCGCTGGTAATCTCGCTATCTTATGCTCAGGCTGTCCTGGCCCAGACTACCAGCGCAATAACACCGCCTAATGTGCCGAATAATTTGAAAGCCCCTACAGGAGAGCGGCCAATTCTTAAAGTTTCGGCTAAAGGGGTGCAGATTTATACCTGTAGCGCCAGCACTGCCAACTCCACCGGGTTTGAGTGGGTCTTCAAAGCGCCTGAAGCCGAGCTTTTCAACGAGCAAAATGCAAAAGTCGGGAAGCACTACGCTGGCCCGACCTGGGAAGCTACCGATGGCAGTAAGGTCGTAGGCGAAGCAAAAGAAAGAGCCGATGCTCCCGGCGGCAAGAGTATTCCCTGGTTACTCTTAAAATCTAAATCCAACGAGGGAAATGGCCTTATGAGCAAGGTTAGCAGCGTGCAGCGCGTAGAGACAGTGGCCGGATTAGCGCCTGCGGCGGCGGACTGCACTCAGGCCCGCAAAGATACCGAAGTACGAGTTGATTACTCGGCGACCTATTATTTCTACCAGCCCGCCAGCGCCTCTATGACTGGCGCACCCGCTACAGGACATGGCGGCGGCGCAACCAAAGAAGAAGAATCTTTTACAGGTACATGGCTAATTATCTGGTTGGGTTTAGCCATAACCGCCGGGTTAGCCGGGTCATTGATGTTCTTCGTTTCGTATGACAAGGGTAAACCTAAATATTAGAGCGGGTCTAATAATTGGTGTAAGCGGTCACGCCCCGTAGAGGGGCGTGACAATTGTTAGACCCGCTCTTAGAACCCGTTTTTAAAGTAGGGGCTTGACTATGAATTTTAATAAAATAAAGCGGGTGGGCTTGATAAATCAAGCCCACCCGCTTTATGCTACTGAGACTCAAATCGTAATTTTGAGAACCCTATCGGCGGTGGTCAAAATAACACTATTTTTGCCTCCATCGTTTTGTACCAGTTGCTCTGAAGCAGGCGCGCAGTAGACAAACAAACCTTTGTCATTTTTGCTGTAGCTATCCACCCGCACCTTGCCAACACTTGTTGTGTCTTGCTTTTCGATAGTCCAGTCACGCTTACTTGCTTCGGTGTAGTAGTAATTGAGTATGGTATCACAGCTATCGGCGGTCAACCGAACTTTGTAATAATCAGTGCTGGGTTTGTCGCTGGTGTACTTACTCTCAATAAAACGCAAGCCTTTGTCGGTTAGGGTAGCACTTTCCGAGCCGGGATAAAGCGGAACATCCAACTTGCTATCTACGTCGAACACGATTATTAGTACAGCCAGAAATACTCCTATTGCCGCGACTGTTCCCAAAAAGATAAAAGCTGGTACATTGCTCTTCTTGCTGCGACGAGTACGTCCTGATGAGACGGGTGCTTCTGCTTCAGTCGAATACTGTTGGGTCATAATTTAATCTTCTCCTATTTTAATGGTTTTTAACTTCTAATCGTTGACTAACAAGGGACAAAACGTAACAAATCACAAAATAAATCAGCGCAATTACAAACATAGTTTCCAGCACGTTGCCGTATTTCTGATAGATTGCCCGCCCTTGCGAAGTTAGTTCCTGGAGGGCAATTACATAGGCTAAAGAAGTATCTTTGACTAGAGTGATTAGTTGGCTGACGATTGCCGGAATCATTCGGCGTAAGGCTTGCGGTAACACGATTTTCGTCATGGTATGAAAAGGGGCAAGCCCCAGCGAATAGGCCGCCTCTAATTGTCCTTTGTCTACCGATAAAATTCCGGCCCGCACAATTTCAGCCAGCACCGCGCTGGTATAAATTGTCAAACCTACTATCGCTGCCCAAAACGAGTCCAGTTTAATACCGATTTTGGGCAGGCCAATAAAAGCATAAAAAATAATCAAAAAAGAAGGGGTGGCCCGGATAATTTCGATGTAGGTGATAGCAGGAACGGCCCAGATTTTTTTATTGGATAGCCGTCCTAATGCCAGAACCACTCCCAAAATGGTACTAAGGATTACGGCAAAGAAGGCAATCTGCACCGTTACCCATAGCCCTTCCGCCAAAAATTCCCAAATCGCCCGCTCTTGAAAAATTTGCCATCTACCATTAAAAATAGCCGGAATAATAACCCACCAAATCAGCAAACCCAGCACCAGCCAACCAATAATATTGGTCAGCGTATTAAAACCTGGAAGACTAGAGCGGCGGCGCACCTTGAGCGGCGGAGTGGTGGTTTCGAGTACCATTTAGCGCGCTCCTCTTAGCTTCAGGCTTCTGGCCCGGTAAGGATTAAGCTTCTTTTCAAAATAACTAACGCCCCAGGCTAACGGCAATGTTAAGACCAAATAGAAAATGATGACGGCGCTAAAAACTTCAAAGGTACGGTCTATTCGGTTGTTTACAAAAGTAGCCCGTGACATTAAATCTACCAGGGCGATGCTGGATAAAATTGCTGAATTTTTAATCATGGCGATATAAAGATTGCCAAGCGGCGGAATAACTAGCCGAATCGCCTGGGGAATAACTACGTACCAGAGGGTTTGCAGCAAGGATAAACCAAGCGACCGGGCGGCTTCGGTTTGTCCGGGTGGCACGATTAGCAGCCCGGCCCGAATCGTTTCGGCAACATAAGCCCCGGTATAGAGCGAAAGGGCCAGCGTCCCTACCACAAAAGATTGATTAAATTCTAGCCCAAACAAATTAAATTGCAGTTGAATACCCAATCTGGGTAAACCAAAATATAGAGCGAGGGCTTGCACCAAAAAAGGAGTGTTACGGAAGAATTCGGTATAAACAATCGCCATTATTTTTAAGCCGCCGCCAGGGATTACGCGCAGGCAGGCTACCACCAGACCGATTACCAGACTAAAAATAGCTGCCAGGATTGATACCCAAATCGTGGTTAAAAACCCGTCCCAAAACAAATTTAAATTTTCAATAATGCCTTTGCCAAAATAATCCATTACTTATTCTCGTTTCAACATAATCAGGGTTGTCTGCGGACGAAATTGCCCTCATCCGCATTTTATTGCTCTAAAAATTGTAACTATTTACTCCTGTCATGCTGAGGTACGAAGCATCTCAGGTCTATCCGAAACACCTTATTTTGTGGTAGCCTGAGATGCTTCGTACCTCAGCATGACAAGTGCAGGGCGGATGTAATTACAAAAATTTACCAGTTGCTGCGTCGGTCTGTGAAGGAGGTAGTGCTGTCTACGCCCCAGTGCCGCGCCGCCAGGCTCAATAGACTCAATAACAGCACCATCACCACGAACATAATTAAACCTTCCATTACCTTACCGTTCTTTTATTACTAATGATTTAGAATTGGTCGGGTTTCCCCGCCCAACTCGGTTGCCAGGTTAAACCGGGCCGGGAAATCCCGCCGCTACCAAAGATTATCGGCTGGTTTGTTGCGGATTACGCTCAGGAGAAACAATACGCTACTCCAAAAGCCGAGCTTCTTACGCCCATCATCAGCTTTAGCTTTGGCGGCGGCTTTCGCTTCGGCCACTTGCCAGTCGTGTGCGGCCTCGCGCTGGAAACCTCTCTGGACTATTTCTGCGTTCTTTTCCATAAGGTATGGGTTTTCGTACATTTTCAACATCCTCAATACTGTGTGCTAGACCGTATAATTGCGGTTGGGTTGGTGCTTTTGCCTTCTTGAAGCCTGGAGTACTCCGAGCTTCAAGAAGGCAAAAGCACAGAAAGGAAAGGAAAGAGGGAAAGGTGGTCTTATTTAGGCGGTTCAACCGAAATGCCACTAGCTGGTTTTACGTTCTTATCGTAAAAGGCTTTCCAGCGACCATCGGTTTTCATA
>JBBQXW010000141.1:0-16907 GCA_038209275.1 Chloroflexia bacterium | reverse complement strand
ATAATGGGGGATTGTTAAAAACGCGGGCAAAAAACAGAGCCAGGCGTTTTTGTCGCGCCTCGGCTCTTTTGTGTCTTCTTATATGGAGGAGCAAGACGCTTGCACGCCCGGCCCTAAAAAAGTGGTCATTTTAGAGGTTTTCATCGAAGTCAGGGCGGCAATTCTTTCGTTTTGCCGTATCTCCCCTCGCTATATAATAAAGCAATTAGTGTGCCACTAATATTTTATGATGCTTTAAATTTTATCCTTTGAACTTGCCCGAACAATTTTCTTTTTAGCATTTGAGCGATTTTATGTAAAAATCGCTCAAACACTAAAGAAACTAAGGGCTTTAGCTCTGCAATAAGCGAAAATCCAGACCAAGTAAAGTTCGGTCTTTGGTACTATAGACTGATATGCTATTATTCGGGTAAGATATAGACTGGATAAATATTTGGAAGGGGCAAACGACCCATTTTAACGGGAATAGCATGATAAAAACACAAGACCTGACACGGCATTTTGGCGAATTTACCGCCGTTGACAAGCTGAATATAGAAGTAGGCGAAGGCGAGATTTTTGGCTTTCTAGGGCCAAACGGCGCGGGCAAGACCACCACTATTCGGATGCTGTGCGGCCTGATTGCGCCTAGCACCGGCAAAGCCTGGATTGCGGGCCATCTGGTCGGGAAGGAAGCCGAAAACGAGAAAGTGCGCCGGGCAGTCGGCTTACTGACCGAAGCGCCCGGCCTGTACGAACTATTGACCGCCTGGGATAATTTACTTTATTACGCCCAGCTTTATGAATTGCCGCCAGTAGAAGCCAAAAAGCGGGTGCAGGAAATTTTGGAATGGCTCGATTTGTGGCAATGGCGCAAAGACCCGGTGGGCGGTTTCAGCAAGGGAATGAAGCAGAAACTGGCGATTGGTCGGACTTTATTGCATCGCCCACAAGTGCTGTTTCTGGATGAACCAACCGCCTCGCTGGATGCTGAAGCCGCCCGCACGGTGCGCGAGGCGATTGTCACGCTGAAAAACACTCGCCGCACCATCTTTCTTTCTACTCATAATCTGGACGAAGCCGAGCGCCTGTGTGACCGTATTGCCATCTTTAAGCAAAAGCTGGTGCAACTTGATACGCCACTTCAGTTGCGCCGTCGTTTTGGGGTAGAGGGACGGCGGGTGATAATAAGCTTGCGCCCGCCCGCGCCAGAAAATTTGCTAGAGAAAATTCAGGCGTTGCCCTTTGTATTATCGGCGGAATGGCAAGCCGAAGCTTCGGACAGCCTGCAAATTGCCCTGACCGACCCTGAAAACGAAAATCCGGCCCTGGTACGCGAATTAGTGCAAGCTGGCGCAGATATTCGTTTCATTGAAGAAGAAACTTCTTCGCTAGAAGAGGTTTATCTGAGCTTGATTCGGTAAAGAGAAAACAACCACGCAGGCGAATATGCCAGATTGGAGAGAACAATGAGTAGTGTCGAATTAGAAATATGGCTGTCAAAAGTAAAAGAATTTTCGGTTAGCGAGTTGTTAGCTATGCAGGAAACTATTACGCAAGAATTAAAACAAAAAACCGCTAACGTACCAGCACCAAAACCAGAACCGATTTCTGCCCCAGGTCGGTTTGGACAACCTCAGCGAAAAATAATTATTCCGGGTGCTTATGAAACGACACCAGCAGAGGTAGAAGCCGAACTTGCCGCAATTTTTACTCCTGAAGAAAGAGCTGAAATGGCAAAGGTAGATTTGATTAACTTACCACCTTTACCAGCTGGAGCTAAAACCTCTACTCAAATTATTAGTGAAGACCGTGAGGACAGATTTTAAGTGAGTCTGTTGTTTTTGGACACTAGCGCCCTTGTAAAGGTATACCTACCTGAAATTGGCTCAACTTGGGTTAGCAATTTTATTCTCGACCAACAAATTGTGGTTTCTGAACTGGCCTTGTATGAGTGTGCCACCGTCCTGAGAAGACGGTATTTAGAAGGCTATTTTACTACCAGAACCGAAGCTTCTTCACTTTATGCACAAATCTGGCAGGATAGTAATAGTTTTACCATCATACCGCTACGTGTTGAAAGACAGTTGCCACGTGTTATTACTATGTCTTTTAATTTGCCTGTGAACTTACGGTTGCGGGCTTTGGACGCAATTCATTTGGCGGCAGCACAGGTGGCTCGGCAAGCCGCAAATCGAGCCATCCCACCCGAACCATTTGTATTACTCAGTTCTGATGCCCAATTTCTACAAGTAGCCCAGATGCAAGGTTTTACTACTGAAAATCCCGAAGACCACCCGTAGCTCTTTCGGGGTTATTATTGGAAAAGATTGGAAAAGGCTGGATAAAACCCAGCCTTTTCCAATCTTTTCCAATCCTTGAAATTTTATTTAATCACAGGTAGCTTGCGGTTAGCCAGCACCGAGATACGGGCTGCCATGTTGCGGGCAGCGGCTTTGAGCGCCTGTGATACTGGCGAGTCGGGGTCGCTGATAACAATTGGTACGCCCGTATCGCCACCGATGCGTACTGCCGTATCGAGCGGAATTTCGCCCAGGAAGTTCAGGTTGCGGCGTTTGGCTTCGCGCTCGGCGTTGCCGTGGTCGAAAATTTCGGTGCGGATGCCACAGTGAGGGCAGACAAAATAGCTCATGTTCTCAACCATACCCAGAATCGGGACGTGCATCTGCTGGAACATTGCCAGTCCGCGCATTGCGTCGCCTAGCGCCACGTCTTGCGGAGTAGTGACGATGACTGCGCCGCTAAGTTGCACCGATTGGGTCATGGTAAGCTGGGCATCGCCCGTTCCCGGCGGCATATCCACGATAAAATAATCGAGTTCGCCCCAGACTACGTCGCGCATAAGCTGTTGCAGCGCGCCGTGTACCATCGGGCCGCGCCAGGTCATCGAAGAACCTGCCGGAACGAGCGAACCGATAGACATCAGCTTTACGCCATAATTCTCCAGTGGTGCGATTTTATCTTCGCCGACCATTTTGGGTCGGTCATGAATACCCATCATGGTTGGAATGTTCGGGCCATAAATATCGGCATCGAGCAAGCCGACCCGCGCCCCTTCCTGGGCCAGTGCTACCGCGATATTAACGCTGACGGTGCTTTTCCCGACCCCGCCTTTGCCGCTCGAAACCGCCACAATATTCTTGACCCCTGGCAATAACGGCGATTGGGCCGCTTGCGTACCGCCGGGCATCCCGCGCCGCCCGATACTCACATCGCTATCCCAGGCAATTTTTATTGCGCCCACGCCGGGAACCATGCCGTGAATGGCATCTTCGCAGTTTTTTTGAATAACGTTTTTAAGTGGGCAGGCCGGAGTAGTCAGCACAACCGTAAAACTGACCTGGCTGCCTTCAATCTTCACATCGCGAATCATCTTGCGCGAAACCAAATCGCCGCCCAGTTCCGGCTCTTGCACCGTACCGAGCGCCTTTAAAATAGCCTCCTGGCTTATATTTTCAGTGATTGACATAACTAATAGCTCCTATATATTGGCGGGTCTGAATAAGACACTTTTCTGTAAATAAACTCATCCAAGCAGCCCAATTTTGCTTTTTGTGCAAAACCAGTTGGTGATAATTATAACACGCCACGCAAGCAAAGCAATTAAGAAATCCATTGGGGGAGCAATGTCCTACACATACAGAACTTTCGCTTTAGTAGTAACGATTTTGGGAGTGCCTAAAATCGCCGAGGTAGGGGCGAATCGCATACGCCCTTGAACACTGTCTCAGGTCAAAAGGGCGTATGCGATTCGCCCCTACGAAATTTACCTCTGCAAAAATCGGTACTTCAACGATTTCAATCGCTACTACTTTTAGGTTGGCAAACGAAAATCATAAAACACTTAATATTGTTAACGGGGGGAGCGCCGATGTAGGAAGGGGTGAATTTTTGTAGGGGCTAATTGCATTCGCCCTTCGGACAATTACTCAATCAAAAGGGCGAATGCAATTAGCCCCTACCGCTCCTATTTTCGGCACACCTTTAGCAGGTTAGCCCAGTTGCGCCCCGATGATAGCGCGTTGCCCCTGCAAAAAGTCGCGTATATTTGTCGCTTTTTTCCCGGCTAAGTGTACTTCGCGGGGCGCGAGAAAGCCTTCACCCGTTGCAATCACCCATCGTTCGCTGCTGCCTTCACCCAGCACTCGCGCCAGCGCAGTCTGACCGGGTGTAAGCAAGGCTTCGGGATTGAGCAAGGTTAGTTCGGTTAGTAGCAGCGCATCCGCCTTGAGAATTTTTAGCGGTTGCTCGTTCCAGGTAGTAAAAACACCGGGCCAGGGGTCGTAGGCGCGGGTCTTGCGCTCAATTAGTTGGGCCGACTCGTGCCAGTTGATTCGTCCGGCTTCTTTTTTGATAATTCCTGTCAGGGTAGCCTGACTATCATCCTGTGGTTCGGGCGTAATTTCTCCGACGGCCCAGCGCGGCAACGTATCCAGCAGCAAGCTTGAGCCAGCCTGCGCCAGCTTTTGCATTAAAGTGAGTTGGGTTTCGTCTGGTGCAATTGGCACAGCTACTTTACTGAGCATTGGCCCGGTATCCAGCCCCTTTTCCATCAGCATAATCGTTACACCCGTTTCGCTGCGCCCATCCAGAATCGCTTGATGTACCGGGGAAGCCCCCCGGTAGGCGGGCAATAGCGAACCATGCACATTCAGGCATTTCAGGCGCGGCATTTCAAGCACGGCTACCGGCAGCAACATTCCAAACGCCGCTACTACAAATACATCGGCTTCCTGGCTGAATCGCCTTAATTCTTCCAGTATCTCCGCCCCGCGCAGTCGTTCGACCTGCATTATCGGCAACCCTAATTCCAGGGCGGCTTGCTTGACTGGCGGTGGAGTTAATACATTCTTGCGACCCGCTGGTTTATCTGGTTGGCTAACTACCCCAACCACTTCGTGTGGGCTACTCGCCAGCGCCCGCAAGATTGTAGCGCCAAATTCGGGCGTACCCATAAATAAGATTTTCAATACTTTATTCATTCCCTTGCACTTTTAGCAACCAATGGACGATAGCCGAACTCAAAAAATCTAAGAAATCCGTAAAATTTGCCGCTTCAAAAACTTGACAGAAAGCACGGCAATCGCTATAATACACAAGCGTAAGACACAAGTAAATAGTGCAAGTCAACCGTTCCGCAATAGCTCAATGGTAGAGCAATCGGCTGTTAACCGATGGGTTCTAGGTTCGAGTCCTAGTTGCGGAGCCTTTTATTTTATATTAAAATACAACTCCCACATTTTGCAGCAAAGCGAAAATTTAAATCTAAATAGCTAAACCGGGGGGAAATCCAGTGGCTTTTTCACACCGAAAACGAAAGGCTATTCGGCTCGCGCCGCAACGTCGTCGTCCGCATAGTTGTGGCGAAAAACTGGCGGAGCGCTGGCAGGAAGGGCTTTTTCTTTGCGTTGGCCTGGATAGCGTTTACGAGCAGTTGCCTGCTTCGCTTACCCAGGCTTTCCCAGCCGTCGAAGCTGCCTTGTTTGAGTTTAACCGCCAAATTATCACAGCGACGGCTCGATTTGTGTGTGCCTTCAAGCCCAATCTAGCCTTTTATGAGCAGAGCGGGCCACCTGGATTGGTAGCCCTAAAGCGAACCTGCGATTTCTTGCGCGAAAACTACCCGATGATTGCGCTTATTCTCGATGCCAAGCGCGGCGACATCGCCAGTACCAATCAGGCTTATGCTACTGCTTTGTTCGATTATTATGGGGCGGATGCCGTGACGGTACAGCCCTATCTTGGGCGAGAAGCGCTAAAACCTTTTCTGAGCCGACCAGATAAACATAGCTTTGTGCTGTGCCGCACTTCCAATCCAGGAGCGGCAGAGCTACAAAACCTGAAGGTAGAGGGCGAACCGCTTTACTTAAAAGTTGCGCGGCTGGCCCAGGAAGAATGGAATACTGAAGGTAATGTTGGGCTGGTAGCCGGAGCAACTTATCCGGCGGAACTGGCCCAGGTACGGGCGGCAGCGCCCGATTTGCCGCTCTTGATTCCCGGTATTGGCGCACAGGGCGGCGATTTAGCGGCGGTGCTGGCGAACGGGCGCGATAGGCACGGCGGCGCTATTATCATTAGTGCCAGCCGCAGTATTATTTACGCATCGAGCCAGGAGAATTTTGCCGAAGCCGCCGGGTTA
Organism: Chloroflexia bacterium; assembly: GCA_038209275.1. Lineage (GTDB taxonomy): Bacteria > Chloroflexota > Chloroflexia > Chloroheliales > Chloroheliaceae > L227-5C. The sequence goes on along the minus strand of JBBQXW010000141.1, from coordinate 10,768 downwards.
GCTGCCGAAAAAACCTGCCAGGAAATCAAGAATCTGATCTGGCCTTAATTAACATGAAAATGAAGGCAATGCAAAAAATTTATGGGCCGCGCTACCCGACTTCTAACGCCGGGTTTATATTTATCGCGATTTCGATTTTTTTTAGTCTGCTCACGTTAGCCTTTTTCGTCGTTACCATCGCCAATCAGCATCGGCGCGGCGAACCGGGCGACGGCACGTTCAACTGGCCTTTCCTCTTTATTACAGTGGTGGCAAGTTTTTTGCTGTTTGGTCTATCATTAGTCGGGTTGCGTAAGTTCTTGCAAAACGAGCCGCGCCGCGTAACGATTGATGAGCAAGGAATGATGGTCGAGAAAGTAAGTCGGCGAAACCGACCCGGCGTAGTGGAAGTTGAAATTCCCTTTGCTAAATTGATTTCGGTTGACCAGGAAGACAAAATAGTGGCGAGTGAAGAGGCTAAAGGTGGCTTTCGCTTCAAAGGTCTGCTAGTGCAATGGCAGGCCGAAAATTCGGATGAGCCTCAGATTTACCGCCTATCGGAGCGGGACATAGTAGAATTTGACCTTTTGCTGGATGATGTTTTTACTTACGCCCCCGAAGCTGCACGCGGTCTGCGCATTTTTGACCGCTAGATTTTTCACCTATTTCCGAACCTGTTTTATAATTGGGTAGGGGTTCAATTATGAACTTTAACTTTTAAACCCGTGTATGGGCGATGGTTTCGTAGGGGCGAATTGCATACGCCCTTTTGACCCAGCACCGTGTTCAAGGGCGTATGCAATTCGCCCCTACTGGCATACCCGGTTTATTTTGTTAAAATTCATCATTGAACCCAATTGGGCTTGATGAATCAAGCCTCTACCAGTTTTGAAACGGGTTCTCAATAAATATTAAAATAAACTAGAAGGCATAAAAGTGTGACAAAAACAGTTCATTGGTTTCGGCGTGATTTGCGGTTGAGCGATAATGCCGCTCTGACGCTGGCGCTGCAAGAAGCCGACGAAGTGATTGGTCTCTTTATTCTTGACCCTAACCTGACCGATAAACCGCAAACCAGCCCGGCGCGATTGGCTTTTCTCTATAGTAGTCTGGCGGCGCTGGCTAAAAAATTGGAGCAGCACGGCGGACGTTTGATTATTCGGCGCGGTGGCATTGGGCCGGAATTGCACCGGGTTATGCAAGAAAGCGGCGCAAGCACCCTCTACTTCAACCGCGACTACTCGCCCTATGCCCGCCGCCGTGACGAAGCAATAGAGCGTGAACTGAGTGCAGCCGGATTTAGCGTTCGCAGCGTCAAGGATTTGGTGATGTTCGAGAAAGACGAATTGCGAACAAATGGCGGCGGTTTTTACACGGTCTATTCGCCTTACAAGCGCAAATGGTTGGAACGCATCGGGCAGAAGCCACCCCTTCGTACCGAGCCAAAGTATGAGCGCTTGCGCCTTCAAAGTGACGAAGCCAAAGCCCTTCAAAGTCTGCCTTTGCCCGAATTGCCCGACGATAAAGCTAAAACGCTTCAGGATAAATGGTATTTACCCGCCAGTGAAGATGACGCGCATCATCGTTTAAAAGAATGGGCTGGCGTACTGGAAGCGGGCCGCTTGCCCCAGATTTCGGGCTATGCCGCCAATCGCGATATGCCGGGAGCAGATGGTACTTCGCGCCTGTCGCCTTTTATACGTTTCGGGCTACTTTCAGTGCGGCAGTGCTATCGGGCGGCTATAAATGCCCGCGAACGTAGCAGCAACCCCGAAGGACGCAAAGGCGCGGATACCTGGATTGGCGAACTTATCTGGCGCGATTTCTATTACCAGATTTTGTGGAATTATCCTTACGTGGCGAAGGGCGCATTTATCGAAAAATATAATAGTTTGCAGTGGAGCAATAAGCAAGAACATTTGCTGGCCTGGCAAACCGGACGTACTGGCTATCCGATTGTGGATGCCGGGATGCGCCAGCTTAATACAACGTCCTGGATGCACAATCGGCTACGCATGATAACCGCCAGCTTTTTGACCAAAGATTTGCTTTTGAACTGGCAACTTGGCGAAGCTTATTTCTGGCAAAAGCTGGTGGATGGCGACCAGGCATCTAATAATGGCGGCTGGCAGTGGTCAGCCTCGACTGGCACCGACGCACAGCCCTACTTCCGCATCTTTAACCCGGTCTCGCAGAGCGAGAAATTCGATCCGGCGGGGGTTTATATCCGGCGCTATTTGCCCGAACTGGCCCATGTCCCCGATAAGTATATTCACGCACCCTGGCTGATGCCGCAAGATGAGCAGGATAAAGCGGGTTGTCTTATCGGTAAAGATTACCCTGCCCCCATCGTAAAACACGACGAAGCGCGTTTGCAAGCGCTGGCACTGTACAAAATGTAAAGTAATAAAAATTTATATTTTCTTTATGTGCTATAATAGCCCTAAATGCATTACTAATTGAAGTAGGTAGGTAAGGAAATATTTTAATGCAGTTTCGGACTTACGATAATACAGTTGCACTACCGCAAAACACCGTTTTATGTATTTACCAGGATCACCAGGGCTACCTTTGGGTTGGGACGCACGATGGAGTCTGCCGTTTTGATGGCTATGTCTGGAAACTTTATACTACTGCCGATGGTCTAGCCAGTAATTTTGTGCGCTGGATTACCCAGGATGCCGAGCATCGCTTCTGGTTTGCTACCGGCAATGGCGTTTCCTGTCTCGATTTATCCCAGGGCGGGCCGCGCTGGAAGAATTACAACACCGAAGACGGGTTAGCCGATAACCGGGTCTGGTGTATTCACCCCGATTGGCAGAATCGCCTCTGGTTTAGCACGCAGGGGGCAGGTGTTTCTTGCCTGGATTACTCGTCCGGCGAATTCCAATGGCAAACCTATACTACCGAAGATGGACTGGCTAACGATTTTGTCTGGTATATAACTCACGACGACCAAAAGCGGCTCTGGTTTGGTACACAGAATGGGGTTTCCTGCCTAGATTTCTCATCTGAACAACCCAAATGGAAAAATTATACTACCGAGGACGGACTGGCGGCCCCTACCGTCTGGCCCATACTGGTTGACCGACAAAAACGGCTCTGGTTTGGTACTAACCCCAATGGGGTTTCCTGCCTGGATTTGTCGTCTGGCTACCAACGCTGGATAAATTACAACATGAAAGACGGGCTGGTTCACAATAGTGTTATCTCGATTTGTCAGGACAACCAGGACCGTTTCTGGTTCGGCACGCAGGGTGGAGTCTCTTGCCTCGATTTTTCGTCTGGCGAAGCCAAATGGCAAAACTATACTACTGCCGACGGGCTGGCCCATAATATTGTCTGGCGTATTCTTCAGGATAGCGAAAATCGCTTTTGGCTTGGTACTAATAGTGGTGGCCTTTCCTGTCTCGATTTTTCCAGCAGCCAGGAGCGTTGGAAAACTTACCGGGCTAAAGATGGCTTGCCCGAAAATCACGTTTTGCATATAGAGCAAGATACCGAAAAGCGGCTCTGGTTCGCTACCCTGACCGGTGTGGCTTGCCTGGATATGTCGGCGGGTGAACCACAATGGAAAACCTACACTACATCGGACGGGTTGGCCTACAATATTGTCTGGTCTATCAAGCGGGACATGGAAAACCGACTTTGGTTTAGCACACTTGGTGGTGGTGTGTCCTGTCTGGATTTGTCCGATGACACTGCCACTTGGCAAACTTTTACAACCTCCGATGGTCTGGCAGATAATGCCGTCCGGCCCATCTGTTGTGACCGACAAAAGCGGCTCTGGTTTGGCACTTATAACGGTGTTACCTGTCTCGATTTGTCCGGGGAAAGTTATAAGTGGCAGACTTATACTATCGAAGATGGCCTGATAAATAATAATGTAGTTTCGATTTATCAGGATAGCACCGACCAGCTGTGGTTTGGTACTTTTGAAGGGCTTTCCTGTCTCGATACCAGTACGGGCGAGGGAGACTGGACTTCTTATACTACTGCCGATGGATTGGCGCACAACTGGGTAATCAGTATTTTCGAGGATGAACAAGCGCGCCTCTGGTTCGGTACTAACGGCGGCGGAGTCTCTTGCTACAATCGAAAAGCCGGGACATGGAAATCTTACAATAGTAATGACGGTTTGCCTAACAGTGTAGTTTATAGCATCGTGGAAAGCAACGACGGTTTTTTGTGGTTCGCTACTAACCGGGGAGTCTGTCGGTTTAACCCGCAAACCGAGGCGTTCATCTGTTTTGACCACACCGACGGTCTGGCTAACGACGAATGTAGTAGCGAGGCGGCTTACAAAGACCATCTTGGGCGGCTCTGGTTTGGCACGATGGGGGGAGTTTCGATGCTTGACCCCGCCCAGGTGCCAAGCGATATTACAGCCTGCAAAGTTTACCTGACCGGGCTGCGGGTGATGGGCAAGCAGACTTTGCTCGAAAGTGGGCTGGTGCTGGAAGATTCGCAGTATGATTTGACCTTCGAGTATGGCGCGGTAGAATTTACCGCTCCGCATAAAGTCCGCTATCGGTTTCGGTTGCTGGGGCTGGAAGAAAATTGGTCGGAGCCAAATGAAGTGCGCTCAATTCGCTACACTAACCTTTATCCGGGCGAATACACTTTCACGGTGCAAGCCCGTAATTGGACGGGGCAATGGGGCGAAGAAGCCGCTTTTTTCTTTACGGTAATTCGTGACCGGGTAGAACAGGCCAAAGAGGAAGCAATGTGGGCGCAGGAAGTGGCTTTGCTCGAAGAACGCATCGAGAAGCAGGTTTTGGAAGCTACCAACGCCAAACTTCAGGCGCTCAACGACCAACTCCGCGAACTGAATGTGGCGCTGGAACGTCAGGCCAGAGAAGACGGCCTGACCGGGCTAATGAATCGGCGCTATCTCGATATTCAGCTTTCGCACGAGTTCGAGCGCTCCAATCGCTATGGTCGTCCCTTGACTATAGTGATGGCCGATATAGATTCTTTCAAGAAAATTAATGACCGCTTTTCGCACATGGTGGGCGACCAGGTGCTTGTAATTATCGCCGAGCTTTTCAAAAAAGACCGCCGGGCGGCGGATATAGTTGCCCGCTTTGGCGGCGAAGAATTTGTGCTGGTCTTTCCCGAAACTGTGCTTGGCAGCGCCACCAAAATTTGTGAACGCATCCGGCAATTGGTAGAATATTATCCCTGGGATAAGCTTCAACCTGATTTAACAGTAACCGTCAGTATGGGCCTCAGTGCTGACCTGAGCGTTGCCAACCACGAAAAAATGCTTGCTCTTGCCGATGCCAAACTATACGAAGCTAAAAATAGTGGGCGGAATCGGGTTTGCTATTGAAATTAAAAAGCGTCGGGTTAAACTAAGAATTTAACCCGGCGCTTTTGTAACTGAAAGTCATTTCAAATTACAAATATCTCCAAACGTCAGGAGCTTTTTTCAGTTCCAACCACCAGTAGCACCAGTTCGTCCGAGGTTATGTTATAACGTGAATTGTTAAGTGGGCCATCACTGGCGCTTAACTTTCCGCTAAATAAAGCAAGTATCGAGTTGCTTTTCTGATAAATGCTTTGGGTATTAGAACCGCGTGTAGTGGGATTACCTGTCGTGCCAAGCCAGCTTTGTTTTTTGAGGGCGCTATCATAAAAGCTGAAAGTTGGATTTTTGTCGGCGGCTTTGATGGCATAGACTTCAAAGTAAGCCACTTTAACACTCCCGCCGCTACTTCCCTGGAGTCCCTGCTCAAAATTTTTGAGTACGATAGAGCGGTCGGTGGCGGTCAGTTCTATCCGGCGCGCTCCGCTATAAACTGGCAAACCCTGCGCGACCACGCTATCTTCGGCCAGTTGCGGGCCTAACACTGCCAAAATTATGATGATAACAATACCCAGTAATATTGGTGCGGCTATAATCAGGCCAATTAGCAAGAGCGGATTGAATTTTCTGGACGACGGTTTGGTGGGTGGTCGGCTTGCTTGTAAGCGCTGTTCTCACGACCAGTCGAAACTTGCGGCGCTGCCGAATAAGCTGATTGTGATTGTGTAGTGGAGGAAGATGGTGCATAATTCGAGCTTGGTTGCACCGCCGGGTGATGTGGGCTAGAAGCGGACGGTACGGTCGCGCCTGCCCCATAAACATTGCCGAACCTGAGCGATTGTTTAGCTTCTTCCGAACTCAACCAGCCATAGGCACTTGCCAGCGATTGATTAGCTGAATTTAGCCTTGCCGCTCTATCTAATAAAGTTCGAGCTGCCCCCAAATTATCTGAAGTAAAAGCCAGCCACAATAACAAATTATCGTCGTTTGGGTTAGTAGTGTCCAGTTGGGTGAGCAAAGCATGGGCCTCGATTTTTCTCCCCACTTGCGCCAGTCCTACCGCCTCATTAAATCGTTGTAGCTCAAACGGTGTCATTTTGAATGACTCCTATCTAGTTTAGCGCCTGTGCCAAATAGTAATCCTAGCAGAGCCAATTTAGTTTAGTTTTCTGGAAGTTTTTGCTGCCAAAAGAATATTTCACATTATGCTAATTCATTATAACTCAAGAAAAATAGGTTGTAAAGAGGGTAATTCAAACAGGAAAAAGTAATTTTATGTAATTTTATTTGGATATAAAAAGAGTTCCAGCCTCCACTAAAAGGGAGGCCGGAACACACAGAGAGAGGCACGGACAGGAGGTTAGTTAGCCGAAGCCTCTAACCGGGTCTGCATCTCTTCCAGTCTGCGGTTGATTTCGGCGACGCTGTTCTGGTTGGCCGAGCGGAAATTGCTCAGGTTGACCGAGTAATTCTTCAGGCTGTCCTGATAAGCTTCCTGAGCGATGCGGATGCTCTGGCGGGTTTTGCTGCCGAGGTCTTCAACGTACTTGCGGCCTTCAGCCTGGGTGGTTTCCACCTGAGCCAGCATCGTTTTGTTGAATTCCAGAGTCCGCTGGTTGCCCCAAATCCAGGCGTTGAGCAGCACACTATAGGTCTCGCTAACCAGGTTGAATACCTGATTGGGTACTTCGGTTACGTTCGGGGTCTCGGTTATGTTCTCGTTCATTGATTTAATCCTTCCAATTTTTTCAAATTTAATCTAGCAGATGCAGCACTCGCTCCATCCGTACTACTGTTTGGATAATATTAACAACTATAAAGACAAATTCCGGCTTAGTTTTGGGTTTCGTCTTTCTTATCCGGCGTGGCCTTCGGTGTTATATCAAAAGGGTTAGGCACCAGGCCGCCAGTGTAAACCTTGAAGAAGAAATTGAGCGTCTTCCGATAGTGTTCAAGGCCATCTGCCCATAACGACAGAAAATCTTTTCCAGCTTCGGTTAGCGAGTAGACCCGCCGGGCTGGGCCAGTTTTATCGGTTGTATCCCACTCGCTGGATACTTTGCCTTCTTCTTCCAACTGCCGCAAGATGCGGTAAACCGCCGGGCGGTCATGTTCGTTAAGACCGGGCAAATCCATGCCCATCAAGCGCTGCCAGATTTGATAACCGTGCAGGTTCAAATCTCGCAGTACCAGTAGCATATAGGGAGTGATAAAGGCTTTATTGCCCAAGTCTGGCTGGTCGTTGCTGGTCTTAGAATTTTTTCGTTCGTTTTGCTTGTCCTGACTCATCTGTGTCCATACTTTCTCGGTTGTTTGCTACCTATGTGTATTCTACACCTATTTACAAATTTGTCAACCCCTTTTTGCCCCTAATTTAAAAATTCGTCTAAATTCGTCTGATTTATCGAGAAAAAGCTGGTTTTTGAGTCTCAAAAACCAGCTTTTTCTCGATTACAAAGGGGAAAACACCTCATGCTCGCCTCAAATTGAAGGGAAACGGCAAAGCAAGTATAATTTGCAAGAATTCTGCTAAGTAGTAGCGATTGATGACATTTAACAAATTAATCCGCAGATGTAGGGGCGGGGTTTCCCCGCCCAATTACCCTGGCGTTCGATTTTTGGGCGAGGAAACCTAGCCCCTACTGTAATTCCCCTATTTACGGATTAATTTGTTAAACACCATCAATCGCCTTGACCTTATAATGAGTCAGTCTGAGATGCTTCGTGCTTCACACCCCGTAAAGGGGCGTGACCGGGATGAGTGGTTGTTTTTCTTTTAGTTTTTGAAAATTTTTTGTAAAAAATTTTCAAAAACTAAAAAGTATTCAGGCTTTAGCCTGACTGAGGCTAGGCGAAAATCACAAGAATTATTATAGAAAGTGAGTTAATGCAAGCTAAACCAATTACAATTGAGGAAGCGCAGGCCGATTTGCGTCAGTTCCTGGACGAGCGCGGGTGGTATCCGGCGGATACTGAGGGCCGCTATTACACGATGATTCATGCAATGGAAGAACTGGGCGAACTGGCCCGCATCGTTACCCATATCGAAAGCCGCCGCGCCGAAGTGCAAACCATGCGAAACGAAGCGGTTTTGCAACAGGATGAGCTAATGATTGAACTGGGCGACGTTTTGTGCCATGTACTAAAGCTGGCGGAAGCTTACGGCGTTAGCACCGAAGAGTGCTTTCAGCGCACGATGGCTAAAAACCGGGCTAAATACCCTTTAGAAAAGTTCAAGGATATGGGCTTCGCGTGATTAGCGTTTACCAGCTTCAAATTTTCCTGAGCGTAGTTGATAAAGGCAGCTTTTCGGCGGCGGCGCTGGAATTAAACATGTCGCAACCGGCAGTCAGCCAGCATGTGCGGGCGCTGGAAGAGCAATACAAATTCAAACTTTTTGCCCGTTATGGTCAGCGCATCGAATTAACCGAAGCAGGCTACAGCTTGCTTGAACCGGCCCGTCGGTTAGTAAACGAAGCGATTCAGTTAGACGAACGCTTTCAGGCCGGGGCGGGCGAGTTGCACGGACGCATCACTCTAACTTACAGCCACAGTGCTGCCGGGGCGCTTTATCTTTTGCCAGAATTGTTGGCCCATTTTCATCAAAAATATCAGGGAGTACAATTCTTTTTGCAAAGCGCGCCGGAGGAAGAAACGGTTGCCCGGTTATTGGAGCGTGAAATAGCCTTTGCTGTTCTCAGCCATATTCCGCGCCAAAAAACGCTAGAAAGCTATTTGCTACAGCGCGACCATATTGTGCTGGCTTTGCCATCGGGACATCCCTGGATTGGTACTAAGGTTGCCCTCGAAAAGCTCAAGGGCGAACCCTTTGTGCTGCGGCGAGCTGGTTCGGAGACCCGACGGCAACTGGAGCTGGCGCTGCGGGCAGGTGGGCTAAGTCTTAGCGATTTACAGATAATAGCAGAGGTGGATAGTGCCGAGGGAGTAGCTCTGGCAGTTGAGGCTGGTTTGGGAGCGGGCTTCTTGGTCAGTACGATTGGGCAAAAATTCAAGCGGCTCGGCCTGGCCCAGCTAAAATTAAGTCAGCGCGAGGTCGAAGCAGGAGCGGATTTAAGCCGCGAGATTCATCTGGCGCGGATGCTACCAACTCCCGACCGTATTCCCTCGCCCGCCCAGCAACGTTTCTGGGAAGATTTGGGCCGCATGTAAAAAAATTGGAACCTGGTTCGATTTTCCCGGCCATAAATGACCGAGCTAAGAAATGAATGAACTTGTTTTTAGCTCAGCTATTTATGGCCGAGTTCAAATTTCGCCAGGAATAACTTCCATCCCTTGAATGCTTATGCTATAATCCTGACGCGATAAAATTGCTCTATTCGCCCGCCCAGAGCGAGTTGAGCTAAATGAGGTCAGCACATACTTAGCTAGGTCAAAACCTGGGTTCGGTATGGGCGAATCGCATACGCCCTTGAACACCAGGTTTAGTCAAAACGGGCGTATGCGATTCGCCCATACTGACAGACCGTACTTGTGAGTTATCTCTGAGCATTAACTAAATTATGTCCGAAGGAGAAAAACCGGGCGGTATACCCTGGTAAATTATGATAAATTCAGGGTTGGCAAAAGTTTTTGTACTGCTGATAATGGGATTGATAGCTGCCTTTGGTTACTACCAGGGCTTTATGGTGTTGATTTCGCGGCAGCTTAATACTGGCTCAAGTCGCAAGGTGGTTGGTCGCCAGGCGATTCTATTGGGCCTGTTGTATCTGGCTGGCGCAATTTCTGCCAGCGCGGTGGCGGTACTTTTCTATTTTAGCCAGAGTTCCTGAGAATTCCCCTCTTATATTTTGAAAATTTGGTCGGGATTTTCAAACAGTTTATATTTAAAGATTGGAAGTTTAATTATGCCTGTTTTAGTTAATCAGAAAAAGTGTGAATGTGCGCCTAATTGTTTTGCAGCCAATGCCTGCCCTAAAGACGCGCTTTATGTTGACCGTACCCGCAATATGGTGATGGTGACACCCGAAGTTTGCGGCGATTGCCCCGCTCCGTGCCTAAATTTTTGCGACCGGGCCGCTCTGAAATATGCCCCTAATTTAATGGAACTGGATATTGTGGGCCGGGAAATGCTGGGCGAAATAACGATGGAGCAAGCGGTAGAAGAGCGCAAACTGGTCGTTGCTCGACTGAAAGCCGAAGCTGAAGAAAAAGCAAAGGTCGCAGCTGATGCGGCCCTGCTCCCGATGAAGTTAACCCAGGAAACTTTTATGACCGAACTGGGCCAGAGCGATATTCCAGTGCTGGTAGATTTCTGGGCCGAGTGGTGCGGGCCGTGCAAGCAGATTGGGCCAATGCTGGACGAAATGGCGAAAGTTTACGCCGGAAAAATCAAGTTCGCCAAACTCAATGTGGATGAAGAACCAGGTATTGCCGGGCAGTTAGGGATTCAGTCTATTCCGACGATGTTGATTTTCTTCCAGGGCAAAATTATCGATTCAATTGTGGGGGCATTGCCCA
>JBBQXW010000140.1:0-16916 GCA_038209275.1 Chloroflexia bacterium | reverse complement strand
CGGACAACCGATGGACTCGTCGGTGCGGCGGCAGGCCGAACAATCGCTGGGCTACGACCTCTCTAAAGTGCGCGTTCACACGGGTGAAACCGCCTCCGACCTGAATTCGCAACTAGGCGCGAAAGCCTTCACTACCGGGCGTGATATTTTCTACGGTGCGGGTCAATCGCCTTCCGATATGGGCCTGACCTTGCACGAAGCGACCCATACGGTGCAGCAGGGCATGAGCGAAGACCCTCCTGGCTCGGTGGGTGCTGCCGATACCGCCCACGAGCATGAAGCACACAGCAACGCCTCCAATTCCGGCGCAGCTGTCGGTGGTGGAGTCCAGCGCGAAGCTGAGGATGACGAAGTGGCAATGATGCGCGATTCCTCAGTCCAGCGCGAAGGCGAAGACGATGAGGTAGCGATGCTACGCGACCCTTCAGTGCAACGTGAAGCTGAGGATGACGAAGTAGCCATGATGCGTGACCCATCGGTACAGCGCGAAGCTGACGATGATGAAGTGGCGATGCTACGTGACCCATCGGTACAGCGTGAGGCCGAGGACGATGAAGTGGCGATGATGCGCGACCCATCGGTACAGCGTGAGGAAGCCGACGAACAGGAAGCCGAAGGTTAATCAAGCGGTCAACTGACGGAGCAGCATCCTACAAACTTACCTCGGTTTTGTGGGACATTGCTCCGCCAATGGATTTCTCTGAGCAGCGATAATAGCCGGGGAGCGAACCCGCTATTATCGCCAATTTTAACTAAAACATAGTTTATAAATCTATGACCCTGTTGTAGCTTTAAGTTACAATAGATTTATAACAAACGAATAAATAAACAAAATAACGATCCAGCTTTCATCCTATCACCATGCGCTAAATCGGGCAAACGAGTTTTAGAAAACTACTTCTTAAAAACATCAAGAGTAGTATTATTCAAGTTGGGAAAGCGCCATGATTGAAGCTCTGGACGAGACCATCAAGCAATTACTAATTGAAAAAATGCCGCTAAACCTGGCAGAAGTTGACGTTAGCTTTGATGTACCCAACCGCGAATGGAGCGGCGCGATTTCCAAGCCCACCATCAATATTTATTTGCATGATATTCGGGAAAACCTGGATTTGCGGGTGAACGATTGGACGACCACCCGCACCCCCAACGGGCAAGTGACCAAAACCAAGCTTGGCGGACGCTACGACCTCTCGTACCTGATAACCGCCTGGACGAATAACGTTGAAGATGAACATCGCTTGCTCTGGTATGTGCTGGCGACGCTGGTGCGCTTTCCCTATTTGCCCAATGATATTTTGGAAGAACCCTTGCGTAATCAGCCCTATCCCCTGATTACCAAAGTGGCCCAGCCTGACGGCGTGCTTCGCAATGCCGCCGATGTCTGGACGGCTCTGGATAACCAGCTAAAGCCAGTCTTGACCTTTGTGGTGACGATTGCGCTTGACCCACATTATTCAGAGACTACTTCGCTGGTACGCAGCAAATTCTTGCGCTTTATGCCACCCGAAACGGATTTGGTGGTAAGTGAAATTACCGCCGCCCGTAATCGTGTCAGTAGCCCGGATAAAATCGGGGCGAACGGCACTGCCAATGGCATTATACAGTCGTTGCAAATCGGCGGCTACGTGCGCGACGAGAACGACCAACCGCTTCACGAGGCGGAGGTAATCTTGTTCGACCAGGGTCTGAATGTAAAAACCGATACTCAGGGGCGTTATAGCTTTAACAATGTGGTAGATCGCCCTAAGTGTACTTTTTATGTAGGTGCGCCTGGCTATACTACGCTCAGGCAAGAACTGACCATCCCGGCGGCAACTTATGACTTTAAATTGCAGCCCGAAACCAAACCCGCAGGCTCATAACCTGCAACCATCGTGCCTGTCATGTTGGATACGAATGTTAAAATGCGAATCCAAAATCAAAGGAGAGGATTATGCCACAGTATCTTTCCCCAGGTGTTTATGTAGAAGAAGTAGACCGAGGTAGTAGGCCAATTGAAGGGGTCGCTACTTCGGTGGCGGCTTTTGTGGGGTTTACCGAAAAAGGCCCGCGCGAAGCCACTTTAATCACCAACTGGGGACAATATAAGTCCACCTATGGCGATTTTATCGAAGGCGCTTACTTACCTACGTCGGTCTACGGCTACTTCCTCAATGGCGGAACTCGCTGCTACATTATGCGAGTTAACCCGGCTATCAGCCTGCCGCAAGCAGGGTCGGCTAATCGGACGGCGTTAGAAGTAACTCCTTTACTTTCGTCGGGCAGCGATGACACGATTTCGGTCAGCGTTACCAATTCTTCGGCTCACGCCGGACGTTACAAATTGACCGTACATCGCGGCGATGCCACCGAAACTTTCGACGACCTGAGTAGCGATAAAAAAGACACGAGCAAACGCTACGTCGAAGATGTTGTCAACGACTCGGTGAATGGCTCCAAGATGGTACGTGTCCACGACTCCAGCGGAGACCGGGCCAGCGCCGAAGTACGCGGCCCTAAATCCGGCTCCTACAGTTTCGGGCAGGACGACAAGAAAGCCGCCGAACTTCCCTCGGCTGCCACCCGTTTGTCGGCCCGTGCCGCCGATAACGTGCCGGTATTGGAAGTACGCCACGCGCCTTCCGTCACCAGCGCCCTAACAATGACGGTGAGCGAAATTGAAGGTCAGGACGAGCTTTTCAAGTTGCTGATTAAATCGGCAGAGGCCGAAGAAAGCTTTGATGTCAGCTTCAAAAAGGGCGCGCAGTACGTTGAAAACGTCGTAAACAATCCGCGCACTGGCTCAAAACTGGTACGGGTCAAAGACCTTGCCGCCGAAAGTACGCTTAGTCCTGCTGACCGCCGTCCTGCCGCCGGACAGAGCAGTTTAGCTGGTTATGTCGCCACACCACAGGGCAGCAAAGACAAGATTCAGTATACCTCTGCCGATTTCACCGGCGACGTAACCACTCGTACTGGCGTGGGTGGTCTGGAAGCGCTGGACGATGTAACTATCGTGGCGATGCCCGACCTGATGACGCTGTATCAAAAAGGTCAGATTGACCTGAAGGGCGTGCAGATAGCTCAGACCGCTATGATGAACCATTGCGAAGGGATGCGGAATCGGGTTGCCATTCTGGACGCACCGCCCGACATGACCCCGCAGCAGGTGAACGATTGGCGGATGCGCGAAGCCAATTACGACAGCAAATATGCCACGCTGTACTATCCCTGGATTGAAGTTGATAACCCGGTTGCCAAAGGCAAAACCATGCTGCACCCGCCGTCGGGCCACATGGCCGGTATCTGGGCGCGCAGCGACTCGGAGCGCGGCGTTCACAAAGCCCCCGCTAACGAAATTGTGCGCGGCGCGGTTGGTCTGGAGCGGCAGATTACGATGGGCGAGCAGGATGGTCTGAACCCCAACGGAGTCAATTGTATTCGGGCCTTCCCAGGTCGGGGTATTCGGGTATGGGGCGCGCGTACCCTGTCGAGCGATGCCAGCTGGCGCTACCTGAACGTTCGCCGTTTGTTCAACTTTGTCGAAGCTTCGATTGAGCGCGGCACCCAGTGGGCCGTCTTCGAGCCGAACGACCAGACGCTGTGGATGACTATTAAGCGCGACATTCGGGCCTTCCTGGACAATGTCTGGTTAACTGGCGCGCTGTTCGGCACTTCGCCCGACCAGGCTTTCTTCGTCAAGTGCGACGAGGAGACTAACCCGCCTTCTATTATTGATGCGGGTATGGTAATTACCGAAATCGGTATCGCTCCGGTCAAGCCTGCCGAGTTCGTGATTTTCCGCATCGGCCAGATTTCACAGGCCGGATAACCCTTTCAGGAAATTTTCTTGTTTTAGAAATATTTTTTGCAAAAAATATTTCTAAAACAAGAAAATTTCTCAGGTTTTTGAAATTAGAGTGACTGCTGCAAAACTTGGTTTTGCGTTAGTCTGATTTGATAAAGTTATTGTATTACTTTCATGTCAATGGAGGTGTGATTTTATGGCTGATGGCGGACATCCCCAGGAACTAATTGGTGCTAATAGTTTCTGGCTCAAATTTGAAGGCGAATATGCCCCGGTTGCTTCGTTCAAAGAAGTTTCCGGCATTGAAACCGAAACCGAAGTGCGCGAGACTATGCAGTCCACCAGTGACGGCAAGGTTATTATTATCAAGTCGCAGGGTGCTACGCCCCTCAAAGCGGGCAAACTGACGGCGAAATATGCTGCTTTCAAAGGCGACCCAATTTTGAAGTGGCGGCAAGCGGTGGTTGATGGCAAGATGAAGGAAGCCCGTAAAAATATTTCCATCATCGTCTATGCCCCCGACAACACCCAGGTCATGCAGTTCGATTTCAAGAACGCCTGGCCCTCCAAGTACGCCTGGTCGAGCCTCAGTGCCAAGAGCAACGAGCCGTTAGAAATAACGCTCACCATCGAACACGAAGGCATGGCCGTAGGCAAATAAAGTTTCTAGTTTCTAGTTTCTAGTTTCTAGTTTCTGGTTGTCAACCAGAAACTAGAAACTAGAAACTAGAAACTTTAAGTGAGAGGAAATAGAGGAATGGCGGGCTTGCAAACCGAATTTGATTTCATTCTGCCCAAGGGGTTTATTGACAACACGGGTACGATGCATCGCAAGGGAACTATGCGGTTGGCAACAGCTATGGACGAAATTACTCCTTTGCGCGACCCGCGAGTGCGGAATAATCAGGCTTATCTCTCGATAGTTTTGCTGGCGCGGGTGGTCACGAAGCTTGGTACGCTGACCGAGAACGATATGAACACTGGTATTATGGAGCGCCTTTTCTCGGCTGATTTGGCCTATTTGCAGGGACTTTATAATCGGATTAATTCAGTTAGCTTCGATGGTACGGTGTGTCCGACCTGCGGCAGACCAATGGAAACCGAGAATGAGGAGGCGGCCCAGACGACGGCAGAGGTGGGGGGATAGTTTGCTACCCCTCGGCGCAACTTTACGAGGAGGTAGCCTACATTGCCTATTATTTTCATTGGACAGCGGACTACGCTTTGCAACTGGAACATGCTGATCGGCGGCGCTGGGTCGAAGAAATTACCCGTATCAACGAAGTGATTAATAATGTTCCGATGGAAAATTCATTTTAATTGGTTTAATTGTCTGGCGCTTAGTCAGGCCAGGGAGAACGTCATAACATGGCTGTAAATGTGAATGCAAGCGCAAATTTGACCAGAATTGCCGAGCCATTGGGCGGTAATAAATTTTGGGTTGAAATCAAAGGAATATTGGAAGGCTACTTCACCGATTGTACTGGCCTGACGGCTACTACCGAGGTTATGCCCTATAAAGAGGGCGGTCAGAATAAATATATTCACCAACTCCCGGTGCGTACCAGCTTTAGTAATATTACCCTTAAGCGCGGATACACGCAGTCGCCCACGCTGTGGAACTGGTATTTGAAAACGGTCAAAGGCGAAATTGAGCGCGAAAATTTCAGTATTATGCTTTTCACCACCGATGGCAAACCGGCCCGGCGCTGGGAAGTCTCTAATGCCTATCCGATTAAATGGACTGGCCCGGAATTGAAAGTTAAAGATAATACTTTCCTGGTCGAGACTATCGAAATCGTCCATACCGGCTTTGAAGTGGTGTTATAGGCAAGCGTAAGTAGGGACTTATGAGGAGAACCTGGGCGTGAAAAAGCAAACTATTTTACAACGTACTCTCGACCGGGTGGCCCTGCGGTCTGGCCTGAGCCTGAATCCGCAAATTTCTGGTTTGAGCCAGCGCCATAGCTTTGCCCGGCTTGCGACCCGTTTTAGCGCGATAAATCGCCAGTGGTCGGAGGCTAGTTTTCGTTCGGTCAGCCAGCGAGTAGTACAGCGTTATACCCGCTTTAATAGTACGCTTGCTCCTTTGGAAATTTATTGGCCTCGCCGCCGCCAGCGTCCGCTCCCGGCTCAAGCCAGCGAAGTTAATCGGTCACTCTACGACCCCGAAATCTACGCTACTGAAGCCTACGTTCCCGAAACCTATGCCGCCGATATTTACGCCCCTGAACCAGAATATTATGCCGAGGATTTCGCCGCCCCACAATGGGATAATTCGCCATTGCCCGCCGAACCCAACACTCTCTACAGTCCAGCCGATGCCAAAATCGAAATAGCACAACCCAATCGTCAATCGTCAATCGTCAATCGTCAATTCGCAGATAGACCCGCCGCGACTGGCCCAAACTTTACCCCACTGGTAATGCGCCATTTGAACGAAGGAATTGACGATTTAGAACCTTCTCCTTCTATCCCTGATGCCCAAGCTCGCGCTTTTGAACGTGGCTACTTTCAGGATGGCTTAACCCTCAATCCTCCGTCCTCAATCCTCCGTCCTCAATCCTCCAATCCTTCGTCCTCGCCTTTATCGCGGGCAATGGAGCGTTTAGAAGGGGTTTACGGACGGCAGGAGCAGGTTGATAGTACCGCGGTTCAGGCTGAAAATGCACCGCTTTCGCTGAATTATGTTTCGTTGCGACAAGGCGGTCTACCGTCGGCCCGTATTGAGACTGAGACGGCGGCAATTTCTAATACTGCTGTTGCGCCCTCGATAGCTCGACAAATTTCGCCTGAAGTAGCTTCGGCAGCCACGCCGGATGCCCCAATAGCGCGTGCGGCGTTGCCCTCTCTACTCGCCGAGAATGGCTATACAGCCAGTGCTGTGCAACCACAATTTAACCCAACCTGGGCCACTCAATTACCAGCCCTGCGCCAGAACCCCGGTCTGACTTACCTGCAACAGGCCGAAAGCGCTGACACAGAAAATAATTGGACTGTATCGGCTTCCACTAATCAGGGTAGTAATCGTAACAATTTGGTCTACCCGCGTCGGGCCGAAATCGCCCGCGCTCAAGCTCAAGCCGCTAATCAGTCCGCGCCAGCAACGCAAGCAGAAGTCACCAGCAATAGAAGTGCTACTAATGCCTACAGTCCGGCTATTGGGCAACCTTATAGCCTTGAAGCTGCCACAATTGCCCCGGCGACCACCTTCAGCCCGGTAATTCTACGCAGCCTCGTTTCGCCTAACGAACTAACAATTGCTGAGGCAACCGAGCCGGAATCAAATAATCGTCAATCGTCAATAATGAATCGTAAATTCCCTAGGCCACTGGTGCGAGTGTTGGAGCGCTTGGAAGCGCTCGAAGCGATTGAACAGCCAGTTGGCGGTAACAATGGGCCGCAAGCATTAACGCTAAATTATCCGGCCCGTTTCCAGGCTATACCACAAGCCGCCGATTATTCCGAGCCTAGTCCGGCGATTGCCAGAACTCCGGCTTTTATGCCAGTACCGAACGAAGCTGCCGCCCCCTCTGTAGCCAGTAGTTCCGCTGCGTCGCAAGCAGATGCAGTAAGAATTAGTAATAATACATTTGTGGCCGCGTCTCCGACAGGAGCTACTCAAAATGCCGAAGTAGCCAGATTTAGCAGTAGCCCGCTTGTCGCTTCGTCTCTAACGACGGCAACTCAAAATGTGAGTGCTTCTCAATCTTTTGCCGCTACTACCCCGGCGACTTCCGCCTTGATGCGGGCGATGGAGCGTTGGGTTGCTACCGGCACGCCGGAACAAGACCAAGCCGCCACCGTTACTGGCCCTGGCGCACTTTTCATGAGCTATCCGTCCCGCTTCCAGGCTGGTCGCCGCTCTGATGCGGTTGGTGCAGCCGCTTTTGAGCCAGCTTCGCTTGTCCGCCCGTCAATCAGCACAACCACTTTTGAATCCGCGCCGCTTGCCCGTATATTAGTTGGTGCAACCCCACTGGAATCCGCGCTGCTTGCCGCCCGTGCAACTGGCGAAGTTACTCAGCCCAGTGCTTCGGATTTCAATCGTCAATCGGTTTCCCCGATAGAACGAGCGCTAGAGCGATTGGCCTTTAACGACAACGCCGCCGAAACTGAAAATAGCTTTGCGGGCTGGCCCGACCCGGCGAATTCAGGACTGAGCTATGTGCGACCTCCGCTAGTTGGACAAAAGGCCGAATTGCCGGGCGTATCACGTCTGCCTGATGCTCAGGTCGGTTACGCTACTGAAGCAGCAAACTTGCCGCAACCATCACCTGACCCACTCGCCTCTACCACCCCCGCCGAACTTGGCCCACAGGCAGGTTTTGTGGGCGAGCGCTTGAGTATTCAAAACTGGGCAGCGACTTTGCCCGCGCTTCGTCAAAATCCGGGCATTATGCAGCGTGCTGATGCTTTCGAGACTGCTGAAGCCGCGTTTCCATCCCTGAACTTCAGCCCGGCGTTACCCACACAACCATCACAACCGAAAAGAGCGGGTGCGACCCCGCCAAGTTTGCCGCTGCAACGGCAGGCCGAAAGTTTCCTGACCAGCCCGATAGCCTCGAAATCTGAAGCCGCTTCCACTCTGGCTAACTCCTGGCTTTCCGATTTTGAAGCAGCCGAGGCCGCGCCTTTGCCCTTGACCCACAAACGCAACCGGGTTGCCCTGACCGATGATGCCGCCGTTGCCGCCGAGAATTATGCTGACGCAGATGATGATGGTTCAGCCCCGGCGGAGCGCCAGATTGGGGTGCTGGGTACGCTTCATCCGGCCACCTGGATACAGCGCAAATCTTCGGATGGCAGTGCTGCCCCGGTTGCGCCTATCGGCGTAAAAATGAAAATGGCCGCGACTACTATATTGCGAACTACTTCCGGCAAGCCGCTCGATAGTGCGGTGCAGACTAATATGGGCCGCATCTTCCGCACTAATTTTGAAAATGTGCGGGTGCATACCGATGACCATTCCGCCGGACACGCCGCCGAGATAGGCGCGGAAGCCTTTACGGTTGGTTCAAATATCTTCTTTGCCCCCGGACGCTACCAGCCGCACACTCCAATTGGGCAAGCCCTGATTGGTCACGAACTGACCCACGTAGTGCAGCAGGCCAGTTTGCCGTCGCTGGGCCAGGGCCGCGTTCCCGAAACTTCGGCGGCGGGACAGGCGCTGGAACACGAAGCGATTAATAACGAGCGCTTGATTATGCGCCATTTATCGAACCACGCGAATAATCAGGCTGCCGAAAGCAGTTCCGGCGCGGATAGTTACAGCTACAATGGCTCAAACGCCTCGTTGGTAGAACGGAACTACGCTTCTCTCAGCTCCGGCAATGGCTCGTCTCCGCAAGGCTGGCCCGTGCAGCGCGAGTTAGTCGGTGCCACCTCTGCCCCGGCTTCAACCGCCCCGGCCAATACAGGGGCAGCCCCGGAGAGCGGCGAAAATAAAGCCAAAAAACAAGAAGAGCTTGAGAAGATGGCGGAGCAAATCTTCCGTATGCTCAAGCACGAAATGATGATTGAACGAGAGCGCAGCGGTACTCGCGGCGGTCTCATGCTATAAACGTAAGCAGAATTTTCGCTTTTCCTTTAGCTTTTGAAAATTTTGCAAAATTTTCAAAAGCTAAAAAATTCTAACTTTTCTTTAGTTTTTGATTTTTTGCCAAAAAATCAAAAACTAAAGAAGCTCTGGGTTTAGGTTGAGTGTAAGTGGAAGTTCTGAATAAGCGCAGGAGAAAAGTATTATGCCAGGTTCTACTCGGCCTACTAAAGCCAGATTGAAACTATTGGATGACGGCACCGAGTTGGAGTGTTACTTCAATCCGACCGAGTACGAAATGAATCGCAAAGTTGATTGGCAACAGCGCCAGACCCACGAGAGTACGCCTAAACAATTCTTTGCCGGGGTTGAGACTACTACGCTGGGCCTGACCTTGCTCTTTGATACCTCGCTCGAAAAGAGCAACAAAGATGTTCGCAAGCGCTACACCGACAAAATTTGGAAAGCGGTGCGGGTGCGCAATCCCAATTCAACTCAGCGCGAGCCCCCGCCAAAGGTGCTTTTTACCTGGGGTACTACCTGGAGTTTTGAAGCGGTTATCAAAAGCGTGCGCCAAAAGTTTCTTCTCTTTTTAGAAGATGGCACACCGATTCGCTCCGAGGTCTCGCTCACGCTGGAGCAGGTTAAAGATTATGGCCCGGATGACCACGCCGGACAAAATCCGACCAGCCGCAGCACGCCTGGTCAGGTTCACGTTGTCCGCGAAGGCGACCGCATGGATTTGTTGGCCCAGCAGTATTATAAAAAACCGATGCTGTGGCGCTACATCGCCGAACACAACGATGTAGATAATCCGCGCGAACTTCGGGCCGGGCAGCGCCTGATTATTCCACCTTTACCTTAGTTTTTGAAAGTTTTTGCAAAAACTTTCAAAAACTAAGGCAAAATAAGAAATTTTTAGCTTTTAGAATTTTTTGCAAAAATTCTAAAAGCTAAAAGAAAAGCAAAATCCCGATTTTGTAGAAAACAGGGCGCGAGGAATTGCGCCCTTTCGACCTGATTTTCAGAATGAGTGATTTGCCGACCTGCCCTTTGGTGGGAGGTTATTGCTGGGGAGTAGCAAGAAATGACTACAACTGACCGCGCCGTTCGCAACGAGAATTTGACCGCCTATGCCAGAATTCAGATTGGCGGTGCGGAGGTGCCACAAAAGTTTCGCAGCAATTTGCGGTCGGCAGTGGTTGAGCAAAGCCTTCATCAGCCTTCCATGTTTGTGTTACGCTTTTATGAGCCAGACCCGATTAAAATGGAATTGATAGATGATGCTTTGCTTGAAATCGGCAAAGAAGTCACGGTTGCACTAAGCCAGGACCCAAGCGCCCTCCCGGTCATAAAAGGCGAAATTACCGCCATTGAGCTGGATATTGATGCCGAAACTGGAATGAGAGTTATACTGGTGCGTGGCTACGATAAAATGCACCGCCTGCATCGGGGTCGCCATATCCGTACCTTTCTCCAGAAAACCGATGGCGACATACTGAAACAGGTGGCGCAGGAAGCCGGACTCGCTGCCAACGCCGAAGCTACTCAAATAGTCTATAACTATATTATTCAGAACAACGAAACCGACTATGAGTTTTTAAAACGGCGGGCCATTCGTATTGGAATGGAACTCTATTATAATGACGATAAATTGAAGTTGCGAAAGTCGCCAGCCGAAGCTCCTGAAGTAGCCGAACTGGAATGGGGTAAAAATTTGCAACATCTCACTACTCGTCTTTCAAGCCATCCTCACGCCGATGAAGTAACAGTACGCGGCTGGGACCCTAAAACCAAGAAAGAAATCGTTGGTACAGCTAAAAGCTCTAATCTTAAACCTAAAATTGGAGTATCGGAAAAGAAGCCTTTTGGGTCAGCTAAAGTAGCGGTGGTTTATCGGCCTGTAACTAATCAAAGCGAGGCTGAGAAGAATGCTCAAGCTTTGTTGGATGAACTTCAGGGTCAGGCTATCGAGATGGAAGGAAACTGTCTGGGCGACCCGAAGCTCAAGCCCGGCGCGGCAGTCAAGATTAAAAATGTTGGCACCAAGTATAGCGGTAAATACTATCTCACCAAGTGCGAACATGTGTATAATACTCGCAACGGTAGCTATATGACCCGCTTTGAAGCCACCGGGCGGCAAATTAATAATTTCCTGGAATTAACCACTCAATCTTCTAACGGACAGGTAGGAGTGGTAAATGGCCCGGTAATTGGCGTTGTCACCAACCTCAAAGACCCTGATAATCTTGGAAGAGTTAAGGTCAAATTCCCCTGGCTTTCCGATAAAGAGGAAAGTGATTGGGCGCGCATAGCCAGCCCGATGGCCGGAAAAGATCGCGGCTTTTTCTTTTTGCCGGAAGTAAACGACGAAGTGCTGGTGGTTTTCGAGCAAGGCGATATGACCCGGCCTTTTATATTGGGCGCACTCTGGAACGGCAAGGATAAGCCACCCAAAAAGAATTCAGAGGTTCTTGCCGGGAGTGGTGCTGTTAACCAACGTATTCTCAAAACTACTTCCGGCCATACCGTCACTTTCGATGACTCGTCGGATAAACCCGGTATTGAGATTATAGACAAAACCGGCAAGAACAAGATTGTTATTACTTCCACCGATAATAAAATTACGATTGAGGCCCAGGGCGATATTGACGTGAAATCTGCTACCGGCAACATTAACATGAAGGCGACCAAGAATGTTACAATCGAGGGGATGCAGATAGAAATCAAGGGCCAAACTTCGAGCAAGATGAGTGCTACTCAGGTAGAAGTTAATGGCACTGCTACCACCAAAGTCACCGCCGCTACCGTCGAAGTTAATGGTAGTGCTATGACCCAAATCAAGGGTGGCATGGTGAAACTGAACTAACTTTGACTTATTACTGGTTGGTCGTCATGCCTCTTAAACTTGACGACCTATAGCTAATCTGGATAGAATAATGAGCAATAATTTTTATTTTGAGAACGGCTATATTGGGGCAGGGTGGAATTTTACACTGGGACGTGGGATTGGCGTAAATGGTCAGGGCAACATCGGCATTTCGTCGGGCGACCAGGATATTGCCAAATCCATTTTCCTGATACTCAGCACTTCGCCTGGCGAACGGGTGATGCGGCCCGAATTTGGCTGCGGTATTCACGATTTAGTGTTTTCTACGCCCGGCCCGCAGATTTACGGTCTGGCGGCCTACTATATTACCCAGGCGCTAGGGCGCTGGGAACCGCGTATCGAAGTGAGCGATGTAGATGCGCGAGTTGAACCCGATAGGCCAGAGTGCCTTTTGATTGACATCAGTTATACAATTAGACAAACCAATAGCAGTCGTAACCTGGTTTACCCGTTCTATACCATACCGCGCAATGAAGAATAGAAGAATAGAAGAATAAGTTTTTCGCGTCTGACATTCTAACCACATTAGCTGGCCCTTGCGCGTCCCGACTTTAAATTTTCAATCTGGAACTGGAGAAAAAAGGCAATGCCCCTTCCGAATATAAAGCTTGATGAACGGACTTTTCAAGATTTGGTGGATGAGGCCAAATTGCGGATTCCGCGCTATACCCCGGAATGGACTAATCATAACGTCAGTGACCCCGGCGTAACCCTGATTGAGCTTTTTGCCTATATGGTAGACCAACTTTTATATCAAATAAACCGTGTCCCCGAAAAAAATTACCGTACCTTTTTGGATGTGATTGGCGTGCGCCTTGCACCGCCCAACGCCGCCCGCGCCGAAGTGACTTTCCGGCTTTCGGCGGCCCAACCGACCCAGGTAACTATTCCCAAAGGAACTGAAATCGCGACAGTACGCACCGAAAGCCAGGAAGCCCGTACTTTTACCACCGAGCAAGACCTGGTAGTAGTGCCGCCCGGCCTTAAGTACGTGGTTACTACCCCCAATTTGCAGACCTTTACTGACCGCAGCAAAATCGTGCTTGACCGCGATGCTCAGGAAATCGAAGTATTTCAGCCTGAACCGCAGCCCAACAACGCTTTTTATCTTGGCTTTAGCCAGAACATCGCTTCTAATACCCTGGTAGTCGGGCTGGACTGCGAAAAACTGGGGGTTGGTATCAATCCGCTTGACGCACCGTTGATTTGGGAATATTGGGATGGCCTCCAGAGCGAATGGCGCGCTCTTGAAGTGGGCCGCGATAATACCGAAGGTCTCACGGTCTCTTTTGCCGAAGTGGAATTGCAAGTGCCTTTGACTGCCGCTCAAAATGAACTGGAACTGGTAGGTGGCGAACTTCTGCGGGCGTGGTGGGTGCGCTGTCGCTACCGCGAGTTGGGCCGCAACCAACCTGGCTACAACAAATCGCCAGTGGTAAGGCGCTTTACCTCATACACTATTGGCGGCACAATTTCCGCCACCCATAGTCAGGTTATTCGTGAAGAAGACCTGGGTCGCTCCAATGGAGAACCGGGCCAGCGCTTCAAACTGTTGAATACTCCAATCCTGGCCCTAAATCCTGACGAAGGCGAGACTATTCTGATTGACGGTCTGGACGGTCGCGCCCCCGAAACCTGGGAACTGGTTTCCGATTTCTCCGAAAGCGGCCCAGACCATAAGCATTTTACTTGCGACCCGATTACTGGCGAAGTGAGTTTTGGCCCGGCTATCCGCAGCCCGAAAGGGGAGGAGGAGCAATGTGGCGCGATTCCGCCCTTCGATAGTCGAATTATTATGGTAGCCTACCGCACCGGCGGTGGTATCGAGGGTAACGTGGGCAGCCATACGATTGACGTTTTGAAAAGTTCTATTCCCTATGTAGATAGCGTGATTAACTATCGCCCCGCCAGTGGCGGCACTAACCCGGAAAGTCTCGAACACGCTTTGATGCGCGGCCCGCGCACGTTGCGCGCCCGCAACCGGGCGGTTACTGCCGAGGATTTTGAAGTATTGACCCGGCAGGCCACCAGTGGAGTTGCCAGAGTGCGTTGCCTTACTCCTGGCGCGGTAGAAGCCAGCAGCAACGGCGAGTCGGTGGAACCGGGTACGGTGGTGCTGATGGTAGTTCCCGAAGTAGATGCCGAATTGCGCGATTTGCGGCCCGAACATCTGAGCCTTTCCGCCGGAATGCGTGTTGCCATCACCGATTATCTGGATGACCGTCGGTTGCTAACTACTCAGGTCGAATTAATCAATCCCAAATATCAATGGGTGACGGTGCAGGTACGCATTAAAACGGTAAATCGTTTTGCCAACGAGCGGGTTAAGCGCGAGGCCGAGCGCCGCCTCTACAGCTTTTTGCGCCCGGTCAATGGCGGACCCGACCCGACGATGCGCTTCGAGACTCCCGGCGAAGGCTGGCCCTTTGGTCGAGTGCTGCATGTCAGCGAGATTTACCCGATTATCCAGACGATTGAAGGGGTCGAGTATATCGAAAAAATCGAGATGTTCCCGGTGCAAGATGTGGCACGGGCGCAAGCCGGGCCAACCACCCAAATGATTAATCCTGGCCCACGCGGACTTTTGTGCAGCTATCGCCATACCGTTGTGATAGTGTAGTAGTTTTGGTTTAGTCTCTAAAAATTTTTTGCAAAAAATTTTTAGAGACTAAACCAAAAGTTTTGGAATATAGTAATTCTAATTGCTTGTCTGAATTGTATTTTGTGTTTGTAAGGAAACAAAGCAAAGATGACCTCATTGATCGAACGGCCCACCGGGGGTATTTCGTCCCTGGATTTACCCAAAGCGTCTACCCACCGTAGCAAGCTATTGGATTTGCTTCCGGCGGTATACGCGGGCGACGAATTTATGGCCCGCTTTTTGTGCATTTTTGAAGATACTTTCAAGCCGTTGCAGCATTTTGCCGATAATATGCACTACTATTTTAATCCGCTTATGACTTCGCCCGATTTAATTCCCTGGCTGGCGACCTGGGTGGATTTGGTGCTGGACGAAAGCTGGTCGCTGGAGCAGCGCCGCGAACTAATTCATTCTGCGGTTGACCTGTACAGTCGGCGGGGAACACGGGGCGGTTTGACCGAATATCTGGAACTGTATACCGGGATAACGCCGGAAATAACCGAATACGTGGATGGGATGGTGCTTGGCCCGGAAACCTTCCTGGGCGAAAATACCACTATTGCCGGACGCGAACGCCATAGCTTCACGGTTACTTTGCGCCTGCCTAAAGGTTTGTCTGAAGAAGAAATGGCTTCCAAAGAAAGCATGATTCGGCGCATTATTGAAACCGAAAAACCAGCCCATACCGCCTATCGTCTCAGCCTTGTCACCAATGGCAACGGCAACGGCAAAGAACCTAAATCTGCGAAACAGCGCCGCGCTCACAAAAACGGCAGCGGTGGTTCCGGCCCTACCACGCCTTCCGGCACTCTGACAAAAGATGGCAAGAACGGCAAAACTAGCCCAACTGAATCGGGCAAAGGCCCGACATCAGGTAGAGATGAAGCGACAGGAGACTAATAATGACTAGCCAGGCAACTCCGAATTTTAAGCCTCGTTTCTTGAGGGTCAATCCGTTTCGCGGTCTGTTGGTAGATGAAAATACCTGGGCGGATGCCCACGATTACCATCGCAATCAGATGCGGTTTCATTTGCTGGCAATGCACGGGGTGGGAATTGTACAAGGATTAGATGTAGTGGCTTCGCAGCCCGCCGATACGAAAGTTACGGTGCGGCCCGGTCTGGCAATTGACCCGGAAGGGCGGATGCTTTTTCTGCCAGAGCAGCAGATTATTTCTATCCCGTCCCAGGCTAATTTGAGCCTTTTGTTCCTCGTTCTGGAATATGTCGAGAAACCGACTCAGACCCAAAATGTTGGCGATAGCGGCACTTCGCACAACACACGGGTGCTGGAAGAATGTCAGCTTCGCATCAGCCAGGACCCCAGCTTTAACGGTATCGAACTGGCCCGTATCAACCTGGATACTAATGCCCGCCAGATTCGCAACGTCGCCAGTACTCGTCAGGCCAGCACCAATGAAATTGACCTGAGCGGGCGGATGCTGGTAGCTGAGCGGGGGGGCGCAGGTGTTGCCGGGGGCGGCAAAGGCAGTCGCATCGCTTTAACCCTGGGTGTAATAAAGTATGGTGCGCCCGGCAATATGGAATGGAAGCGTCATTCCGAAGGGTTGCGCCGCCTCATCCGCGACACTACTTCGTTCACTAATCTGGATGGCAATTTGCTGGATGGGGTAAATTTGATGGATGAAGCGATGCTACGCGGTTGCCGGATGCTGTATCTGACCGGGCGGAGTGCTTTCCGTTTTAGCGCCGAAGAGGAACAGGCTTTGCGCCGCTTCCTTGACCGGGGCGGGTTGGTCTGGAGCGAACCCTGCCGCAATGGTATCCCAAGTGGTGCGCCCGACGATTTCAGCCGCTCCTGCATCGAATTGACCCAGCGCCTCAATCGCCAGCCGATTCAGCCTCGCGCCGGACATCCGCTCTTTACGGCTCAATATCTTTTTGCGGCACCGCCTCCGGCCCTCGATACGGCAGGCGTGGTGGTCGAATCGAACCGTATGATTGTCACTACCGGCGATTACGGCTGCCTCTGGGAAGGGCGTGGTCAGGCCAATGAACCACCGCCCGCCCGCGAAATCTTGCGTTCGGCCCAGGA
>JBBQXW010000139.1:0-16970 GCA_038209275.1 Chloroflexia bacterium | reverse complement strand
AGGGTAAAATCGAGGGCGCAGCCCCTCCTACAGACGTTATTTGAATGGTATTGGGCTTAAATCCCTCTGATTTCGTTGTTGTGCTGAATCGGGTAGTTAAGTTCTGTTTTCCTGGTCTTTGGAAGAAGAGCCTGTCCCTATCATGCGGCCTGCTCCGCCGATGCCGCCTTTGCTTAAAGTACGATTGATGCCTTTTGAAGTGGTAGTTCCAGCTCCAATTCCGGCTACCTCCTTTACTGAGTCTGAATCAAGGTCAGGGAGTTCACCTCCACTGTCCGCCGCTCCATCGCCAACTACTACACCAGCGACAACCGATGAGTTAGTTGCAACAGGCTCAACCGTGACTTCGCGGAGCGGTATCACTACCCCTTCGATGGGTTGCGCTTTGGCTTCCTCAATGGCAGCAGTGATTGGGTTGGGTTTGGCGCTGTCAGGGTAGACAATGCGCGGATGGTAAATTCCAGCCAGAATTTCGACGAAAAGATGGCGTAATTCGTCAACATCTTTCAAGGTCAAATCACATTCGTCGAGTTGGTGGTCGCGGATACGGTCGTCAATAATTTTATTTACTACCGATTCAATCGTCAGCTGCTTCCGTCCGCTATCGGCATCGGGGTTCTGGGCGGCTGGCACTGCCGGTTTTGCGCCGGTTATAATACGCCCGCTCTGAATATTAGCCCGCACTGCCGCCTCAACTCCGTCCGAAAGCATCACGATAGCGGCTACTTTGGTCTGGGGTTTCGGGCCAGGATAGCGGAAATCCAACTCGCTTACGTCCAGCCCCATTGCCAGCGCCTTATTATAGAAAAACGAAATCATGCAGGTGCCATGATGCTGGTGAATAATATCTACTACTTTGCGTGGCAAATGATTTTTGCGGGCCAGTATTACGCCGTCTTCCACGTGCGCCTTGATAAGTTTGGCACTCTCGCGGGGGTCAATGGTATCGTGGATATTTGGGCCGCTTCCCTGATTATCAATAAAATTGCTAGGTTGGCTCAATTTGCCGATGTCGTGATAGTACGCCCCGACGCGGGCCAGCAGTGCATCGCCCATCAAGCGTTCGGTGGCTTGTTCCGCCAGATTACTGACCAAAATACTATGGTGGTAAGTACCGGGCGCTTCGCGCATCAGGCGGCGCAGCAAAGGCTGGTTGGGGTGAGCCAGTTCGAGAAGCTGAATAACCGTCGTCACGCCAAAGAGCTTGCCCAACGCACTAAAGATAAAGAAGGCCAGGCTGGTTGAAATCAGGCCGTTGCCCAGATTAAAAATTGCCAAGAGACCCAATCCGCCCAAATCCAGATTGCGCGCCGCTAAATCGAAGCACAAACCCATGGCGAATTGCCCGGCGGCTACCGCTAATCCGGCATAGACAAACGTAACGGTGCGCTCGGCTTTGTAGAGTAAAAACGCGCCCGCCGCCCCGCCGATAAAATAAACTGCGCCTACCTCTGGTGATTGACCGACATATCCCGCCAGTAACGCCATTACCGCTGTAATAAATATTGCCAGATTTACATCTAATAGCGCCGCCAGCACCATCGAAATTGCTGCGAGTGGCAGGATATAGGGTCGCAAATTATGCTCGGCGTAATTGGCGACCAGTACCCGCATTCCGGCGGCGGCTACTATCAAGGCCAGTCCAATAAAGAACAACATGCGCGGGTTGCCCCAAATCTGGTTTTGCAACAGCGTGAAATATAGTACCATTAACAGCACCAGCGCCGCTACTACTCCAACCGTCCCGATTACATTTTCCAGGTTGCTTCCAGCACTGCGTAGCCCTAGCTGCTGTAATTCTTCAAGCTGAAGGGTGGTCAAAATTTCGCCACGCCGCACTATGCTCTGGCCTTTGACTATATTTACGCTTACCGAGTCGGCTTTTTTGCGGGCTTCTTCCTGCTTAATTTTAGTAGCGGTCTCGTCAATAAAGTTGTTAGCTTTGACAAATGGCTTTACCAGCGCCACCACGCTCTGGCGGGCATCTTCATCCAGTCTACTCAGGGTCGGGCTGATACTCCAGGGGGTGTAAACGGCATTTCTAAGGCGACTTAGTTCGTTTGTCAGCGTATCGGGCCGAATATCCATCGCCATAAGCTGACCGTGAATAGTTTTAGCTTCCCCAACGATTTCGCTCCAGGTGCTTGACGACAACAGCAACACTTGATTGAGTTGGTCTTCGGTCAGGCCACTTTCCTTGATTACTGGCTGTTCTTGTAAGCTTATAATAACCACTTTGGGCGGCACAATATTGCCACGTCCGTTGGTCAGGGCGGTCAATAGCTCATTAAGGCTATCGCGCTGTTTGCTTATTAAGGCTTCGTCCCGACGGTAAACATTGTTGGCAGGGTTGATGGCGGCGCGTTCACTGGCTTTCTGGCTTTGTACTTCGCTGACGTAAGTCAAGGCTTTGGGCGCGACAATATCGTCTTTAGCCGCGTCTCCAACTTGCTGACTGGCTACCTCATTCGTCTCAAAACGCCATGTCAGGGTCAGGCTGATAGCAAGCACGCAGCCCGCCGCAAATAATGCTCTTGCCAATAGCCTTAAAGATTTTTCTGAGCCATGCCAGTTTCGCCAGCCCAATCGAGCAGCATTTTTGTTAGCCAAAGACATATCTATCCGTCCATTCCGCCCACCTGGGGCTAACTCAGCACGGCTTATCGCCATCCATTTATTGCCACACTACCAGACTGCCCCGTCATTTAGTTTTTCTTAGAACTTGGACATAGTACATTTAATAAAGATTTTTGTAATTAAAACTGGGAAAGATACAAATTCGATTAGGCAGCGTATTAGTATGACCCTGTAGCCGTTTCTAAATCAGCACAGATTCTTGGGCTATTACCATGAAGCATACACAAATAAATCAAATTACGCAATGAGTAAGAAGTCATGTTACTTAAGTCTGGTTTTCAGGCTATTTGTCTGTTTTATTATCTCAATTTTAGCCAGTAAGAGCAGATTTGCTACTTACTTTGCCCTCTATATTTGCTTCTATATTATATAATACCGATTCTTTCCAAAAAATTAGCAAGTAGGTCAAAAATTTCTGGCGCACTAATTATACCATGTACCAGGAGGCCGAGCTAATACTAAGAAGCTATCTCAGTAGGGGTTTGAAGGGGCAAACCCTGAACTTGGGCGCAATGAATTACGCCCCTACTGAGATAGGCTCTAAATTCCCAGGGTTTTAGTTTGCCATCACTATTTTAGCAAAAGCTAATGCCGTTCCTTCATCAAAGAAAAAGACCTCAAAAAAAAGAAACCGCCCATCTGCCTTACGCAAGTGGGCGGTCTCCCAATTTTTGAGGTCTAGCGGTTCGGGCGCTCGACGTTGTGGCGGGTCAGAATCGATTTCTGGGTCTGCTTGTCAAAGACGTGCAGGTGGTTCATATCGAAAGCCACGACCATTTTGTCGTTCGGTTTCACGCGGGTGCGGGCATCCATTCGGGCAATGCCGGAGTGTTTGCCATTTGAAAAATAGACGTAAACTTCGCTACCCATTGGCTCGACTACTTCGACGTTTACATCGGAAGTCGTTCCAGGTAAGATATTATCCGCAAATTGGGTATTGATAAGGTGTTCAGGCCGAACACCAAAAACCACTTCCTTCTCCATGTAAGGAGCGAGGTCGGTGCGGTACTGGCCCGGTACGTTTAGCTGGAACGTGCCGGCATCGAGTACCATTTCGGTTTGAGTGCCACGCAACACCCCATCAAAGAAGTTCATTGGCGGGCTACCAATAAAACCAGCCACGAACATATTATCCGGGAAGTCGTACAGGTTCTGTGGCGTGTCAGGCTCCTGCTGTAGCAAGCCATCTTTGAGTACCACAATGCGGTCAGCCATCGTCATCGCTTCGGTCTGGTCGTGGGTTACATAAATAACGGTGGTCTGGAGGCGCTGATGCAGCTTCGAGATTTGGGTACGAGTTTGCACCCGCAACTTGGCATCCAGGTTCGAGAGCGGCTCGTCCATCAAGAAGACTTTGGGTTCGCGCACGATAGCCCGACCCAATGCGACGCGCTGGCGCTGCCCGCCGCTAAGTGCCTTCGGCTTGCGGTCGAGGTACGGGCGGATTTCCAGTATATCGGCAGCTTCCTCTACCCGCTTCTTAATCTGCTCTTTTGGTACATGGCGCAATTTGAGGCCGAAAGCCATGTTGTCATAGACGCTCATGTGGGGGTAAAGCGCGTAGCTCTGGAACACCATCGCAATATCGCGGTCTTTTGGGGCTACGTCGTTAACCCGCCGTCCGGCGATGCGTAGTTCGCCATCGCTGATTTCTTCCAGCCCCGCGATCATGCGGAGGGTAGTAGATTTGCCGCAACCGCTAGGGCCGACCAGCACCAGAAATTCCTGGTCTTTAATATCAAGGTTAAGGTCTTTGACCGTTACCAAATCGCCGTAACGTTTGACGATATGGTCAAGGGTTACACCAGCCATTGGAAGTTTCTCCTTTGAAAGAAATTGCTCGTTTTTGGCATACAAAAAAATCGAGCCTAACCGACTGAGGCCGGTCGCTCTGATTACGCCATGTCGAAATTAAATTTCCACAGGAGAAGCAAAGTGAGGGGGCATCAGTTCGGCAAAAACAGAACTTTTCGGTAAACCCGGCGCGCCAACCTGTTATAAATCAGGCCCGCTATCACCGGGGGGCTTTTCTAATTGTTTTAATTCAATGAAAAGCCAGACACCGCTTTTTGTCGAACAGCTTGCGCTTGTTCAGTTTTATTTAGCGAATTTGGAGAAGATTTAGTTGGTGAGTCAGTTCGCTTGGTTTATTGTAACAGAGCTTTGGCTTTTGTCAAGCTTTTTTCGCTAGTTCAAAGTTCAAAGTTCAAAGTTCAAAGTTCAAAGAGGCTAACCCAACAGGTTCTGTTGGGTTAGCCTCTTTGAACTTTGAACTTTGATGTACAAACTAATCTTTGGCGGCAGCCTCGGTTTCGGCTTTGGCTTCGGGGGTTAGTTCTTCGTCGCTGTTATCTGCCTTGTCGCCGATTTTGGCAACGGTTTCCTTGACCGTGCCGATTGCGCCACTGAAGGCCTGTTTGATGCCGCCCAATACGCCCGCGCCTTTTTCTCCGGCTTCGCTGTCAGTAGCAGCGTCATCGGCTTTGTCACCAATTTTACTAACGGTTTCTTTGACTGTCTCTACCGCGTTACCGACTGCATCCTTGATGCCACCCAGCAATTCGCTGCCTTTACCTTTGACATCATCGGGGATTTCGTCGCCAATTTTGCCGACGGTCTCTTTAACCGTTTCAACGGCATTATTCACCACGTCTTTGATACCGCCCAGTAAGCCTGCCCCTTTTTCTTCAGCTTCATCGGCAACATCCCCGGCCTGGGCTGCGGCGGCTTCTTTCGCCTCGGCGGGCAGGTTTTCTTTGTCCTCAATTTTGTCGCCAATTTTGGCAACGGTTTCTTTGACCGTTTCAACTGCGCCACTGAAGGCATCTTTGATGCCACCTAGAATACCCTGAAGTTTGCCTTCGGTTTCGGTAGCCTCACCTTCGGCCTTCAAATCAGCATCGCCGACCAGGTCGGCAGCGGCTTGTTCGGCTTTGCCTGTTACTTCTTCTACTGCGCCTTCAATTTTGTCGCTTGTTCCTTCGCTCATTTCTCAAGCACTCCTTTCAGATTTATTAGTTGTTTAGTAATTGAAAGTGGTCGGCTCGACCAGGAGAGGAGCATCTTTGCTTTGTGAGAAGAATCATAACATAGTTTGAGTTGGAAAGCTATGCCTTTCGGTGCGAATTTTAGCCTCAAAGGATGCAAGAGAGTCAGCGAAACTCTACAGAAAATAGCATTAAAAAACCTGCGGTTTTACTCGCAGGTGACTATGTGCAGTCTCAATCGCTTGACCCTTTTTTCGTTCCCATGTCGCTTTTTTCACAAAGAAATTTGCCAATCTTAGTCTGGCTTATGGAAACGAAAAAAGAGCTAAAGAAGCGGTAATTTCTAAAAATCGCCGCTTAACGAATCCTTCAGCAAATCAATATATTCGAGCGCCACGCCTGTACCGATAGCGACGCAGTTGAGCGGGTTATCGGCGACGTAGCAAGGAACGCCCGTTACGTCGGCAAGTAGCTGACTGATGTTGCGGAGCTGACTGCCCCCGCCGCTCATCACCATGCCTCGGTCAATAATATCGCTGGCTAGTTCGGGTGGGGTATCTTCCAGCACGGTACGCACCGCGCCAATAATCGCTTCGAGCGGGTCACTAATCGCTTCGGTAATTTCGTTGCTGCGTACAATTACGGTACGGGGCAAGCCGCTTACCTGGTCGCGTCCACGCACTTCCATGCTCAATTCTTCGTCCAGCGGAATAGCGCTGCCGATGCGTATCTTGATTTCCTCGGCGGTGCGGTCACCAATCATCAGGTTATATTTACGCTTGATGTAAGCCGCAATAGCCTCGTCCAGCTTGTTACCGCCGACCCGAATACTGTTGCAGGTGACAATACCATAAAGCGAAATAACTGCTACCTCGGTGGTGCCGCCACCAATGTCAATAATCATATTGCCGGTTGGTTCGGCGATAGGAATTTGAGCGCCGATAGCCGCCGCCAGTGGTTCGCGAATGAGCCAGGCCCGTTTTGCTCCGGCCTGAATTGCGGCATCGTGGACGGCCCGCATTTCAACGTTGGTCACGCCTGCCGGAATACAAATCATCACATCTGGTTTGACAATAGCAAAACGGCCCGTTGCCCGACCAATAAAGTGTTTTAACATCGCCTCCGTAACGACATAATCGGCAATTACGCCGCTTTGCATGGGACGAATAACTTCGACTGTTTCGGGGGTGCGGCCCATCATTTCGTAGGCCGCCGTACCTACCTGCAAAACCCGGTTATCTTTAGTGGAAATAGCGACCACGCTTGGTTCGCTCAACACAATACCTTTGCCCTTGACATAAACCAGTACGTTGGCTGTGCCGAGGTCAATTCCAATCTGTCTGTTACTAATCATGCCCGCCTTTTACTGCTGAAGTTTTTGACGCAGAATATCTTGTATGTTCGATTCATAACAAACGAATTATAGCATAGGCTGGTCCTATCGCCAAATCTCAGCCCCAAAGCCAACCCGGACATAAATGTCCGGGCTAAAAACGGGCAGCACATTTATTTTTAGCCCGGACATTCATGTCCGGGTTGGCTTTACTGTTTCTGCCTTTATCGCCGCCTACTGCACCTTACCTCTGGCTGAAATGGGCCAGATAGCTTCGATTACCCCGGCGCGGTGGGCGTAATAGTAATCGTGCAAATTGATGGTGGTGTCTATATGGCTGGGGATAAACTCTACCCGGTCACCCACTTCCAGCTTCACTTCGGCGTTATCTTCGGCCCATTCCAGAATGCCATGTTCATCACCGCCGGGTCGGTACTTAACTCCGGCGGGCGCTTTGAGCCGGGCCATGCCGCTATCTACCGACAAAGATTTCAGTCCGGCATCGGTCACGGCCCGATTCGACACGGGTTTGCTAACTACCGTCGCCAGTACCGTCAGGGCGTTGGCGTAGACCGGGCCGAGTGCCTTGCGATAGGCCGTATCCATAAAGATAAAAGAGCCGGGCTGCACTTCGGTAATGCCCTCGCAACTGGCACAAATTTCCGCCGTCCCGGTGCCGCCCGTGCTGACGGTTTCGATATTGAATCCGGCGGCGCGTAGTTGTTGGGCCGTTTCATTCAGTGCTTGCATCGCCTCGCGACAACGCTGTTCGCGGTCGGCGGCTTCTTCGATATGTTGCAGATGGCCTTCGTAGCCGTGAAAACCGATTAAGCGCAAGGCTTTGAACTCGCCTAGCTGAGTAGCAAAGGCCAGCGCTTCGTCCAGCCCGATGCCAGTGCGGTTCTGTCCGACGTTCAGGTCGAGCAGTACGTTCAGGTGTAGGCCGTTCGCTTCCAGCGCTTGATTTAGAGTGGTTGCGCCGCTCAAGCTATCGGTGACTACCCTGAGTTTGAGGTCGGGATATTGCTTGATCAGTTCGACCAGCCGTTTCAGTTTTGGCTGGCCCACTATTTCGGTGGTAATCATCAAATCGTTCACGCCGCCCTGAGCCATCACTTCGGCTTCGCTCAGTTTGGCGACGCACCCACCCACTGCGCCTGCCTCGATTAATTTGAGAGCCAACACCGGGCTTTTGACGGTCTTGAGGTGTGGCCTGACGTTTACGCCACTTCCTTTGAAGTGCGCCATCAGCTTCGCAATATTCGCTTCCATCAAATCGAGGTCTATTAGCACAGAGGGCGTATCCAAAGTTTCGATGCTATCGCCCGGTTTCGGTTCGTACATTTGCAAATCCTCACTTAGAACCTATCTCACAATTCATTGCGCCCACGCACAGGGTTTGACCCTTCAAACCCCTACCTAAACAGGTTTTATGAGCCGTTTAGTCTTTTGAAAATTTTTGCAAAAATTTTCAAAAGACTAAATGGCTAAATATTAAAAGTAGCGACTACCGGGGTATGGTCGGAGGGGCGTTCCCACTCACGCGGCGCAAGATTAATTTCTACTTCGGTACAGCGCTCTAGCAAACTGGGCGTGACCCAGATATGGTCTATCCGTAGCCCCAGATTGCGCCGGAACGAAGCTTGGCGATAATCCCACCAGGAAAAAGCCACTTTGTCGGGATAGAGTTGCCGGAAAGAATCTACCAGTCCCCAATCGGCGACGGCTTGCAGAGCGGCTTTTTCCGGCTGGCTGAACAAAATTTTGCCTTCCCAGACCGCCGGGTCGTGGACATCTATATTTTCGGGCGCAACATTAAAATCGCCGCAGAGCGCTAGAGGTTGGGCCGGGTCGCAATTTTCAGTAAAATAATTTTGCAGTTTGCCAAGCCAGTTCAGTTTGAAGGCGTATTTTTCCGTACCAACCGCCTGACCATTCGGAATGTAGACATTGACGACTCGCACCCCCGCGATGGTGGCGGCAATCAGGCGGCGCTGGGCATCTTCGGCATCATCAGCAAAGCCTTTTTGGACATCGCTAATGCTTTCGGCAAGCTCGTTACGAACCAGAATTGCCACGCCGTTGTAAGTCGGTTGCCCGAAAACCAGGCTGTGATAGCCAGCCTCGGCAATCGCCGCCGTCGGGAATTTTTCGGCGACGCATTTAATTTCTTGCAGACACACCACACTCGGCTGCTGTTCTTCTAGCCAGCGCAGCGCCAATGGTAGCCGGGCGGCAATCGAATTGACGTTCCAGCTTGCGATACTAAGCGGCATAATTTTGACCTTTTATTTTATATTTTGAAAATTTCGCGCGAAATTTTCAAAATATAAAACTCTAAGTTTTGGGGTCTCGTAGTAACGCAATAGTAGGTCACAACTTACTCAATGTCAAACAAAGAGTCTGAATTTGTGTCATAGCTTTCGAGAAGTTTTTGCCGAAAATTCTTGCGAAAATTCTTGCAAAAGTTATTGACAGGAAAAGATAAGTGCGCTAGAATTGGTATAGACAACTACATAACCAGACGTGTAGACTGGTTGCTCAATCATCAGGGAAAAAGCTTCGGTGGAATAGAAATATGCTAAAGGCCAGTCCCGTACCTCGGTATTACCAGTTACGCGAAATTATTCGCGAAAAGATAATTAGCGGTCAGTGGTCGGAGGGTGATGCGATTCCTTCCGAGCGCGAACTTGGTGAGCAGTACGGATTGAGCCGGATGACGGTGCGGCAATCGCTGATGGAACTGGTCAAAGAAGGCTTTTTGTATCGGGAACAGGGGCGTGGCACGTTTGTGGCCCGGCCCAAAATTACCCAGCAATTGAGCAAGTTGACCGGGTTCACCGAGGATATGCAGGCGCGGGCGCAGCGTTCGACCACAAAGGTACTGAAACAGGAAATGTGGGCGGCAGACGAGTCAATTGCCGAGAAGCTCAGAATAAAGCCGGGCCAGCTTTTGTTCAAGGTGCAACGCCTTCGTCTGGCGAACGAAGAACCGTTAGCCCTGGAAACCGCCCTGATATTTTTCATCGGCTGCGAACGGTTGCTGGAAGAAGATTTAGAGCGAACTTCCCTTTATTATCTGTTGGAAAACAAATACGGTGTGCCGCCTCTGGAAGCCGAGCAGGAGTTAGAAGCAAGTTTGGCCCGCGAGGATGAGGCGCGGTTGCTTCAGGTAAAGGTTGGCGGGCCAGTACTGCTCATTCGCCGCACCACTTATACCGAGCGCAACCAGC
The DNA here is from genome assembly GCA_038209275.1 of Chloroflexia bacterium. GTDB lineage: Bacteria > Chloroflexota > Chloroflexia > Chloroheliales > Chloroheliaceae > L227-5C. The sequence continues at coordinate 6,780 of JBBQXW010000139.1, read as the reverse complement.
CTTTCGAGTACGCCACTTCGGTCTATCGCGGCGACAAATACCGCTTTTACAGCCGCCTTTCGCGTGAACGCATCTAAAAATAATTCACCACGGAGGCACGGAGAAACACCGAGTATTTCAAAAGGTTAACCGAAATTTTCGAGGGATGAGCAACTTAAAAGGCTCATTTCACGTCACTACATAAGGAGTTTCAGGTTTCAAGTTCATTTTAGCAATTCAGTTAGTAAGATTTTGTGTAAAAGCGCATCAAGCTAAGGAATTATGCCCGCAGTTGGTGGCTTTAGTACATTCGCCCTGGAATTTATTCCAGGGCGAGTCTCAATAAAGTACGAATTCCAAGCATAAACTCGTAGCCTGGGGCGCATCGCATACGCCCATCAGACTAATTGAAGCATTATTAGAAACCTGAAACCTGAAACTAGAAACCTGAAACTTTAAAGTTGGAGGAGAAAAAATGTCTGACAAGTTTAAGAAGAAGTTAAGTCGAAGGCGCTTTGTGGCTTTGACCGGGAGTGCGGTAGCAATGGGCGGCCTATTGGCGGCTTGTGGCGACCCGACCGCGACTACTGCTCCGGCAGCGACAACGGCAGCTCCGGCAACGACGGCAGCCGCTACTACTGCGGCAGCAACAACGGCTGCTCAGGCTACCACTGCGGCAGCAACGACGGCAGCCGCTACTACTGCTGCTGGTGCAACCACTGCGGCGGGTGCGACCACTGCGGCAGCCGCGCCTGCTGGCAATTTCGTTCTCAGCAAGAGCGGTTACAAAGGCAGTCTGGTTTACTGGGTGTTGGGGTATGCTCCTGGCGCAACCAGTGGTTTTAATAAATCCACCGATGCGGCAGTGGCGAATTTTATGAAGACCAATCCCGATATTAAGGTAGAAGTTATTGGTTACACCGCAGACCAGGCCGGGTTTGCGAAAGTTGCCAACGCAGTGCAAGCTGGTTCGGGGGTGGATGTCTTCCGTATTCCGAATGATAGCTTGCCAACCTTGATTAAGGACGGATTGGTTGCCCCGATTGACGAATATTTGACCGCCGAAGACAAGGCTGATATTCTGCCCAACCTGTTCGATCTGGTCAGGTTCGATAACAAGCTGTACGCCTGGCCTCTCTGGGTGCCGCCGGTTGCAATGTATCTCAACCTGGATGTATTCAAGGAAAAGGGAGTTGAGCCGCCTAAGTCGGGTTTTACCTACGAAGAGTTCGTGGATATTGCCAAGAAGCTGACCTTCAAGCGGGCTAACGGCGAGCAGGTTTACGGCTATAGCGCTTTGATTGACCCTGGTCTGGTGGATACCTGGCCTATTATTTTCTCGGATGGGGGGCGACCTCTTTCGGCAGATAATACCAAGTACACCTTCAACTCGCCGGAAGGTATCACCGGCTTGAAGAAGCTGACCGACCTGGCGTTGGTTCACAAAGTAACGCCGCCCGACTTCGGTACGCAAAAGCTGGACGATATTCTGACGGCCATGAAGGGCAAGCTACAGGCCATGTGGACGCGGCCCAGTGGTGACTCATCGGTACTAAAGACGGCGGGTTTGAATTTCGATATTATCCAGCCGCCTATCGGTAAAACGGGCAAGCCAGTTTCCGCCGGGGGCGTGGGCTTGATTGCCGTACCACCCAGCAAAGACAAGGCCAAGCAGCAGGCTGGCATGGATCTGGCCCGCTACTTGACCAGTCCCCAAATCGAGAAAGACGTACCGGGCTATTATCTGGCTCCGGGGGCGCGCAAGTCGGTGACGGTAGTAGACCCCTACAGCAAATTTGCGCCAATTGCACCGACAGCCTGGATTACCCCTAGCCTGGCAGCCTGGCCCGATATTCGTACCCTGATTCATCCGAATTTGCAAAACGCGGTCTTCGGCAAGCTTTCGGCAGAAGAAGCGCTTGGCAAACCGGCGGATGAAGTCAACAAACTATTAGCGAAGAAGTAAAATTATGGCAAGAGCAGAACTGAAGGAGGCGCGGGCGCAAAATTTTGGGGTAGGGCAGCGCCTGGCCCGTTTTATCAGAAAATATGGTTGGAGCTACGCTTTTGTATTGCCAAGTATGTTTGTCTTCACCATTTTCACGCTAATTCCGGTACTCTGGGCCTTTCTCATAAGTTTCCAGGATTTCCGGCTGCGGCGTGAAAGCACCTGGGTGGGCTTCCAGAATTATATTGACGCTTTTACCAGCCAGAACGGTATTTTTGCTGAAGCTATCAAAAATACCGTTTACTACACCGTTATCACTGTGACGGTCAATATATTTGTGGCACTGATAATCGCCAGCCTGATTCAACCCCTGAACAAGTATGCCCAAACCTTCTTCCGGGCTGCTTATTACTTGCCTGCTGTAACCAGCGCCGTTATTATCGCGGTGATATGGCGCTGGATGTTTAATACTCAGTGGGGGTTCTTGAACTACCTGCTGAGTCTCATCGGAGCGCCGCCAGTACGGTGGCTATCCGACCCTGATATTGCCCTGAATAGCGTGATACTTTCGACTGTGTTAACCGTTCCCGCCACAGGCATTGTGCTTTTCAGTGCCGCAATGGGCAGTATCCCCAAAGATTATTACGAAGCGGCGGAACTCGAAGGGGCGGGGCCAATTCGCAAGTGGTGGAGTATTACGCTACCTCTCATAAAGGCGACCTCGCTGTACGTGGTGGTGCTTTACACTATCGCCAGCTTTGAAGTTTTTGAGAAGGTTTATGTGATGGTGCCGAGCGGGGTTGGGAACAGCACCCAGACGATTGTGACCCAAATTTACCAGAAAGTCTTTAATCCGTCCTTATCGCAATTCGGGGTCGCTTCGGCCCAGGCGATTATCCTGTTTTTGATTATTGCCTCGATTTCGGTAGTGCAATTCCGTTTCTTTAGAACTGATGTGGAGTATTAACAATGGCAGCAAGTGTGGCAAGCAGGCCGACCCAGCAGTTGCGGCCTGTTAAATTCAAGTGGTGGAAAATAATCCTGTGGCTAACCCTGATTATAACTACCCTTATTTCGCTCTGGCCGATGTACTGGCTGTTTGTGACTTCCTTCACGCCGACCAGGGAAATTATCAAGACTCCGCCGGATTTGTTACCTTTCAACGCTAATCTGGATAATTTTCAACGCCTTTTCAGTCAGGCGCGAGATTATTGGTCGTGGGCTTTTAACAGCGTGGTCATTACGCTAACCATTACGCTGTTTCACGTCTTTTTTGATACGCTGGCGGGTTACGCCTTTGCCAAGAAAAAATTTCCGGGCCGCACAATTTTCTTTTGGCTTATTCTCAGCACTATAATGATTCCGCCGCACGTAACGCTCGTGCCGCTTTACGTAGTAGTGCAGACTTTTAACCTGCGCGATAGTTTGTGGTCGGTGATTATGCCGGGCTGGGCCTATGTTTTCGGTATCTTTTTGATGCGCCAGTTCATCCAGACTATTCCTACCGAGATAGAGGAAGCGGGTCGGATTGATGGTTGTAGCGAACCTGGGATTTTCTGGTACATTATTTTGCCGCTTTCCAAACCAGCAGTCGGCGCACTGGCAATTTTTACCTTTGTGCGCTTCTGGAACGATTATCTATGGCCTTCGATGGTGCTGATTAAAAGTCCATCCTTTACCCTGCCCGTTGGGGTCGCCAATCTGCAAACCGAGTTCAGTACCGACTACGGCCTGATTTTCTCTGGCGCGTCCCTTGCCGCCCTCCCTATGATTATTTTCTTCCTAATGTTCCAACGCTACTTTTTGGAAGGCGTGCGAATGGGAGCAATAAAGGGCTAATTTTGGTTTTGGTAGGAGCGAATCATATCTATTTTCTGACGATATACTAGGTTAAAGAGGACTACGTGATTCCCCTATACGCATTATGCTAAAGAATTAACTCTGAAATTGGTGGCTTGAGGAAGCCCGCCCTGGAATAAATTCCAGGGCGGGTTTCACCGACGTATTATTTCCAAGTTTGGGCGTTTAGTTCAAGGAGTATGCGCTTCGCCCTTACATAATTTCACAGAGCCTACATTGGAATCTTAGAATGAGCAAATTAAACCGGGTTCAACAATGGGTTAACAATCTCGTCACTTGCATTCCAAAGGCCATTTTTAGACAATTGAGATTAGAGCAAAATACTTCCCTAGAAGAAACCATCGTGGATGGTAAGCTATCCATCGAGGTAGTACATGTTCCAGTTTATGACCTGGAAAAGTTGTTAGAGGGAGTAACCCCTGACAATCTGTATGAAGAAATTGACACGGGACATCCACTAGGCAAAGAAATTTGGTAAGAAAATGAACCTTAATGCAACAATAGCCGGAATGATTAGTGGCACATCGGCGGACGCGGTAAATGTGGCAGTAGTGCGGTTCGAGGAAACGACGGAAGGCGAGGTCGAGTTTGAATTGCTCGATTTTCGCGAATTTCCACTGGAAGCCGGATTGCGCCAGCGCGTCCTGAACGCCTGTGCCAGCGAAAGCAACACCCGCCAGATTTGCGAACTCAATTTCGAGCTAGGCGAAGTCTTCGCCAACGCTGTCAACTCCCTAAAATCGTCAATCGTCAATCGTCAATCGTCAATTGATTTGGTTGCTTCACACGGGCAAACCGTCTGGCATCAGGTCGAGGCGGGCGGGCCAATTTCGACGCTACAGATTGCCGAGCCAGCTATTATCGCCGAGCGTACCGGGATTACGGTGGCGGCGGATTTTCGGGTGGCGGATGTGGCGGCGGGCGGACAGGGTGCGCCGCTAGTTAGCTTTTTCGATTACGCCTTTTTCTCCGACCCGCACAAGACCCGCGCTTTGCAAAATATTGGCGGTATCGGAAACGTGACGTTTCTTCCGGCGGGCAAGGGCGCGGACTCGGCCTGGGCCTTTGATACCGGGCCGGGCAATATGCTGCTCGATTTCGCGGCCTACCACTATAGCGCCGGGCGGCAGAATTACGATAAAGACGGGCAGATGGCGGCGGCGGGGCAGGTAGATGAGACGTGGCTGGATGAGTTGATGGCGCACCCGTATTTCAGCCAGAAGCCGCCCAAGAGTACCGGGCGTGAATTGTTCGGTCTGCCATTTTGGAAAGAAGTTTTGGCGACGGCAACGGCCCGCAATAAATCAGCCGAAGATGTGCTGGCGACGTTGACGGCTTTTACGGCCCGCTCGATTGTCCGTAGCTACAAAGATTATGGGCCAAAGAGCGGCGTAGACGAAGTGATTATAAGCGGTGGCGGGGCGCTGAACCCAACTCTAGTGAACATGCTGGCGGCGGAATTTGGGGCAGATGTAGCGGTGCGGCGGCACGATGAGTACGGGCTGGCGGCTTCGGCAAAAGAGGCGGTGGCGTTTGCACTATTCGGCTACGAACTATTGCGAGGTCGGGCGGCGAATTTGCCTTCCTGCACAGGCGCAAATCGCCCGGTGCTGATGGGTCAGCTTGCGCCGGGCCGAAATTTTCGGGAGCTATTGGGCCGTTTTGCACCTCACATGATAGAACTGATAGAACAAACAGAAAAGGGAGACCAATGGCAGGAGAAGCCAAACAATTCGCTAAGGCAGCTACGCCTCAAACCGAAGGCGTAAACCCGGCTTCGCAGGAAATAGACCGCATGAGCGCGCTGGAAATTGCCCGCACGATTAATCAGGAGGATGCAAAGGTGGCGGCGGCAGTCGAGGCGGAATTGCCGAAAATTGCCGAAGCGATTGAGCGAATTGTCGGGCGGCTAAAGGCGGGTGGGCGCTTGATTTATATGGGCGCAGGAACGAGCGGCAGGTTGGGCGTGCTGGATGCTTCGGAATGTCCGCCAACCTATAGCACGCCGCCGGAAATGGTCATTGGGCATATTGCGGGCGGACAGCAAGCCATGTTTGTGTCGGCGGAAGATGCCGAGGACAGCGAGGCCAACGGGCGCAAAGATGCTATCGAGCTAAAACTGAGCGCGGCGGATGCGCTGGTCGGGATTGCGGCAAGCGGCACCACCCCTTATGTGCTGGGCGCGCTGGCTTACGGGCGCGAAATCGGGGCGCTGACGATTGGGTTGGCCTGTAACAAGGGGATGCCGATTGAGCAAGCCGCCGAAATCGCGATTACGCCCGAAGTTGGGCCGGAAGTAGTGAGCGGCTCGACCCGCATGAAGGCGGGAACGGCCCAAAAAATGGTGCTGAATATGCTCAGTACCAGCGCAATGATTATGCTGGGCAAGACTTTCGGCAATTTGATGGTGGATGTAAAGCCGACCAACGCCAAGTTGCGCCGTCGGGCCAATGGCATTGTGCAACGTGCTACCGGGCTGGACGAAGCCGCCGCCATCCAGCTTTTGCGCGATTGCAACGACGAAACCAAAACGGCGATAGTGGCAGGACTGGCAAAGGTCAGCCCGGCTCAGGCCCGCGAAAGATTGGCAAAAGCGGGCGGTGTGGTGCGGGCGGCTTTGGAAATTTAGCAGACCCGGCCATGAATTCAAATACCCGGCCATTCATGGCCGGGTATTCTTCACACAAAAATAACCTAGTCAAATTTCTCTTTACAACCCCTCAAACATCACTTGTAATCCAGATTAGCTTGAATTATTCTTTATTTATTCTCGCTTTGAGGGTTAGCCATGTCCGCCGATGAATATAACCCACTTGTGATGCGTTGAGAGTAGGAGTTAAGTTTTGAGTTGGGTAGCAACTACTGGCAAAAGTTGTAAATAGGCCGCGATGTCCTGTGGTGCTACTCGGTCAAATAAATGTCGCCTAACCCAGCGCACGAAATCAATATGCATGGCCTTGAAATGCACTTTGTCGCTCAAGGCACTGTACAAC
>JBBQXW010000138.1:0-16995 GCA_038209275.1 Chloroflexia bacterium | reverse complement strand
TTTTACTTGTCGTAACCCGTTCTGCTCGTAGTGCAAGATCCCACGCCGATACGCTAAAGCTCTAGCCTGATCGAAAGTAAGGATTTTGTTATGAGAACCAATACGGATTCTGTAGACTCCTCCTACAGAATGTATTGCTTGTAATTCTTCTGGTACGTGTGCTATTACTACCGTTTTGCCATTAGCAGTCCTGACACTTTGGACTTTTACTCTACCTAATAGAGAAGGTTCGACGCTTCCTGCGGCGGAATTCAAGCGGTCTATAATAGTCTTGGGCCGACCTACTCCAACGATTTCCCCATTATCACTTACGCCAACCAATAGCCAACCACCTTGAGAGTTTGCCATAGCCGCCAATACTTCGGCTAACTGTGGTTGCCTTTCACTCTCAAGTTTGAATTCAACGGTTATTTCTTCGTCACGGATAATAATCGCTCTAAGTTCATCTTCAGTCATAATTTTCAACTATCAAGTAAGGAGTTAAGCCGTTCTAGTATATCACTTAGGTATTTCTTCTCGTCCCATTCCAATTTATATTCGTTTTTACTTACTAAACCTTCAAACTTTGCGGCAGCTTTATCCAGTTTTTGCAAAGCATCACTGCGAACCAATCGCTCATGTGAGACCACTTCTTCCAAGTCATACTTACTTTTCTTTTCCTTGATTTCACGTGAAACGTTGTTACGTTTTTCACTATTAACGGCATTGCTGTCGTTTGTGATATTTGTATCAATCTGTTGTAATGTCGAAGAAGGCTTTTTAGTATTTTCCAAATAGGTACGTAGCTGTTCAAAAGTAAGGCCATTTAGTAAGATTTCGTCAATAAGTTTAGCCCTTTGCCCAGCATCGCGAAATTGACTTAATAAACGAACGTGACTCATCGTTTCGGGCTTCTGTTCCACCATTTGTTTTATGTCTTCAGGTGCTTGATAAAGGGTTATTCTTGGTTGAACCCAGCCACGCTTTTTACCAATAACCTCGGCAATTTCTTCAATTGACATATTCTGTGCTGTAGAAAGATATCCGACCACGTTAGCCTCACCTAAAGGGGTCAGGTCTTCTCGTGAGAAATTTTCGCTTGCCATTATACGAGCCATTTGCGTGTCGGTCAGTTCAACTACTTTAACTGGCAAAGTATTCAGGTTAGCACGTCGTGCTGCTTCACGTCGCCGATGACCGTAGGCTATTTCGTATTGGTCAACTGCTCCACGTTTACGGCGAGCAAGCAACGCACCATAAAAGCCGTTTTGCCGAATCGAACCTGCCAATTCTTCCAGGGTATCTTCATCTAAAATTGGTCGGGCTAATTGTTGAAAAGGATTATCATGAAGTCGTTCAATGGGAATTTCTCGAACAGGCAGTTGCTCAGTCGCTTTCTCTAATTCTTCTCGGACAGGATTAGGTACATCACCAACTACGCCTAGCCTACCTTGAGCACCAGAATTAGCACCGTTGGTTCGTTGCTTATTCATTGCATTCTTAAAGTCTTTAGCTGGCATTTTAGTTTTACCTTTATGCTTAAATTAGTAGAGGCCAATTCGGTTAGCAACTTCATCTGCTAAGGCGCGATAATCAGCGGCTAATGCACTATCAGCCGCATAAAGTGGAACAGGCGTTTCAAGGGCAGCCGCTTCACGGGCCAGCGTTGAACGGCGAATCTCACTCTTGAAAACATACTCGCCAAAGCGCTGTTCCGCTTCTTCTCTTACGTTCTGCATGATTTTAGTACGGTCGCCCATTGTGATAAAGACACCCAGAAATTTGGTTGGTAGGCTATACATCTCGGCGTTATCCTGCGCTAAAGTCAGCAACGTATCTACTGAACGCAAAGCCCATGGGCCATCTACTGGCACTAAAAAGAAATCAGAAGCATTCAGAACGTTAACTGCAAATTTTCCCAGGTTAGGAGGGCTGTCCAGCACAATAATATCATAGTAATTTCTGGCGACTTCCAGAGCCCGACGTAAGCGTAAATCGGAGCCGGTCATTCCAGGCAGGTTTATTTCTACTGCTGCTAAATCTACCGAAGCAGGAACAAGGTCAACTCCTTCAAAACGGGTAGTTATTGCAATCTCATGAGCAGCGGCTTTCCCTAAATAAAGATCGGACACAGTACCGGGCAAACCCTCTTCACGCAAGAAATCTACCCCTAATTGCAAGCTCAGGTGAGCCTGTGGGTCGTTATCTATCCCCAATACTTTAAGACCACGCGTACCATATATTGCGGCTAAAGCAGCAGCAGTAGTAGTTTTGGCAGCCCCGCCTTTTTGATTACTTAATCCAAGAGTATGTGCTTTAACAGCCTTTTTATCCATTATTCTACAAACCCCTCTAGCTAAACTTATGTTTGGTGATAAATTGCCTTGTGTTGATTATATCATAATTTCCAAGATAAAAGAGAAGGAGTTTAACTTTTAACTATACGCCTCAAATCTTAAACCCCGGTTAAAATTTAACGGTGACGTAATTGTCCAACAACACTAGAATAAAGAAGCGACCCTACTATAGAATAGGGTCGCTTCTACAAAGAAATAGTTGATACCCATCTCTGTCGGGAGGAGGGCATGTCGGTAAAGTATCTATGTGCAATCTGTAAAAAGATGTGATTTAACAGGATTGCAACAGTATGTTTTTACAAAAGATATAACGTTATTTGCTCCAATAATCTGCAATCTTGGCATCAGCTACAATTGGAACATCTTTTAATATTTCCTGTCCAGCGCGAAGCATCTCGGCCTCTACCAGCTTACAGACCACTTCAGCTTGCTCTTCACGTACCTCAACTACAATCTCATCATGTACGGTATTCACAATTCGAGCGTCATAACCCTTTAGTTTTTCGCGTAAGAAGATAAGCGCCATTTTAGTCATATCCGCATTTGCGCCCTGGATTGGTGCATTCTTTCCTTGTCGGTCAATATCACCCATTTTCTTGCGGTAATCGGGGTCTTCGCGGTCAATCGGTTTGTAGTAACGCTTACGACCAAGCGGAGTAGGGCTGTAGAGCAGACGCACCGAGTCTTTTCCGGCTTTTTCGAGCCATTTTTGTACTCCGCTAAATGCCTTAAAGTAAACCTCAATCAGAGTACGGGCTTCATCTACGGTCTTATCAATACGTACTGCCAGACCCTGTGGCCCCATGCCGTAGGCGAGGCCAAAGTTGATTGCTTTAGCGGCACTACGTTGCTCTTTTGAGACATCTTCAACCGCTACCTGAAACATTTGAGAGGCTGCCAGTTTGTGCAAGTCGCCACCAGTCCTGAAAGCTTCGATAAAGCCTGGGTCGCCGCTTAGTTCTGCTAAAATTCTTAATTCTGCCTGACTATAATCGCAGATTACTAACCGATAACCTTCTTCAGCGATGAAACAGGAGCGGAAATCTGACGTAGCTGGAATCTGTTGAACATTGGGATTGCTGCAACTGAAGCGTCCAGTATCTGCGCCGTATTGCAAAAAATTAGGATGAATGCGACCAGTTTTAGGATGAATTTGGGCCAATACACCTTCACCAAAAGAACCCAGCGTTTTTTCAAGGCTGCGATATTCAAGTAATTTTTTAACTTCAATTCGATTGCCTTGTTTATTGAGTTCTTGCTCACTTGTTCCTTCTAATATAATAGGCGGATTTAGCCGGGCGAACTGCGCCATAATTTGCGATTGGCTATTCAAATTGATTACGTACTCATCGCTACCAAACATTGAGCTTTGCTTAGCCCCGCCACTCGGTAACATTTCCATTAGTTCGGTTCGGACAATATCACGTTTCTGTTCTACGTCGGTCAGGATTTTCCGCCACTTTACTACATCCAGTTTACAGCCTGCCAGTTCAAGGTCGCCGACCGCTGTTACGCACTTGAATTCAAGTTCGGCTACTGCCAGCAACTTTTCTTGTTTAAGTTTGCGTAACTGTTTGCAATAGATCGGAAATAGTACCATTACGTCTCTAGCAGCATAATTCAGTTGGTCGGGCGAAACATGACCAATACTATTCGCACCATAAAAGGTTTTACGGACTGATTTGTCCATCTTTTCGTTTAGATAGCGTTGCACAATCGCAGCCAGATTAACTTCCATACCTAACCCGGCAGTCAATAATCGTTCTGCTAAATAAGTATCATAAACGTTATTAAGCTCGATTCCGGCCTGCTGAAGCAACATTTCGTAGTCGAACTTGGCATTCTGTAAAATTTTCAAGCTGCGCTCGTTTTCGAGCAGACGTTTGAGCGGTTTAAGGTTGACTTTGGTAGCATCAATAATGTAGCATTTTTCAGGAGATGCGATTTGCACCAACAAGAGCTTAGATTCATACGGATCAAGGCCGCTGGTTTCAGTATCTACCGCTAAGATGGGCTGCGTCAGGAGCTTATCAATAATTTCGGGTAGCTTAAAATCATCCGAGATTAGTTCGTACTCAACCGGCGGCACGGTATCTATTTCTAATGGCGGAAAATTTAGCCCGGTAAAATTCGCGCTGCTAACCAATTCGTTTCGCGATTGTCTGGGTTTTGGAGTAGCTGTTCCATTGCTACGAGAACCAACAGGCGTGGTCGGAATATTCACCGATGGTTGTTGGCGCTGTGCTTCTGCTTTAGCCCGCACTCTGGCTTGAGTCTCGGCCCGCGCTTTTGTTAATGCTTCGCGTTGGTGGTCGCGCTCGGTACGGTAAAATTGATATAGTTTTAAATAAATTTCATCGGATAGAAATTCAAAAGAGGTGGTTTGATGGGAGAATGACAAGGCCGCTTCTTCAGTTTCGAGAATCTCAATAACATCCAGGCTGCCCAGCTCTTCTTCTGTCCGGCTAGTTTCGTTTACTACCGACCAGACTCCATATTTTGTTGTACTGCGTTCTTTGAGTTCCATTATTTTATTTTCTACTTGTTGCACCGAAAAACACGGCGCAAAAAAGACAGTGCCACGCAAACAATTGTACTAAAAAGTAATGGCTTTGTCACTATTTACAACGAGAATCCTTAAGCACCAGAAGAACTGCTTACGAATTATAGCTACCTGAACTTTATTGCGCTACCCCTTTATCCACGACTTTATCCACCACTTTTCCCGATAGCGTCCACACTTTCCACAATATTGGAAATGCTGATTTCATTCAGTCTGACCAACTCGCTGGATTAGGATATTATTGTGGCTCGTTTAGACGAGGCAGTATACCAGTGAGAGCAAAAGCATCATCTTGCGGCGCGTAGCCCAGCAGCGCTTTGGTCTCTCTTAAATCAAGGTAGGGATAGCGATTATTGCTTAGACCATGAACAATGGCATAGGTAATATCTTTAGCCTGTAAGCAGCAATCGAACAAGTGGCAAAGGTCGCGATGAGTCACGACACGGCGGAGTATTTCAAGGTCGGGGTTGGTCAGGTTGGTTAATTCATCTAAACCGATGAACCAGCCAATTCTTACACAGATAGCGGCTAACTTGTGAGAATGGGCAAAAACGGCGGCGGTTGCCTCGCCGAAACATTTGCTCACGCCATACATATTGAGGGGTTGCACTGCCATGCCCGAATGTACCTGGATGCCTGGCTCATCTTCCTGATAGCCAAAGACGGTTTGGGCGCTGCTCGCATAAATTATCTTTTTCACGCCTGCTTCGGCTGCCGTTCGGAAAACGTTGTAAGTAGCTTTGAAATTGTTGTCGAGCAGGCTATCATAAAAATCGGCTTCAGGGTCGGGGTCAGCACCCAAGTGAAGAATGGTATCTACGCCCGTTATGACCTGACGCACAAACTCAGAGTCACTCAGGTTGCCGATGTGCCAGTCACCGTCGGGTTGTTCGCCTTTCGGCAATTTAATATCGGTACAGCGCAAGGCGTAAGGCACTGGTTGCTCTGCTAGATGACGACGGTAAGCTGTACCAACGTTTCCGCTTGCGCCGGTAATTAGCAGGGTCGGTAGATTATCCAAAATGAACTCCTGTTATTCAATAAAATCAGACTCAAGCTACCCAATAGTTAAGGCTGTAGCGGGCCAGGAAAAGGCCGAGCAAGGGTAGACATAAACCCAGGTAAATATAATTAAAGATGGGCCAGCGCCGTCCAATCAGGGCCAACAGCAGGAAGGCCGGGAAAATTATCAGCAGGTAGCGCGGCAGGCTTGCCAGGATAGAGACGCGGTTGGGCGAGAAAAGTGGTTGCAACAGGCACAAGCCGAAAAAGACTAAATAGCTCAGGCGTATTCGGCGTAGCCAGACCGCTATCAGCGTTAGTGCGCCCAGTCCAAAGAAGGCCAACGTAATTGGATAATCATATAAAATCGAGTCGAGGTCGTAGCCAGAATCATAGTTGCGCGGCAGGAACGAGCCAGGGCTGCGCTGATTAAAAAAGTGTTCGGTGGCAAGCCGTAACGTATAGGTAGGCCAGGCAAAGAAACGGGCGAAATTATCCTGGGCCGACTTTACATAATGAAACGGTTCGCCAAAGGTCAACACATTGATGCCCATCCAGCCTGTCAGCGCTAAACCGGGTAAGGCGAAAGTAAAAACACGCCAATCCAGCCGCCGAGGATTAAACCGAATCTGGTTCAAATACTCGATACCAAGCGCCGCCGCCAGAAGCACGCCCTGATTCTTGCTTAGTACCGCCAGGGCTGCCAGGACTCCCGCCAACAACCAGCGATTTTTCCGCGCCGCCCAAAATGCCCAGACCGCCAGTGCCATAAAAAGCGACTCGGTATAAATCGCCAGCAAGAAAAATGACATCGGGAAAGCGGCAAGATAAACCACCGATAAACGGCTGGTTTGTTCGTCGTAATCAATCCGGGCCAGCTTGTACAAGCCGACAAAAAGCGCCAGCGTTGCCAGCGAAGAAATTACTATCGCCGAGATATTCAGTGCATCATAACGGGTATTGCCAAGCGCAAAAATTACTGCTACTGCTCTGATTAAATGAGGGTAAAGCGGGAAGAAAGCAATATGGGCATCGCCGGGATGAGCAGCGGGAGTATAGCCATCACTGGCAATAGTGGTATAAAAACCACCATCCCAGCGCGTCCAGCTTCGGACTAACCTCTCCATCCAGATATTAGGGTTAGGAGTGTAGCCCGGTGGTAAGGGGTTGTGGTCGGAGAACGGTATTAAAAATCCGGCAAAAACAGGTATAACAAATAAAACTAACCGAAAAGCCAGCCACAATTTTAACGGCTCGGCGTTTTCGCCGAACCAGCCGCGCAACCCAACAATAAATTGTTTAGGGTTGCCGGCCTCTTTGTGTTCTATTTGCTGCTCTTCTTGTGATTCGCTAAAGTCTTGCGTCCTCAATCTGTATTTTTCCTTACACAAACACAAAACCAAATTTAATGCTTATAGTCAACTATAACGATTGTAATTGCGATTCTATAATACTATTCCATTTTACGCGGTGTTCAGCTTTTATAACAGGGTCAGCCTGAAGGCTATCAGTATAATAGTCCAGGAAATTGCCTATATTATTTATGAGCCGTAGGTAGTATTTCAATGACGGTATTACGCCATTAACGATTAATTCGCAACCGTGTTCCGTTTTTACAATTTGTATAAAACTATCAATCGCAAGGCGGTCTTTTTCTTTCACGTCCGAAGTTGAGAGCAGGTAATATCTTTCAACTGACGATGGTTTAATTTTTTGATAGGTTACTTCTACTAAATTGAGTGATATAGGTATACCAAATTTAACCTCAACTCCTTCAAAAGAAATAGGTTTCGCACCTTGTGTTGAAAACTGAACTATATTTATATCGCCTAATCTACCTGATTTTGTATCTGCCGAAGTGTGACTTTCGAGAGGGAGCAATTCTTTACCGTTATAGCGAGCTAATTCTTCTATCAAACACTGGTAGACTGCGTAGAGAGCCAAAACTGGTAGGCGTGAAGCACCTGCAACGCCAGTGGCATAGCGTGTTGTGAAATGTTGCTTTAGACAATCAACTACTGTTGAAACAGTCAGCCGGTTTGCTATTTCAGTCGGTACTTTTACCACGGGACTGATTGCTTGTAGCCTTTTAAACTCTTCCAATTTGATAAAAAGGTAAATTAAGCAAGTTTCGGCTATAACAGGGTGTTTTTGAACATCGTCCAAAATACTAAGAAAACTATTTTTTAGAGAAAGAGGTGTAATTCTACCCGGATAGTTTTTGTCATAAGCATGATTTTGCTCCAAACTTCGGGTGAGCCAGCCACTTTCCGCCATACTTGGAAATCCAACTCTTCGCATGAAAGGTGTAACGACGTTCGTATCTAAACCCCAACCTGAATATCCTCCTGGTAAATTTTCTTGATGCTGGCGTACATCCTGGTCCGGGTTTGAAATTTTCTTTACCAGACTGGTAATCAGCACAGTTAACACTCCTTTGCGTCTTTCGGGGGCGCTGGTGAAACTGGCAAGCCAGACTAACTGTTCTTGAGATAATTTTGTTTCAATGCTCATATCATTTTGATTAATTGCTTCAAGCGCTTTATCATATGTTGTTTTTAGTATCTCGCTGGGTGTTTGGTCGCTCAAAAATTGTTCCTCTAAAAATTTAAACTGGCTTGTTTAGCTGGTAATTCGCACTCAACTCAGGAAAAGGATAGGCACAAAAATAGTAGTCTTCTGGTATACGCACGCTGGTGCGGTGACTTCTAATATCATAACGAAGGCGACGTAATTCACTCAAAGCCAGTTTTAGCGAGTCGTGGCTTACACCTACGCTTTGGGCGATGAAGCTAGTTGGTAAGTTTCGTCCGCAGTTCTCAAAGCAGCTAAAAAATCCCACCAGATTAGTTAACGGAGTATCAACTTGAGTTAAATTTCTCAGTTCGGCAGTAAATTTTATTTTTGGCTCGGCAAAGTGACCGTACAAAGCCACTAAAGAAATGTAAGCGGAGCGCTGCTTGATAATTTCCTCGGCTACATCCCAGGCAACATAAACATAACGTTGGTCGGAGCAGAAAAGCCTGATTTCTAATTTCTCGGTAGCATCACTTAGTGGTGTATAAAGCTGGAGGTTGAGTTGCCAACTCGGAAAATTTTCAATCTCCATTTCTAACTCACGCACATTTACTTGCAATTTGTTGGCTAAATTTTTGTCTGATACTGTTTCTACTATAAAGAGATGCTTATTTACAAAATTAGAATTGGGTGATACTCCTGTTTCTAAAGCCTGGATAGTACTTTCAAAATCTAAAATAGTTCTTTTAACAGGTTCGCTATAACTCAAGACAAATTTTTCATTGACTGGTGTGGCGGTGGTTATTTTACTATTTTGTTTTGGTGTTTCAGTTGTAGTATCCCATAAAGTTAACTGAGCGGTTGGTTTATTCGTAAGGTTTTGTCTGGTAGTAGAACGAGTTTGGGCCGCAACTCGTCCTTTTCGGGCATCAAAGGTTTGCTTAAAATCGGCGGGCATTAATTCTAAATCCAGATAAGCTTGTGGGTCAAACAGTTGTTTTACCACAGCCTGCCCTAAATGTCTTGCTAGTTCGGGTGGAACAGAATTTCCAATCTGTCTACTTATCTGGTCGTAAGAACCTACAAACTCATAGTCATCGGGAAAAGCTTGTAAGCGTTTTAATTCGGCTACGGTCAAACGGCGATTTTTCCAATGAAACGGCCCGGCAAATTTACCTAACTGAGCCTGAATAGTTTTAACGGGTTTATCTTGAGCAATTTTGTACAAGAAGCTGGAAAACTTTGAGCGCCAGGCAAATACCGGGTTAGGGTGGCCCATTTCTGCTGTATAATAGCTGTAATTCATGCCTTCTGGAATGCCGGATAACAAATAGCCGTATTTACCGTCGTATTCGTGATAGGGTTCCTGGGGGTCTTGCAAATCCAATAGAACTTCGTCCGCGCCTACGTAAGGCTTTCGGTTTGGCGAGTCTGGGCCAAATAAAGGACGCGGAAAAAGAAAATTTTGGTCAGCTTTAGTACCAACCAAAATCAATCTTTCGCGGTGTTGCGGTACGCCATAGGCGGCGGTATCTAATAATTGGTAAGAGACCTTGTAGCCTAATTCGGAAAAAGCCGCTACTACCGCTTTCCAGGCGGCACTACTGTTCACACCGAGTAAACCGCGCACGTTTTCAAATAGAAATCCTTTTGGCTGTAGTTCGGTTATGATGCGGCAGTAATGTTCAAAGAGCCTTCCCCGTGCATCATCCAGACCAGGAGCACCACCAATGCGGCGGCCTGAAGCGGAATAGGTCTGGCAGGGCGGGCCGCCAATCACAAAATCAATCGCGGTAGTAGAAAGTTGGGTTACATCGAAAGTAGCAATATCCTGATTAAATATCTGGCAATCGGGCGTAATATATTTACCGATTTGACGGTTGCGCTCTAGCGTTTTACAAAATATAGTTTCAATTTCTACACAACCTATTATTTCAAATCCGGCTAGATGAAAGCCAATGTCAAGCCCGCCTGCCCCACTGAATAAGCTTAGAACTTTCATCGGCCTCATCTGATTCTCTCGATTTATCAAAGTTTTTGCAGATTGGCGAAGCTTGCCATCAGACGTTTGACACCCTGACCCTCGAACGCAACCGCGACTTCTTCATCGCTGCCACTTGGTTTGGTGGAGACGACCATGCCTTTGCCGAATTTAGCGTGTTCTACCCGGTCGCCCGGCTTGAATTTTGTAGGAGTAGCACCTGTGCTGGTGTTGCCGTTAGTGCTGCTAACACCATTAGCAGAAGATTTTGTGCCAGCGCTGGCGGCGGGGCGTTTGGTGCTGCTGGAACTTGGACTGTGGTTGTTGTCCCAGGTGGTCGCTTTGCTGCCGCTACCGCCCCAGAGGGTAGAGCGCTGGCTACCTTTGAAACCGCTATGCCCACCGCCTGTGCCGGAATTCTGCTCCATGCCTTTGAGCAAATTGGCTGGAATTTCTTTGAGGAAGCGCGACGGCTTGCTGGGTAGCTGATTGCCCCAGAGTGAACGGCGGAAGGCGTAAATTAAGTACAGTTTTTCTTTGGCGCGGGTAATGCCGACATAAAGCAAGCGGCGCTCTTCTTCGAGGTCTTTTTCGCTTTCGAGCGAACGGCTGTGCGGCAAAATATTTTCTTCCAGCCCGGCGATAAAAACGAAGGGATACTCAAGCCCTTTGGCGGCGTGTAGGGTTATGAGAGTAATCGCGTCTTTGTTGGGGTCGAGTTTATCCACATCGGCTACCAACGCCACCTGTTCGAGGAAGGCGGGCAGGGCTTCGTTACCAGGCAGATGACTGAAATCGGCAGTCACGCCGCGCAATTCCTGGACGTTACGCCAGCGTTCGTCGCCTTCTTCGCTGCCATCGCGGACTGCCTCTTCGTAGTTACTTTTCTTAATTATAAAATCGAACAAATCGGGCAGCGTCATTTCGTCACGGGCATTGATAAAAGCATCGAGCAAGTTGATGAACTCGAAAAATATATTTTTGGCTTTGGTGGTCAGGCTAAGTGGCTCCAGTGAACTTTCAAACGGTTCTAGTTCACCCCGGTTTTTGTGGGCTAACTGGTCGGCTTCTTCACTCTGCAAAAGTTGGAGCGCTGGATACGCTGGAAGGCCCATCTGGTCGGCCCAGCCGAAAAGTTCGCTGACGCTCTTCTGTCCAACCCCTTTGCCAGACGGTGTGTTGTTCATAATTCGCATAAAGCTGATGCCATCGTAAGGGTTCTGAATCAGCCGCAGATAAGCCAGCACATCCTTGACTTCTTTGCGTTCGTAGAAGCGCGTGCCGCCGATAAGCTGGTAGGCGATATTGCGCCGGATGCACATTTCTTCAATTGCCCGGCTTTGGGCGTTGGTGCGATAGAGAACGGCGAAATCCTTGTAGGGGCGGTTGGTGCGCGCCCGCACTCGCGCTATTTCGCTGATGATGTAGTCGGCTTCCTGCATTTCGTCGTAGGCTTCATACACCTGAATCGCCGTGCCAGTGCCGTTTTCCGTCCAGAGCTTGAGGTCGCGACGCTGGTTATTGACTTTTATCAGGTTTTGGGCGGCATCCAGAATCACTTGAGTGCTGCGATAGTTTTGCTCTAGTGAGATAATTTTAGCTTCGGGATAATCATCTTCAAACATGAGTATGTTGCGAATATCGGCGCTACGGAAGCTATAAATGCTCTGGTTGACATCGCCAACGACGCAGATGTTTCTGGGTTCTTCCGGCCCTTTGTTTAGGCTGGCAAGGGCTTTGATTAGCTGATACTGGGCCTGGTTGGTATCCTGATATTCATCTACCATCAGATATTTGTAGCGCTGCTGGTAGCTTTTCAGCACTTCGGGGTTTTCGGTAAAAAGGCGGGTGGTCATATTAATCAGATCATCGAAATCGAGGGCGCGGTTGATCCGCAAGAGTTCCTGGTATTTTTCGTAGACCCGCGAGACCACTTCTTCAAAATAGCTTTTGGCTGCCTCCTGCATTCCTTTGGGCGAGACCATAGTGCTTTTAGCGGCACTAATCAGGCTGAGGGCGGCACGTGGGTGATACTGTTTGTCGTTCATGTTGAGCGCCGCCATCGCACTCTTGATGATTTGCAACTGGTCGCTATCATCGTAAATGGCGAAGGAGCGGTCAAAGCCAAGATGATGTATATCGCGCCGCAAGATACGGACGCAGACCGAGTGAAAGGTGCCGACGGTCAGGTATTTGGTTATATCGCTCTTTTCGCCAAAATTTTCGAGGACGAGTTTTTCGAGCCGCTCTTTCATTTCTTTGGCGGCTTTATTGGTGAAGGTGACAGCCAGAATGCTGAATGGGTCAATTTTTGGTTCGGCTTCGCTCAACATATACGCAATGCGATGGGTCAGCACACGGGTCTTGCCGCTGCCCGGCCCAGCCAGAATTAGCACTGGCCCTTGTATTGTGCGCGCTGCTTCTTGCTGCGCCGGATTTAACGACTCTAAAATTGAACCACTCACCATATGTAACTCCCTTGTAGTAACCGAAAAGAAAAAAGAATAGCCGAAAACTTGCTGTATTTTAGCACGATTGAGCGAGTTTTGCCAGTTGATTTTAACCACCGATGAACATAGATAAACACTGATAGTAAATTCAACCGCAGAGGACACACAGAGGACGTAGTTACTTTAAGTTTTCAGGTTTCATCTCTCGTTCAACCCTTGATAGGCCATTTGGCTGTTATGTTTTCAGCCCGAACTTGTTAAACTAAAGCAGTTTTGTTTTTAGAAATACTGTACACTTGTATACATTCTGCCGGGCTGGGGAGCTACCGGGGAGAAGTTAAGAAAGCGTGGTTGAGAGAGAGCAAATGCAGATGCTTAAATTAGTGAACGCGACAAGCTGGACGGATTTGGGGCGGCGGTTGGTGCTGCTGATGGTGGGATTATTTTTGTTTGCGCTGGCAATAGCAATTATTGTCAAGGCCGATTTGGGGCTGGGGTCGTGGGATGTGCTGCACAAGGGCTTGAGTTTGCACACGCCGCTCAGTTTCGGGCAGGCCGGGCAGGTGACAGGGCTGGCAATTATTTTATTTTCGCTATTACTGGGTATTAAGCCAGGGCTGGCAACGATAGCAAATATGTTTTTTGTCGGTTTCTGGATTGACGTAATCGGTAATTCAAACGTAATACCACAGGCTGCGCCAATTGGCGGCTTGCCTGTTCAGCTAATCTGGGTACTGGCAGGCATTTTGTTATTGGGTCTGGGAACAGGATTATACATCAAAGCTGAATTAGGGGCGGGGCCGCGTGATAGCTTTATGCTGGCATTAGTCAAGCGTACTGGCTGGCGTATCTCGCTTTGCCGGGCGATTATAGAAATAGCCGTTTGTACGGCTGGTTGGTTGATGGGTGGCCCGGTCGGGATTGCAACCTTGATTTTCGCCTTTGGCGTTGGCCCGGCAGTAGAGTTAGGCTTCAAGATTTGCCGGGTTAAAGTAGTTCGTTCGCCCAAAACTACCTCTAAAGCTGCTACTGCAAGCAACTTGACATAAATTAAGAACACTATTAGGAATATTCAAACCACTTATTAATATTAAAACCAATTGCCTTAATTTGGTTATATTTTCATGCAACTTTTCATGACAACAGTATTGACACATTAATTTATATCTGTTAATATATTATTCAGACCTGCAAGTTCAAATCCTATTTCCTGCAAAGGTAAATCTAAATAAGAGAGACCCAAGTGTAGCGCAGGCAATCCAAGATACATTTACCATAATCCACTGTATCTAAAAGTACATACAGAAAAGAGGTCAGTTATGGTTCAACTTCCGCGTCGAGTAAAAATGCTACTCTCCGCGTTTCTTGTGCTTTTCTTTTTTGCGACTTTCCTGCTAACAGTGGAGGAGCATACCAGCGAGGCCCAGACCGCCCCGATTCCGCCACCTTTCGGTAGTCTCTCTTTTGAAAACTATTGGAGACGCACCGATCTGGTACGCCTCAACCGTAGTTTTATCTGGGGGCCGACCTTGTATCTGCCCGGCACCAAGACTCCGGCTATTCTGATAGAGAAGTATAATGGCGCGCCGGGCTACGATGGTAAGACTCCCAACCAGCGCATCGTCCAGTATTTTGACAAGGCCCGCATGGAAATTACTGTGCCGGGAGCTAATCGGAATGACCCTTATTATGTTACAACTGGCTTGTTAGTTAGTGAGATGATTAATGGTGCTTACCAAATCAGCGACACGGAAACCGAGACGATTGGCCCGGCGGCTATTACAGTAGCAGGTGACTTCGGAAACGGAGCCAGTCCAACTTACGCTGCGCTGAGTGCTTTACGCGGCCCGGTGGTAGATACTACTGGCTTCCCGGTTAACCAGACGATTGATAGCGTGGGAGCAGTCGGCACTAGCAGCTTTGGCAGCGCTTATGACGTGGTTAACGGCTATTATGAACCAGCAACTAAACACAATATCGCCCGGCCTTTTTCGGATTATCTTAACCAATACGGCTTGGTGACTAATTCCGCCGGGCAGCAGGTAAAGGAGAAACTTTTTAGTCCTTACTACTTTGCTACGGGCTTTCCTGTTACCGAGCCTTATTGGATAACGCCCGATGTTCCGGTAGCTGGTATACCTAGAAAAATTTTGGTACAGGCTTTCCAGCGGCGTATCCTGACCTATACCCCGGAAAATCCAATTGGTAGTCAGGTCGAGATGGGTAATGTAGGACAACATTATTTCTTCTGGCGTTATTACAGTATACCAGGCACTCCTGCGCCGGATGTTGCACCGCCGGGAGTTTTCCCGGATGGTGGGAACGCCTTTGGCTGCTTACCGCCAGTCGGGAGCGGCACGGTAGCCCAGATTTGCATCAGCGATGTCAGACCGCCCCAGTTAGCAAATGTAACCGCTTATGCCCGGCTGATAGTAAACGGGCAACCAGCGGCGGGCGCGACCATAAACTTTAGCTGGCGCTTCCGTGAATTTACCGCCGTATGTGGTGGGGTCGCAGGGGCTAACGGCGTGGTGCAGTGTGCCAAGTACCTTGATAAACTCTCGCCGGGCTATCAGGTAACGGTGGCGGCTTCCTTCGTTCTGGGCAATCGGGTCTATTCAAATTCGGTCAACTTTACGCCACAATACTATCGTTAACTATTATTTTAGGGGTTGAAAATCGTTTGCAAACGATTTTCAACCCCTATTAATTTAACTTTACATAATTCCAATGGCCCGACGCGAACGCCACTCCTGTTCGTCCAGCACACTGACAAGGGCGGCACTGATGACTAAATCGTCGTGCAGCGTCGGGTTGAGTACGCCCCAGCGCATAAGCTTGCCCGGCCCTGGCCGCACTTCGTATTCTACCGCCTCTAACTGTCGCCGCCACCACATCGTATCTTCTGCGCCATCTGGCAAATAATCTTTGAAGCGCCCACTATCTACCACGCCCAAAAAATTCCAGCCTAGCTCACTTTTGCTGACCGATGAAAAGACAAACGGAATAACCTTGCGCGGCAACGCTCGTTCCAGAAACGAGGCTAACCCTGCCCCGACTCCCGTCGCATCTACTACCACATACCGCGCCTTCCATGTTTCGTTCGCCAATCCCAGCAACCGGGTATACAACGTAGTCTGCTTCACCCCCGTCCACACATACCGTTGCACTACCCGATAAGTCGGAAGGAACGAGGACTGAGGACTGAGGACTGAGGAGGGAATTGACGATTGACGATTGACGATTGACGATTGGGAGTCTGTCAGATGCTGGATTTCGTTTTCCAACTTGGAACCTGGAACTCGGCCCGTAGGGTTGCCCTGTGGGTTGAACCTGGAACTTGAAACTTCTACCTCGACGACGGTGACGGCGGTGCTGTCTTTGCGCGGGTTGGTAGCGCGGAGTTCTGCATCGGTGGTAGCGTCTTCATCTTCGCCCGCTACATCTACCAGTAGGCAGTAAATTTTGCCCGGTTCGGCGGCAAACTGGCGCGGATGCGAACCGAGCATAAGGGCGCGGCGCGTTGGATTGAACAAACCGCCCGCGCCATCCAGTTCTTTTAGTTCGTATTCGGTGCGGATAAACGGATGCTCTGGCCCAAACTGGCGAATACGTTCGCGTACTCGTTCGCCATAGGCCGGAAGAACGGCAGCAACTTCGCGCCAATCTACCAAAAACTGACGGCGCTGCCCGTCGGCCCGTTCCAGCGCGGTTACATGGCGCATTTGACGGGCCAGCAAAGTGCGGCTGCTCCAGACCGTGCCGAGAAAAAGCGTGACGGCATTGGTGCTGGCAGCCATCGGGTCGAACACGGCATCCCAGCGTTCCGGCTCGATGTCCTGTGTTTCGTTGGCAACGAGCAATAGGCTGGCAGTTTCGCCCCGGACGTTGGCAGAAGGTGCTGCCGACAAAAAGCGGGCATTGGCCCGACCCAGGCTGACAATATAGCCGTCGCGCTGTTTGAGCAACGGCTGACTCAGCCAGTTGTTCAATCGTGCCACTAGACGGTCACGGCTAATCTGGGCCTGACGCGAAGTGGGTGCCGCCACGATAATTTGTCCGCCTTTCAAAGAATAGCGATGCAGTAAGTAAGCCAGCAGTTGCGCCAGCGCTTCGTCCTTTCCGGCTTGCCGACTAAACACCCAG
>JBBQXW010000137.1:0-17019 GCA_038209275.1 Chloroflexia bacterium | reverse complement strand
CGGTGACGGTCTCGTCTGAAAGCAGTGCTTCCAGTGGCCCAAAGCCGACCATTTCCGCCAGTACATCATCGAAAAGCAGGCGCTGCTGGTCTGCTGGCAAACTGATTTGCAGACTATCATAAACCGTCTTGAATTTGGTAGCCAGTTCGCGAATAGTCTTATCATCACGGGTCAGCACCGTATTAGGGCCGATGCTATTTTGAATTTTGCTGACGATTTGGTTACGCAAATCGCGTAACTTTTTATGGTCAACCACCATACCGGGCAGACCTGCCCCTGGCACTGCTGGTCTGGCCCCGCCCAATGGGGCAGCTGCGGTTGGGGTAATAGCCGGTTGCACGTTATAATTGCCGCCGTTAGCAGGCGGCGCTTGGGTGCCGTAGCCCGGCGGCGGAGCCTGGGTACTATAAGCCGAATTTGGCTGCGGCTGGGAAGGAGCGGGCGGGGGCGGCGGAGCCGCCTGGGGCTGTTCTGCCGGGGGATTGCCGCCAGAATTGCCGCCGCCACCAACACGTTTTAACAACATAATCTTACCATTATCCTTTGCAATGCCCCTTGCTAAGGCAGGGGAATAATCACAACTCCACGAAGTAGGTTTGGACGGCCTGGTCTAGCAATTCCTTGCTAAGGCTGGGCTGAACGCCCAGGTAAGCCGCAATGCCAATAAGTTGCTTAAGGAGGTCGCGGGGCTGGCAGGCACGTAATTCCCGCTTGGCCTTGACATAGTGTTCGCGCAAGAGATAAACTGCCCCTTCTTCAGCAAAGGGTACATTTAGTATCTCGCAGTTGCGCCGCAAAATCTCGCGATATTCCTCAAAAGTCGGGTTACGTACCTCAATTTTATTCTGAATACGACGCAAAAATGCTTCGTCCACCAAATCGCGCGGGGCGAGGTTGGTAGAAAAAATAATTAGTTGGTCGAAGGGCAATTCGAGCTTCTTGCCGGTACGCAACGTCAAGAAGTCGTAGCGTTTTTCTAATGGCACAATCCAGCGATTTAATAAGTCGCGGGGACGCATGGCCTGGCGACCAAAGTCGTCAATCAAGAACATGCCGCCGTTGGCTTTCATCTGGAAAGGCGCTTCATAATATTTGGCGAGTTCATCATAAATTAAATCGAGGCTGGCGAGGGTCAATTCGCCACCGACTACGATAATCGGGCGTTTGCATAACACCCACCGACTATCCAAACGACGCTCATTAGAAAGTGGGTCGGGCGCAGCACGCCCTGCATCGGAAGGGACGTGAATATTCTGGTCGAGTTGCTTAATAATATAGCCATCGGCTTCAACCGCATACGGTATATAAATATCGCCACCCAGCAGACGGGCAATATGTTCGCTGACCAACGTTTTACCGTTTCCCGCCGGGCCGTACAAAAACATCGAGCGCCCGGTATTAACGGCAGGGCCAATCGCCTCAATCATATCGTTGCCCAGTACCATATCCTTGAGAGCTTCACGCACTTCGTTCGGGCCGACCTTTATTTCACCGATAGATTGGGCTTTAGCCAGCACCCGATATTGGTCAAGCGAAACCGGGGCAGGGCCAAGATAGGTGGACTGTTCAATAATATCGCGTACCCGTTCACGACCTTTGGGGGTCAGCACATACTGATAGGCCATTTCGCCCAACCCCTCGCTGCCGCCAACATCCACCAGTTCAGCTTTACGCAAATCCACCAGAATCTGCTCAACCACGCCAAAATAAGGCAATTTGATTAAATCGGCAATTTTTTGGGCCGAATAAATCGTGTACTGATAAATTGATTTCATTACCAGGTCACTGATTAAATTCATCGGAATGCCGGCCTCAGCAATTGTAGTTGGTTCGGGAAGCATCCGTTCCACGTTGCGAAGCTTGTTATCCCGATAACCAATCGCGGCATAATCAGCAGAATAAGACATGCGAAGATGTACCTCCAAATGGCACTCACAGAAAGTGGTAAAGCTGTATCGCCTTGCCCAGGTAGAGTTTAACCTGAAACAAGGCACAATCTACCCTTATAACCTATAGTTGATGCTATATTTATAACAGTTTGTAACGTATTTGTAAATAACCTTTTCGTCCTGATTTAAAACTCGCTAACGTGGTACGGTGATGCGGTCACTTTCGTTGATACCAGCAGCAATCTCGGTCTGGTCGCCGTTAGTCAGGCCCACTTCGACCACCACTTTCTCGGTACGGTTCTCGCCCACGATGCGATTCAGGTATTTACGTGAGCCAATTGTTTCAATAGACCGGTTCGGCACTAACAAAATATTCGATTTGGTCAGGCTGACAATCGTCAGGCTGGCAGCCATGCCAGTCCGTAGCGACATAGGGGGTGCTTTGGTGAAAGCAATAATCGCCGGATAAACCGTGCTGCCCTGGCGCTGGGTTGGGCTGGGCGCAACTGAAGCGACCCGACCCTCAAAACTTTTGCCGGGGAAAGCATCCAACGTAAATTGTACCACTTGCCCGACCACCACGTTAGCCACATCAATTTCGTCTATGTCGGCCCGCACCTGAAGCCCGGTCAAATCGGCATAGGTCATCACGGGTGCGCCGCCGCCAACTGTATCACCCTCGTTAACATCCACTGTCAGCACTGTGCCATCAAACGGAGCGTAAAGTTTGGCGTTTTCCAGATTGGCGCGGGCCAGCAATGCGTTTTGTTCGGCCTGCTCGACCTGCTTTATATTGGCATACTGATCAGAAATGGGCGGCACGGGTGGCGGACTGGCGGAAGGCGTAAAGTTTGGCGAAAGCGTCGGCGTTGGCGGCGGGCTGGCAGTTGGCGTAGGCGCGGTAGCGGCCTGAAAACGGCTGCGCTCCTGCCCGGCACTGACATTAAAGCGGGCAATATCGCGCTGGGCTTCGGCCTGAGCCAGTTCGCGTAACAGGCGAGTATCGTCCAGTTCTGCCAGCAGCATTCCGGCAGGTACGTGGTCTCCCGGCCTGGCATAAATTTTCTTGATTATATCGCCAGTACGAAAAGAAAGTTTGGCACTGCGCGAGGGTTCAAGCTTGCCAGTAGTGCGAATTACGGCACTGAGCGAACCGCGCTGCACGGTATAGGCAACCGTCGAGGCGGGCTGCGAACTATTTAGCAAAAAGAAAATCAGGGCCGCCGCGCCGATTAGCCCGACCAGAATCAAAATCGGCACCAGATATTTACGCACCCCTCAACTCCTCAAAACGGCCCGGTAAACTTCCCGGACAGCAGCATAAACTTTTTCCCAGGTGTAGCGCGCCATTACTTTTTGTCGCCCCGCTTCCGCCAGCTTTGCGGCTTCGGCTTGGTCAGTTAGCAGTTGCTTGATTTTGGCGGCAAGCTCGTCCACCGCCCCAAACGTCACCAGTAATCCGTCGCGCTCGTCCTCGATAACCGCCGGAACGCCACCCGCCCGTGCGCCGATTACTGGCATACCGCACAACCACGCTTCCAGATAGACAATCCCAAAGCTATCAGTGCGCGATGGCATCACAAACAAATCTCCGGCTGCAAACAAATCGCGCTTTTCGTCGGGTGAAATAAAACCCAGGAACTTGATGCGCTTCTGGTCGGCGGACGGCAATTCATCAAAGAAGCGCTGGAAGTGGCTCATTACTGGCCCGGCAATCACCAGTGTCGCCTCAAAGCCGTCGCGCCAGAGTTGTTGCATGGCCTGAACAGTATGATTCGCGCCTTTGTCGTAGGCGGCAGTCCCCTGGAAAAAGACCAGCGGCCCTTCGATTTGATGCTTGGCCCGAAAGCGCGCCCCGTCGCCGCCAATAATTTCAGACGGCTCAACTCCTGCGCCGACTACGTGCATTTTCACTTCCGGCACGCCGCGCTCGACTAAATAATCGCGTTCAAGGGTGGTCATAGTAAAAACTGCGTCGGCCCGTCTCATCCATTCCAATTGGTGACGCATGGTGTAGTATTTGCGAACTTGCGGATTTTCGGGTTCGCCCAGATGCACGAAAGGCGTAATCACAAAAGCGGCTTTCTGTCGGCGGGCGCTATCGAAAGCGGCCCGTATCAGACTATCGAGCGGAGCGTTGGCAGCGTGAATCAAATCAAACCGACTATTTTTCAACGCTCTTTCTAAAGCCGGAACAAGCGGGGTAGTGCGGCAACTCAAATTGAGCAGAGGCAAAGCCAGGCGGTCAGGTATGGGTGCAGCACTTAGCATCGTCAGGCCGCGCCGCATCACCGGGTAAAAAAGTGGCGAAACCAGTGGCAGCCGTCGCACCGCAAACCGCCGCACTTGTACACCGTTCAAAACTTCTTCGCGTCGCTCTATCGTACGCTTGCCCGCGCTCCAAAAATGCTCCAAATCCCAGGCTTCGGTGGCGAAAACGCTCACTTCACTGTTCGGTTCGGCGGCGGTGCGTTCGGCAATCTCCTGCATATATTTTTCCGAACCGCCGATGTAGGGGAAGTAGCGCGGATTAACGTGAAGATAGCGCCGAGCAGGGGCGGGGACGGCACTTTCGATTGGTTGCTGCGTCTCAATCATTATTTTGTCTGAAGCTGGTGGTGATTAAATTTTTCGCCATTACCAAAATAGATTTTTACGGCTGTAAAGTATTATCGTGAGATTGCAACCAGCTTTCCAAATCTGCCGCCGCCGTGAAATCCAGCAAAGCTTCGCCCAATTCTTCTAGCTGCCCTACCGACAAACTCTTGATACGTTGCTCCACCTCGCCAGATAACTCTCCTACCCGACGCTGAATCTGCCTCAATACTAGAATTTGCAAGCCCTCTTGCAAGCCTGCTTCTCGGCCTTCCTGCAAACCTTCTTGCAAGCCTGCTTCTCGGCCTTCCTGCAAACCTTTTTGCAAGCCTTCTTGCAAGCCTTCTTCCCGGCCTAAACGCTCGATACTGGTAACGTAAGGCATATGCACCTCCTCGTACTTGATTACTTCTCGTTTAAAGCTTTGCTCTAATTCACGCGGCAACCGCATCAGCCAGTCTATGAACCGAAACAAATTCAGGATTTCACGCCGTGAATAGTTGCGCTCGTACAACATTCGCACTAAGCGCAGTTTCCAATCGTATTGCTCCTCTGGCTGCTTTAGCTCTAGCACCTTGAGTTGAGCCATCACTACGACTGCAAACGGACTGGGATTAGCTTCCAGGCTGGCCCAATCCTTATTATAATCTATCAGCTTGATTATGAGAAATTCAAAGATGTCTCGCTGCCCCCACCGCAAGCGCTGATACAAATTGGGCCGGAACGATTGGTTGGTATCGGTCAAAATTGCCAGACTGACCACTTCGGCACCGTAGTGGTCGCTAATCCGATTCTTGTAGAGATTCATCCGTTCGGCAAAATTTGGTTCGGCGTGACCTTGTACTTCGATGTGAATCATTAGCCAGGTCTCCGCCCCATCGGTCAGGTAAACCTTGACCAGCTTATCTACCAGCCGCCGCCCGGTTGCGCTATCCGGCGCAATCCTTTCGAGTTCCTTGTCCATAAACTCATAGGGGCGCTGCCAATCAATATCGGCGTGGATGTGTGGGAAGAAGAAAGCGAGAAACTCCTGAAAATAGGCATCCAGCACTTCTTTCCACACACTATCTTGCTCCGATGCCATCTAATTCTCTTTCTGTAGCAAATTGCTGCCCTTGAAGTCAAACGGGTGTAGGCCATGCGTCCCTAAGCTAAATCTCGGCTTAATCTCTAAGGCAGCGTTTAAAATTAAGTTCCCTTTTTCGTAGGGGCGAATCGCATACGCCCGTGAACGCTGTGCCAGGTCTAAAGGGCCTATGCGATTCGCCCCTACCATAGCCGGAAGTTAATTTTTTATGTTGCCTAAGAGCCTGTAAAAAAAGTCAACCGATGAACTCAACTTGGAAGGGCCATCACCGTTAGTTTGAACTCAAGGCCATCTGTTTTTTTACAGGCTCTTAGAGCCAGTCTAATAATGGTCATTGTGAGGAACGAAGAATCTCGGTCTACCCTGGCGCACCATTTCTTGAGTTCAAATCGAGATTCTTCGTACCTCACAATCACCGCTTACACCAATTATTAGACACGTTCTAAGCAGCTTGCTGTAATTCGCGTCCGGCCCAGGCTTTGAGCCGATTCATCCATGTTTCTATTTGCGGATACATGTACCAGACCGTGCCAAGCCCAAACAACGCCCCGGTCAATAAGCGCAATTCCCAGTTACTTTCGCGCCAGCCGAAAAGCTGGGTAAAGCCATCCAGCGCCATTGGCAAAGCCAGCAAACCATATTGCCAGAACGTGATGGGCCGCAAACGATAACGCACTAGCTGAAAGAACAAGCCGAGCAACCCCAGCGCGGCATAAATCGCCAGACAGCGTTCGCAAACCGCCATCTGATGCCCGCCAATGAAAAAAGAATGACCGGGGTCTTGCACACATACCAATGTACAAAAGTTGAAGAAAGGCCGCGCCAGCCCGTCCCAGCCTGCTACCTGGGACAACGGCACCAAAAACGCCACGCTCAAAAAGAAAAGACTAAAGCCGTTCATCACCCACAGCCAGTGTTTTCCCATAAAGCGGCAAAAACCCAGCCAGCCCCGTATAATCCGGCCCGACATTTCTTTCCGCCAGGGTGCAACCTGCGGCTCGAACGCTACCGCAAGCGGGTCAATTTCAGCTTTGGTATTCGATTGTGGTTTTTTTTCTATCATAATCAGGTTTGCGGCTTATAATTTTAATCATCTCAAATATTTCGGCTTCTACTTCTTCTTGCGTATACCAAACTGCATCTGGTTTTTCAGCCTCTTCAAATGCCTCCTTTACGGCGGCAATTTCTTCATCCGAAGGCGGTTCAATCAGGCGGCTGGCAGCATAATTCATCAAAATATACTCAGCTAACAGATCTACCGAAACTTGTTCAAATGTCGCTATTTCTTCTAACATTCCAAATAACTCTGGCTGGATTGTTATGGTCGGCATTTGGTTCAGTCCTTCCTTGAAATCAAACGACTGGAATAACCAACATTGTTTCCTCTTTTAGATTTTCGCCCTGGTCGCCCTGTAAGGTGAGAGAACCAGTTAACATTCGGCTAAGTTCCTCAATTTGTCGGGTATAAGTCGAGATAGCAATTACTTTAAAGCATTGCGGCGCTTCCATTTTTCGTGGCTCAACCGTCTCAGCTAAAATGGCAAACAGGATGTCTCCAATCTTGACATCTTCATAGGCTCGCCCATTTACCAAAAACGTATCTTCTCCAATTGGCACGACTTCCGAAACTTTAAATACCTGTTTCACGGTTGCCTCCTTAAATTTCGTGCTGCGTCAACAAATTGAGTAATTTGCACGCTTGTTAAGCGTGGTGTATTTCGCAACACAGTATCAATAGCAGCTGGCCCTCTTATCATTCCAGGTATTGAAATACCCATATCTACCAATATATTTCTTGCTTCAACAGCAGTTATGGTAATGCTTGCTTTATTAGCAAATTCTAGTGGAGTAAGATTGACCGCAACTTCAGCTTCTAATTTGGCAAGTACATTGCCTTGTTCAATTAAAACACCTGCAAGGTCTTGAGCCGTCGCTATATATATTACACCCTCTCCAAAATTTTGGCCTTCAACCGCAAAAATTGTAGCTACTATTGTATCGGTTGAAGCTGGCGCAATGCCAATTTTCTGTAGGGCAGGGCTACCCGGAAATCCCCGTGAAGTACCTCTGAAATATACAGGTACAACCTCTTCTGTCGCTGCTGCATCTGCTACCATCCAGACCTGATTGCTTTCTAAATTTAACTTATCTTTTACTTACCTGCCGCTAAAACCGCCTGTAGCTTTTGCTCCATTTCGGCGCGGGTGAGGCTGCTGGCGTTGGTCGGGCCGCCGACTTCGTTTTTCAGTTCGCGGATTATGCCGTTTTTGTCAATGAAATAGCTTTCGGGGAATGCGGTGGCTTTGTAGCCGCCCGCTACAATCCCGTTGGTATCCATCACAACTGGCATAATCAGGTTGTTATCTTTGAAGTAAGCCTTGACCGTTGTTTCGTCTTCGCGGTAGTTAATAGTCAAAACCTGCACCGGGTCATTTTTGTGGGCCAGATAGAAATCGTTGATGTCCTTCATCTCGTCGCGGCAGGGCTGGCACCAACTGGCCCAAAAATTGACGAAGATGACCTTACCTTGCTGTTTGGTAAACCGACTCAACTGCACCGCCCCACCGCCGCCAAGCTGGTTTAGCACAAAGTCGGGGGCGGGGTCGCCTACCTTCAAACGGCGGTCAAGCAATTGCTGGCCTGGTACAAGCCCGGCATTCATGGTCACGCCATCCATAAGGACTTTATCCGGCCCTTTGAGAGCGGTACTGAGCATCATAAAGCAGATGACGATAAAGGCAATCCCAAAAATTGAACCAGCTAAAAACCGGGCTACTCGTGCCGCCGGAGTATCAGGCCGAGCTTTTTCTTTTTCAGCCTCACTATTGGCTACCTGTGACATGTTTAATTGGTATCCTGTTTCTTATACTATAATATATCGGAAGGCCAGCTTCCGCTAAATCCGAGTCTAACATTTTTAAGTCAGGGCTGCAAGAAGATTGGATTAGAGGTAGATAAGGGAGAATTAAAAGTGGCGCAAATACTTGCGCCACTTTTTAATTCTCCCTTATTTGTGTCTGACTATTTGCGTTCGATTATTTGCGCTCGACGTACTGGCGGCGGTAATATTCTTTGAACTCGCCGCTCTTGAGCGGCTCCCACCAGGCCCGGTTGTTGGTGAACCATTCTACGGTCTGCCGCAAACCTTCCTCCAGCGTGTATTGTGGTTTCCAGCCCAGCGTTTGCAATTTCTCCGTGCCGAGGCTATAGCGGCGGTCATGACCGGGGCGGTCTACCACGTATTTAATCAGGCTGTCGGGTTTGTCGGTCAGCTTGAGAATCATTTGAGTGATTTCAAGGTTGACGTGTTCTTCGCCACCACCGCCAACGTTGTAAATTTCGCCCAGTTCGCCCTTGTGCATAGCCGTATCAATGCCGCTACAGTGGTCAAGCACGTGCATCCAGTCGCGAATCTGCTGACCGTCGCCGTAGACTGGAAGGGGTTCGTCATCCAGTGCGTTAGTGATGAAAAGCGGAATCAGCTTCTCAGGATACTGGTATGGGCCGTAGTTGTTGCTGCCACGAGTAATTACGACGGGCAAGCCATAGGTGACGTAATAAGCGTGGGCCATCAATTCGCCACCCGCCTTAGAAGCGCTGTAGGGGCTGCGCGTCTCTATCGGGTCGCCCTCTTTGGACGAGCCAGTCGGCACATGCCCGTAAACCTCGTCGGTGCTGATTTGGATAAAGCGCTCGAAGCGCGGGCTATTGCCCTTCTCGCCTGCATCCTTGAGCTTGCGGGCATGTTCCAACAAAATATAAGTGCCGTAAACATCGGTCAGAATAAACTGGCCCGGCTCTTCGATAGAGCGGTCTACATGGCTCTCGGCGGCAAAATTGACCACATACTGGCAGCCACTCATCGCATCAGCAACGGCAGTCGGGTCGGCAATATCGCCCTTTACAAAGCGATAACGGCCCTGCGCGGCGTACTTCGCCTTCACATCGGCCAAGTTTTCCAGATTCCCGGCGTAAGTCAGCTTATCCAGCACCACCACGCCATATTCAGGATATTTTTCCAGCAAATAACGCACAAAATTCGAGCCGATAAACCCGGCTCCGCCAGTTACCAGTACTTGCTTAATCTGTTCAGTCATAGTTCCTCTTGAGTGATGAGTGATGAGTGATGAGTGATGAGTAAATCCATTGGCGGAGCAATGTCCCACAGGTTCGAGACGAATTGTAGGATGCTGCTCCGTCAACTGATTTCCTCATCACTCATCACTCATCACTTTTATTTAACGTAATACTCCAACGCGGCTGTTGTCGCCCAACAGCATCTTGTAGGCTTTTGGTTTGATCGGGCTTTTCTCAACGACGACGTTGCGCCCAATCAGGCTATCTTCGATGCGACCATCAATATCGAGAATCTGGCTGTTTTCCAGAATAATCGAGTGTTCCACTTCGCTATCGGTGATGACGCAATGATGATTAATCGAGGTGAACGGGCCGATGTAGCTATTGACCACCCGACAGTATTCACCGATGATGGCTGGGCCACGCACCACACTGTTGATAATCTCGGCGGTCTTGGCAACCACCACTTTGCCGCTTATCTGACTATCGCGGTCTATCACCCCTTCGAGTTTGGGTTGCAAGCGGTCAAGGATGAGACGGTTCACTTCGAGCATATCGGCTTGTTTGCCGGTATCTACCCACCATCCGCGCACCTGCTGCGGCTTTACATTGTAGCCAGCATTGACCAGATACTGAATCGCATCGGTAATTTCAAGCTCGTTGCGCCAGCTTGGTTTAATCGCGTTGACCGCTTCAAAAACGTTATGGTCGAACATATAAATGCCAACCAGCGCCAGATTGCTGACTGGCTCACGCGGTTTTTCGACCAGCCGCGTCACCCGGTTCGGGTCGGCGGGGTCGAGTTGAGCCACGCCGTAGCTTTCAGGGTTGTCTACTTCCTTGAGCAAAATCTGGCAGTGGCAATCCTCATTCCAGCGAAAGCTATCCACCAGAGGACGAATACTCTCCTCAATCATATTGTCGCCCAGATACATGCAGAAGCGGTCTTTGCCCAGAAAAGGCTCGGCGACTTTGACCGCGTGGGCCAGACCGAGCGGGGCATCCTGGGGAATATAGGTAATTTTAACTTCCGCCGGATTCATGCCAATCGAATTGGCATAATCGGCAAAGCGCGTGCCGTCGCCAACGGCCTGCTTGATTTCTTCGCGGGTATCGCCCACGATAATTCCAATCTCACTGATACCTGCTTCGAGCAAAGTCTCGATAGCATAAAAGAGGACGGGCTTGTTGGCGACAGGGACAAGTTGTTTAGCACTGGTATAAGTTAGAGGACGCAAGCGCGTACCTTTGCCGCCGCTGAGGATTAAACCTTTCAAGCCGGGCTGCTCCTTTCCGATTGTAAAACCGTAATAAGTGGTCAGTTATCAGTCGTCAGTTTGTTAACTGAGGGCTAATATAACATTTTTCGCTCGTTTTAGTTTTGAAAATTTCTGTCGAGGAATTTTCAAAACTAAAAAAGATTTGTTTTTCTTCGGTTTTTTGTTTTTTTACTAAAAAAACAAAAAACCGAAGAAAAGAGATAAGACTAATGTATATTCTCAGGAGTAAACGCACCAGGTGCTAGACAAGTTGCGGCTTTCCTCAAGTCTACCCACCGTAGAGAATAGCATAAATATAGACCAAGAGCAACGCCCTAATATAAACATTCTTTAACATTTTCGGCTTTCCTGGTTTTTGGGAAAATCTGCTAAATCTTTTCAAACGCTAAAAGTTCTCCCGGTACTACAGCAAGTTGCACCGAAGTTGAGCCGTTGGTAGGGGCGAATCGCATACGCCCTTGAACGCTGTGCCAGGTCTAAAGGGCGTGTGCGATTCGCCCCTACGCTAAACTCTGGCTCAATTTTTCTGCAACCTGCTATAGGCTACCTCAATCGAAAGACTAATCCGGGTAGGTAAAATAAACCATCAGGTTTAGGCCAAAAGACCTAGTTAAGTTAGGTGGAACTAACTATGGAACTAACAAATTAGTGGTGGTACAATTCTATTGTAACATTTTGCACAAAGTTGCGTACATGTTACCGAAATAATCATTAAATATTTTTTTAGCAAATGTGCCGTAAAAGGCGAAGGTAGGTAAAACAAAATGCAAAATAACATGAATATAAAAGAAATCGAGCGCTACTGGGGCAGCCTGGAAGCTTATAATGAAGAACAACGCCGGGTTGGGCTGGCGGCACTGGAAATGCAGCAGCTTGAAAGTACGGGCGGCGCAGACTTTCGACCAAATTTCGCAGTTGGCAGCAAGCAGACGGATAATCAGCGCTCCGGTTTTCACTTTTTCGGTCACAAAGCCTAAGTGCTAATTTAGAGTAAATTTTTCAAATTTATAAATAAAAACAGAGCCAGTCTAGCTTAGATTGGCTCTGTTTTTATTTATTACTGGCCCTTTTCGATATGGACTTTCAGAATATTGGTATTGGCGATAGTACGCAGACTATTGACCCGGCTGATATAGCGCAACTTAACTTCTTCGTTAGCAGGGCCGGGCAATTTGCGCTCAATCATCTCGATAGTTTTTGCCCCTACAATAATACTGGTGGCATTTACCGCATCTATCGAATAACCCTGACTACGCAGGTTTTTGCTGGTCTGCGCCAGATACTCGCGCCACTCGTTAACATCGCCGTTACGCAAATAACGCACTGCCGTTTGCATAATTGGAGTAAAAAATTTAATCAGTTGCTCAACGCTGAGGGAGGAATAGCCGGGAAGTTTGCGGGCCAGTATTTCCAAAGCTACCTGGCGCAATATCTCCTGCATATTTTTCTCGATCAGGTCGGGCAATGTTTCGGTAGCCATAGATTATTCGCCTTTTTGAATGTGAGTTTTGAGGACGTTGGTTTTGGCAATAGTACGAAGGCTATTGATTCGGCTAACATAACGCATCCTGGTCGCTTCGTTGGATGGGCCGGGCAATTTGTGTTCAACCAGTTCAACCAGTTTGGCGGCGAGGGTATTAGTAGCCACCGTAACATCTTCGGTAGCATAGCCGTTATTGTGCAAATTGCGGGTCGCTTTTGACAGAAATTCGCGCCAGGCTGCCATATCGTTAGTTCTTAAATAAGCTACGACTGCGTCGAGGGTAGGATAAAAAGTTTTGGCTAGTGGTTCGAGCGCGAAGGTAGAGTAGAGCGGCAGTTTGCGATTCAGCAAATCCTGGGCCGTCTGGCGGGCTACTTCCGCTTTGTTTTTCTCAATTAAATCAGGTAATGCTTCGGGGGCCATACTTTTCGTGCCTTTCTCTATGTCCCTTGTCCCGTATGAGTTTAACTATCTTCTTTCTTTAAAAGAGTATTGAAAGTGCTGGCCCGTGCCAGCGCAGTCATGCCATCTATCCGATTGAGATACTCGGTTCTGGTTTTCTCGTTGGGTGGGTCGGGCAATTCTTTACTAATGGTTTCTTTGACTTTTTCGACTAAAATCGAAGTTCGATTACTAACTTCGTCCGGGGCATAACCTTGCTGACGGCGTAGTTCGATAATGCTTTTGACGCTGTTGCGATATTCGGCAATATTGCCAGTGCGTAAATACTGAATAACTATTTCCAGAATCACGAGGTTACGCTCAATCAATTCGTCAAGGCTCAGGTCGGAGTAAAGGCGGAGGTTGCGGGCGATGATAATTCGCGCCCCCTCACGGGCTATCACATCTTTGTGAGTCGTTAAAAGGGTTACTAATCCTTCGTAAGCCATAGATTCCACCTGCCCTTGCGAAAGCTGAAATAGTTATGAGTTTTATTCTTTTTCGAGGATGGTGCTAAAGGCGCTCACCCGGCCTAGCGCGGTCAGACTATCAATACGGCGTAGATAGTCGGCGCGGGTTCGCTCGTTTTCCGGGCCGGATAATTTTTGCTCGATTAGCGCTTTGATTCTATTCGCCAGAGTCAGGCCACCCGCGCTTACTTCTTCCATTGAATAGCCTTGCTTGCGGCGCTCTTCGGTTACTTTTTTGACCAGGGCGCGATATTCTTGAATATTGCCATTGCGGAGATATTCACAGATAGTTTCGACCCTGGTAATCGTCAGCTTAGTCAGTTGCTCGACGGTCAGGTCGGAATAAAGCCGTAATTTTTGGGCGATTACGGCTTCAGCCACCTGCCGGGCAATTTGAGATTTGTGCGACTCTACCAGAACTGCCAGTGCTTCGTAGCCCATACATTAATCCCTAGTTCTTCGAGATTTTGATGCGCTCCCCGTGGTTGAGTACCCGCTTGCGGATACGAATATTTTTGGGCGTAACTTCGACCAGTTCGTCATTCTCGATAAAATCGAGCGACTGCTCCAGACTCAGTACAATCGGCGGAGTCAGGCGGACGGCAATATCGCTGGTGGAACTGCGAATGTTGGTCAGCTTCTTTTCTTTGCAAACGTTGACCGGCATATCGCTTTCACGGCTATTGATACCAACCACCATGCCTTCGTAGACGGGTGTACCCGGTTCAATAAAGGTCTGACCGCGCTCTTGCGAGTTAGCCAAGCCATAGCCAGTGGCCGGGCCTTCGTCGGTTGCTACCAGCACTCCGTTGCGGCTTTGGCCCATATCGCCGTACCAGGGTTCGTAGCCGGTGAATATACTCGCCATGATGCCATTCCCGCGAGTAGCAGTCAAGAAGGAGTTGCGGAAACCGATTAAGCCGCGCGTCGGGATGCTAAATTCGAGGCGCACCCGGCCCTTGCCGTCAGGCTGGTATTTGACCATCTGGGCTTTGCGCTTGCCCAAAATTTCGATAACGCCGCCTTCATACTGCTCGTCGGTATCTATAATCAGATGCTCGACTGGCTCCATGGTGCGACCTTCGACTTCTTTCTTGATAACGGTGGGCCGCGAGACCTGAAACTCGTAACCTTCGCGGCGCATCGTTTCAATCAAAATCGAAAGGTGCAATTCGCCACGACCTGAGACCAAAAAGACATCGGCGCTATCGGTTTCGTCCACGCGCAAAGCAATGTTGGTATCAAGTTCGCGGAAGAGGCGGTCACGAATCTGGCGCGAGGTGCTGTAAGTGCCTTCGCGTCCGCCAAAAGGCGAAGTGTTCACGCCAAAGGTGAGTTGCAAGGTCGGTTCTTCGATGTCAATCAGGGGTAAGGCGGTTGGGTTGTCCGGGTCGGCAATCGTTTCGCCAATCTGAATATCAGCAATGCCAGTCAGCGAAACGATGTCGCCCGCGCTGGCTTCCTGTATTTCGATTTTGCCCAGCCCTTGATAAGTATAGAGCGTACCAGTTTTCTGACGGGTAATTACGCCTTCGCGGTTAATCCGGCTGATGGGGCTGTTGGCCTTAATCGTACCGCGATAAATCCGGCCCACCGCAATCCGGCCTACGTGGTTACTGTAATCCAGGCTGGTGACAAGCATTTGAAGCGGCGCGCCATCTTCGATAATCGGGGCGGGGACGTAGTGCAAAATGGTCTCGAAGAGCGGGGCAAGGTCGGTGGCCTCGGTAATTTTGGCCGGGTCGAGGGTCGCCAACCCCTCACGTGCGATAGTGTAAACTACCGGGAAATCGAGTTGCTCGGCATCGGTGGCGAGTTCCAAAAATAAGTCCTGGGTCATATTGAGGACTTCGGCGGGGCGGGCGGTGGGACGGTCAATCTTGTTGATAACCACGATAGGCTTGAGGCCCATTTCAAAGGCTTTGGTCAATACAAAGCGGGTCTGCGGCATTGGGCCGTCTACGGCATCTACCAATAGCAAGCAGCCATCGGCCATGTTAAGAACGCGCTCAACTTCACCCCCGAAGTCGGCGTGACCAGGCGTATCAATAATATTAATTTTTACGGTCTTGTAAATGATGGCGGTATTTTTGGCAAGAATGGTAATGCCTTTTTCCCGCTCCAACTCGTTCGAGTCCATGATAAGTTCGCCCACTGCTTCGTTTTTGCGGAAGATGTTGCTCTGCTTGAGCATTCCGTCTACGAGCGTAGTTTTGCCATGGTCTACGTGGGCAATGATTGCGACGTTGCGAATATCGTCGCGACTTTTGTGTAACACTGAATAAACTCCTGCATCTATCTCAAATAAAATTACTCATTTTTTACCATTGTATATTTTACCATGAACTGAGGCCGAGCGCATCAGTAAATTTCGGAGGATTTAACCACCGATGAACACCGATGGGAACAAGATTTTTTATAGATTAGAAGCGTTTAGCGGATTAATCAGGCTTGCTTACGCCACTCTGCTATAATCTCTTCGCAGCCGTACCATGCGACTGTCGGCGCAGTCAACCGAAATCAAGTTTAGAACGGTGAGGAGCAGATAAAAAAGGATGAATGATAAAGATGAACAGATTAACTTCGACACTACCCCGCCTTTGCAAGTTGTCCAATATGATAATTTGGTCAATAAGTTTGTTCCAGGTTACGAGGCGATATTTCAAATGAGTGTCGCTTATTTACAAACGGTACTACCTTCTAACGCACGAGTGCTAGTCGTAGGAGCGGGTAGTGGTAAGGAACTTGTTACTTTTGCCCAGGCTGCCCCGGAGTGGTCATTAGTTGGAGTGGATCCATCAGCCCACATGCTCACGATAGCCCGCCAGAAAATAGCCCAGCATAATCTGAGCGCACAAGTAACCCTCCACCAGGGTTTAGTCGAGGATTTAACCGCTACAAAAGTTTTTGAGGCGGCAAGCTGTATTCTGGTAATGCACTTTTTACCCGATAACGGCGCAAAGTTGGCCCTGCTCTCAAGTATCGCCTCCCGGCTCAAGCCCGGTGCGCCTCTAATACTGGTAGATATTTACGGCGGGCCGGCGTTTGTGAAAGAGTCTGGCCCATCCTGGATTCGCCATGGTCATCAAATGGGTGTGCCTTTGGAGCAAATGCAAAAGCTTGAAAAAGCCCACGCCGATTTTCATCCTATCTCCGAAGCCCGCACCCTTGAGCTTTTAGAGCAGGCCGGGTTTGAGCAAATAACCCGGTTTTACACCGCTTTAATATATAGCGGTTGGATTGGTATCGTCAAAACCCAGTTATAGAAATGATGCGACACTTATCTAATTTAGTAATAATCCTGATATGCCAAGCATATCAGGATTATTACTAAATAGAGACAAAATTACCTTCCCGGTGTACAAACAGGTAGCGGCGTATTAGTTGGCGGGGCGGTTGGGCGCGTGCCGGTTGGGGTTGGTATCGCGGTGAAAGTTGGAGTGGGCGTAGCGACTATACCCGTCGGGGTGGGAGGAGCGGTCACGGTTGGCGTGGCACAGCTACCCGTGCCGGGCGAAGTAACTACTGGCACAGTGGTAGCGGGAACAGGCGCAGTGGTTGCGGCTGGGATGGGCGTGTTCGTCGCGGCGGGTTTTGGAGTATTGGTTGCGGCTGGCACAGGTGTGTTAGTGGCCGCCGGAACGGGGGTGTTAGTGGCCGCTGGGACAGGCGTGTTAGTTGCTGCCGGAACGGGTGT
>JBBQXW010000136.1:0-17130 GCA_038209275.1 Chloroflexia bacterium | reverse complement strand
GGTCAAAAAATGGGCGATACTGGGCTCGAACCAGTGACCTCACGGATGTGAACCGTGCGCTCTAACCAACTGAGCTAATCGCCCTTCAGCAACGCCGATTATAGCACGCCTCCGGCGGCTTTGCAACCATCTGTTTAGTTTTTTTGGTTTTGAAAATTTTTGCAAAAATTTTCAAAACCAAAAAAACTAAACAGGTGATTAGAAAAGATTTGCTAGTTTTCCAGACCCGTCCACAAAGTTGTGGATAACATTACTTTATTGAGGGCTTTGTGTTATAATTTTTCTCCATAGCA
The DNA here is from genome assembly GCA_038209275.1 of Chloroflexia bacterium. Taxonomy (GTDB): domain Bacteria; phylum Chloroflexota; class Chloroflexia; order Chloroheliales; family Chloroheliaceae; genus L227-5C. The sequence continues at coordinate 16,837 of JBBQXW010000136.1, read as the reverse complement.
GTTTGGTGTAACTGATTGTCTACCACGCTCATCAGGGCCAAAACGAACTTACTAAATGGAAAAAGGAGTACACTAATCATGAAGGTTAGTTGCCAGCAAGAACAATTCGGCAAAGGGCTTTCTATTGTGAGCCGAGCCGTTTCAACTAAAACCACGTTGCCGGTACTTAATAATATTCTTATCGCTACCGACACTTCAGAAGAGGGTGGGCGAATCAAGCTGGCAGCGACCAACCTTGAAATCTCGATTACCGTTTGGGTGCCAGCCCAGATAATCGAAGAAGGCGAAATTACTATTCCCGCCCGCTTGCTTTCCGATTTTGTCTCGAATCTGGGTAGCGAAAATAGCGTCCAGTTGAGCCTGGATGAGCAGACCCTGACCTTGAATATACGCAGTGGACGCTCCGAAGCCAACATTCGCTGCATTTCCGCCGAAGATTTTCCTTCCCTGCCGAACGTCACCAACGCCGCCAATTTCGCCGGAATTAGCTCCGGGATGCTTAAAGAGACTGTCGCCCAGGTCGGTTTTGCCGCTTCCAACGACGAAACCCGCCCGGTGCTGACTGGCATTTTTGCCAATTTTAGCGGCGACAAAGTGACCATGGCGGCGGCGGATAGCTTCCGGTTGGCGGTACGTACTTCGCCCCTCGCCGAAGCAGTGGACAACAATTTCAGCATTTTGCTGCCTTCCCGTGCTATGACCGAACTGGCCCGCATCCTGACCGACGACGAATCGCGGGTTGAAATTAGCGTGACGGCTAACAAAAGTCAGGCGCTGTTCAAAACCGAAACGGTCAACTTTACCAGCAGCCTGATTGAAGGCAACTTCCCCAACTACCAGCAGATTATTCCCAAGAGCTACACCACCCGCACCGTTATCAGCACCCAGGAATTATCGCGGGCGGTCAAGCAAGCCAGCTATTTTGCCAAAGATAGCGGCGGCAATATTGTGCGCGTCAGTGTTGCGCCCGGCGAAGATTTAACTCCCGGCAGCCTGACCCTCAGTGCCAACGCCGCCGAAGTTGGCGACAACCGCAGCGAAATTGATGCAACGGTAGACGGTGCGGCGGCTCAGATTGCCTTTAATGCAAAATATATGGCCGACGTGTTGAGTGTGCTAACCACCGGGCAGGTTGCCATCGAGCTTCAAACTCCGGCCAACCCCGGTGTTATAAAGCCAGTCGGCAAAGATGATTACGTTCACGTCATTATGCCGATGCACCTCGCCAACCGCTAGAAAAATGTTTCGCGCCGAGAAATAGAAATTTAGAGCCAGCTCGAATAAATATTATTTGGGCTGGCTCTAAGTTTGTTCTTTTGAGATGAAATTAGCAAACGTCCTATCCAAATTTTTAGCAGCAAGATTTTCGCTCTTTCCTTAATTTTAACTTTGGAAAATTTTTTGCAAAAAATTTTCCAAAGCCAAGAGATTTCTCTGGTTGGTCTAGTTTTGAGTTTTTTTGCAAAAAAACTCAAAACTAGACCAACCAGAGGTAGGTAAGCGGAAAAAGAAGAAATGTTTTGAAGAAATGCTTTGTAAGGAAGGGCCACATGACCACTGGAACTGAAGTACAGCAGCGCGTTGAAGAATTGCGCCACCAGATTGAGTATCACAATTACCGCTACTATGTGCTGGACGACCCGCAAGTCACCGATGCCGAATACGACGAGCTATACCATGAATTACATAAGCTGGAAGAAGAGCATCCCGAACTGATTACGCCTGAATCGCCGACCCAACGTGTTGGCGTGGGAGTTGTTACCGATTTTGCCAAAGTATTTCACGAAGTGCCGATGCTCAGTCTCAGCAATGTCTTCAGCCCGCAGGAACTTGAGGAATGGAACAATCGTGCCGGGAAATTTTTGGGTGGCCCGATTGCCGCGAACTATACTGTCGAGCCAAAAATTGATGGCCTTTCGGTGGCCCTGCTCTACGAAAATGGCTTGCTGGTGCGCGGCGCGACTCGTGGTGATGGCATTGCGGGCGACGATATTACCGCCAACCTCAAAACTATCAAGACTGTTCCCTTGCGTCTGCACAAAGTCGAAGGCGAAGAAGTACCCGCTTTGCTCGAAGTACGCGGCGAAGTGTATATGGCTCGTTCCGCCTTTGAGAAGCTGAATCAGGAACTTGTTCAGAAAGGCGAAAAACTTTTTGCCAATCCGCGCAACTCTGCTGCCGGGAGTTTGCGCCAGAAAGACCCTTTGATTACCCAAAAGCGCCCGCTCAATATTTTTATCTATACCCTGGCGCGCAAGCAGGGCGGCCCGGAAATTAAAACCCAGTGGGAAGCGCTCAAATATTTCGAGAAGCTCGGCTTTCGAGTTGCACCCAATATTGAAGTTTGCAACTCGCTTGAAGAAGTTGAGACTAAAGTCCAAAGCTGGCTAACGCGACGACCCACGCTCGATTTTGAAATTGATGGCGCAGTCGTTAAAATTAATGATTTCGCCACCGAAGAAAGATTGGGCTATGTGGGTCGTGACCCGCGCTGGGCCACCGCCTACAAATTCCCGCCGCTCGAAGCCGTCACTATCCTGAAAGATATTGACTGGCACAGCATCCGGCGTACCGGCTCAATTAATCCATTGGCTTTGTTAGAGCCGGTAGATATTGGCGGCATCACCATCAAAACCGCTACCCTGTTCAACCTCGATTTAATCGAAAAGATGGGCCTGAAAATCGGCGACCCGGTGCTAATCAAGCGGGCTGGCGACGTAATTCCAAACGTGGTCAAGGTGATGGAAGAGCGGCGGACGGGTCAGGAGAAACCTTTCGAGTATCCGCGAAACTGTGCCGCTTGTGGCGCGCCAACTACCCGCAAAGAAGACGGCGGCGGCAAACTATACTGCACCAATTCTCCTTACATTTGCCCCGGTCAGATGAAAGACTGGATTGCCTATTTTGCCGCCGTGATGGGCGTAGAAGGACTAGGCGAACGCAACGCGCACCGCTTCTACGATGAGGGTCTGCTCAAAGATTACGCCGACCTTTATTTCCTGACCAAAGAAAGCCTGACCAAACTTGAGCGGGTCGGCAATCGAATGGCGGATAATTTGCTGGCTCAAATTGAGGCCAGCAAGCAAAATCCTTTGCGCCAGCTTTTGATGGCCCTCGGCATCCCGCAGGTCGGCATCAAATCCGCCGAAATGCTGGCTTCCCATTTCCGTAGCCTCGATACCTTGATGACAACCGACGCTGAGACGATTGACGAGATTAAAGGCATCGGCAAAGTCGCTGCCGAAGCTATCGTCCGTTTCTTCCAGAACGAAAACAACCGCGCCGTCATCGAAAAGCTCAAAGCTGCCGGAGTCAACACTATCGAGCCGGAACGGGCGGGTCGCAAAACTCTAGCTGGCAAAACTTTCGTCCTGACGGGCAATATGGTCAGCTACACCCGCAATCACGCCGAAGAAATGCTCAAAGCACGCGGCGCAACCGTCGGCAGTTCCGTCTCCAAAAACACTGACTTTCTGGTGGCTGGTGATAAAGCAGGTAGCAAGTTGACGAAAGCCCAACAATTAGGTATAACAATACTTAACGAAGACGAGTTTAAAGCATTGATAGAAGAAAGCTAGAAGATAATTTTGAATTTTGAATTTTGAGTTTTGAATTTAACTACTCAAAATTCAGAATTCGCCCCGAAGGGGTGGTCTTCGACCAAAATTCAAAATTCGGAGACAAGGATGCCATTTACTGAACCCGTGAAGCCGAACGAGCCGTTGGAGATTGTGCGACGAATTGCGCGTGTCGCTCAGATGTTGCTGGATATGCGAACGGAATACGAGCGGCGGCAGCGCCCCGACCTGCTCATCCAGATTCAAGAACGCGCCAAAGAACTTTACGACCTATCCCAACTATTAGACAAACCTGCTGCTCCTGATAATACCGATTCATCGTCTGAAGCGCCGTCTGCTTGAAATCACCTCTTCAAGATTGTGTAAGCCAAATAAAAAACCTGGTAATTAAACCAGGTTTTTTAACAAAAGCTTTTAGCAAACTAAAAGAAATATTGACCCTTTTTGCTTATAACAGGAGTGGGAGTTGGTTGACCAGAATGACTAGCTCTCACTTCCATAGAAACTTGTATAGTAACTTCTTGGCCGCTACGAACCAGTACAACATTCACCTTCTGACCTTTTTTGGTCTTACGTAGGTGATTTATTGCATCTTTAGGTGGATTACCGAAACTACAAAAGTAAGTAACTGAACTTTTAATAGCTCATTTTAACTTTATCCAACCTGCTCTGAGTGCTTTCGTTACTGCATCTGCACGTCCATTAGCTCCAAGTTTTTGATAAGAAACTGACAAATGTACCTCCACAGTTCGCAAGGCAATACCTAAAAAGTGAGCAATTTCCTTATTTGCATATCCCTTAGACAGTAATTCTATAACTTCAAGTTCTCGTGCTGTTAGTGTATTAGAGTGGTAACGCAAAATTAACCTCTTAATAATGTGCTAATAAATGTAAAAAACAATTAATAAATATGTTATGTGAAATTTAACACACTTATTATAAAAATTAATATTAAATGTATATCCCCAATCTTTTTGCCTATTTATCATTATAACATAGCTTTGCAACGTTGTAAGGAAATATTATCTGAAAACAACACATCCGCGCTCTTTAAGCCGTTGCACCCACGCAGGCAGCGCCGCTAACTTGTTCCAGCGCAAATCTAATTTTTCGAGATTAGCTAAATTCCCGATACTTTCCGGCAGGGAAACCAATTTGTTGCCTCGTAAGTCCAGATGAGTAAGATTAGTCAAATTGCCAAGTGCTGTGGGTAGAGAATTGAGCTTATTATTTCGCAAATCCAGCCTGACCAGATTTGTCAGCTTGCCGAGCGCTTCGGGCAGAGAAACCAACCTGTTACCCTGCAAATTTAACTCTCGCAGGTCTGTCAGCTTGCCCAATGACGCGGGAAGTGCCGCCAATTTGTTGTGCATCAAGTGCAATTCCTTGAGCTTTGCCAGATGGCCCAACGTTTCAGGAAGCGAGGTCAGTTGATTGTTATATAGCCTGAGTTCTATCAATTCCGTCAGGTTTCCAATAGTTTCGGGGAGTGCGGATAGCTGATTATCGGTGATATTTAGATAACGCAAATTTTCCAGATGCTCAAAAAGCGAAGCAGGAAGCGAACTCAATTGATTATTGCTGATGTAAAGAAAAAAGGTCAAATTTTTCAGGTTGCCTAGCGACTCAGGCAGCAAAAGCAAGGCGTTATGGCCCAAATCCAGCGTATGCAGTTTTGCCAGCTTTCCAATATTTTCTGGTAACGAGGTTAAATTGTTACTGTGGATGTACAGTTCGGTCAGGTTTTCCAACTCGCCGAGCGCTTCCGGCAAAGAAAAAAGCGGATTATCTCCTAAAAATAATTTTTGCAGTTTGGTTAGTTGCCAGAATGAAGCGGGCAGCACCGTCAACCGATTGCTGTGTAGCCTTAATTCTTCGAGGCTGGTTAACTGGCTGAAACTGGCCGGGAGCGAAACTAATTTGTTACCGGATGCACTCAGCTTTTTGAGCCTTCTGAGCTGGCCTATATTCTCAGGAAGTGCCGTCAGTTGGTTTCCATCGAGATGAATTTCTTCAAGGCTACCCAGATTTTCAACCGCGTCGGGCAGCACTGCAAGCTGATTATCGTCCAGGTATAGTCTTTTGACTTTAATCAGGTTTCCGAACCATTCGGGTAGTGCCGTCAAATTATTACCAGTTAAATCTAGTTGTTGCAGATTGGTTAATTTATCTAGTGGAGCAGGAAGTTCAGCTAATTCACAATGTCGGAGTGATAAAGCTACCACCGAATTATTCTCAGGATAAAAGGCTATTCTGCTCTCCTTGCTATCAATTGCCTCTTTCGGCACAAATGGAATAGGCTCTCCTTCATTTATATAACCTTTCGCTTGAAGTAATTTTTCTAATTCTTCTAAAGCCCTTGTTTCGAGCATTGGAAGTGCGAGGCCGTTGTACATTTTCTATCTCTCCAAAATTACTGACCAAACTTAAATTTTGGCTCATCATAGCATAGCTTTGCAATCAGGAAGGTAACTTATCCGAAATACGTTAAATGGTATTATTACAATTTTGAACAAACGTGCTAACACATTTTTAATGTTTTTAGGCATACGTTTTGCTATAATAATAGAATAGTGCTGAGTTCGCTAGGCACGCTGGTCTGATACTAATAAGTTTTAAGGGTTTGGCTAATCCTAAAATTTGTCCTTGTTGCCCTGCCTTTTAGGGTAAACAAACTGGTTGAGCCACTTCAACAGCGCGAATTATCTTGCTATTTGAATCCGTTTCGTGTAAGATGAACTAGATAGTGTTAGTACAAACTCGGTTATCAACGGAGTATTGCCGGAACTACTAAAACTTAAAAACCCACCGTTAGTTATAACCTGATAACAAGCTTGCTTGTTGGGGAAAAGAATTTTTAGTCTGAAGTTCTCAACCTCGTTAATTGAGACCCACTTAAACTTAACTGTACATCAGCATAGCCGGGGGTTGATTACTCAAAATCAAACCGAACCGCATTTGTTAAAGATATTTCATAATCTAAAATAGATTTATTACCGGGAGCAATTTGCAAGCCAATAGAAAGCGTGCCACAATCCAAAAGTAGTCTATTTAAAAGGCATGGTGGACGCACTTGAAAGGGGAGTTTTAACCTATGGATTTGCTCAAGCGTCTGGAGGATTATCGTAACCAGGAACGGGAACTAAATTGGGAAGGTACTTTCGCCGATTATTTCGAGATTGTTACCAAAAATCCCAAAGTAGCCCGCCTTTCGCATGGTCGCATCTACGATATGATGATGTCGGCAGGGGTAGAGGTCGGGAAAAATGGCGAACCGCGCTACCGCTTCTTTAATGATGAAATTTTTGGTCTGGAGAAACCGCTCCAGCAAATTGTCCAATATTTTAATTCGGCAGCCCAACGTCTCGAAGTTCGCAAACGTATTCTGTTGCTGATGGGCCCTGTCGGTGGCGGTAAAAGTACCATTGTTGCCCTGCTTAAACGCGGGCTTGAATATTACAGCCGCACTGCCAATGGCGCGGTCTACGCAATTAGAGATTGTCCCATGCACGAAGACCCGCTCCACCTTATTCCTGAAGATTTGCGGGCCGACATCGAGCGCGATTATGGGGTATACATCGAGGGCGACCTCTGCCCCCGCTGTCGCTGGAATCTTACCAATTCTTATGATGGCAAAATCGAAAAAGTCCCGGTTCGGCGGATTATGCTCAGTGAAAAGCACCGCATCGGGGTTGGTACTTTTACCCCCAGCGACCCCAAGAGCCAGGATATTGCCGAACTGGTCGGCGGCATTGACCTTTCGACTATCGGCGAGGTCGGTAGCGAGAGTGACCCCCGCGCCTATCGTTTCGATGGCGAACTCAATATTGCCAATCGCGGCGTGATGGAATTTATCGAAATGCTCAAAAGCGACGAGAAATTCCTCTACGTGCTACTGACTCTCTCGCAGGAGCAGAATATCAAGACCGGGCGTTTCAGCATGATTTACGCCGACGAAGTGGTTATTTCGCACACCAACGAAAGTGAGTATGCCAGCTTTACCGGCAACCGAAAGAGCGAAGCGCTGCAAGACCGTATTATTCTCATCCGCGTTCCCTACAACTTGCGCGTCAGCGAAGAAGTGAAGATTTACGAGAAGTTGATTGGCAACAGCGCCTTGAAAACTATTCACATCGCTCCGCACACCTTGCGCGTCGCCAGTATGTTTGCCATTCTGACCCGGCTTGAGCCGCCCAAAAAGGCTGGTATCAGCCTGATGAAGAAGCTCAAGCTTTACGATGGCGAAGAAGTCGAAGAACTGAAGCAAAAAGACCTGAAAGAACTTCAGGAAGACGCTCAACGCGAAGGCATGGACGGTATTTCGCCGCGCTATGTTATCAACCAGCTTTCCAACGTGCTTGCCAAAGAAGGCGCGACTTTTATCACGCCAATTGACGCGCTACGGGCCATGCGCGATGGTTTCGAGCAGCACACCTCTATCACCCGCGAAGAGCGCGAACGCTATATGAACTTTATCAGCGAAGTCCGCAAAGAATACGACGAAATTGCCAAGAAGGAAGTGCAAAAGGCGTTCGTCTATAGCTTTGAAGAATCGGCCAAGACCCTTTTGAACAACTACCTCGATAACGTCGAAGCGTATTGCAACAAAATCAAGCTGCGCGACCCGTTGACCGAGGAAGAACTTGAGCCGGACGAGCAATTGATGCGCTCCATCGAGGAGCAAATCGGTATTACCGAAAACGCCAAGAAAGCTTTCCGCGAGGAAATCCTGATTCGGATTTCTTCATTGGCGCGGCGTGGTCAGGCGTTCGAGTATACCAGCCACGAGCGGCTCAAGGAAGCTATCGAGAAGAAGCTTTTTGCCGACCTCAAAGACATCGTCAAAATTACGACCAACACCAAAACGCCCGACCAGGACCAACTCCGCAAGATGAACGACGTAATCAACCGTCTGGTCGAGCAACAGGGTTATACCGTCGAGAGCGCTAACGCATTGGTCAACTATGTTGGGCAATTGCTCAACCGCTAAGAAGAAAATTTTGAATTTTGAATTTTGAATTTTGAATTAAAGCTTGGTTGCAATTTGAAACTAACTTGCTTCGAGTCTGTAGGACTAAATTGAAGAAACGTATCTGAGTTTTTGAGTTTTGAGACTTTAACTCAAAATTCAAAACTCAAAATTCAAAATTCCTCCCCGGAGGCTACTATGTCTGATGTATCGAAATATGGCCTTTACTCGGTGAACCGGCAGGATTGGTCGTTGCATCGCAAAGGGCCGATTGACCAGCAACGCCACAAAGAAAAAATTAAGGAAGCCATCAAGAAAAACCTCTCCGATATTGTGAGCGAGGAAAATATTATTCTGTCCGATGGCAAAAAAACTATTAAAGTACCGATTCGTTCGCTGGACGAATATCGCTTCCGTTACGATTCGGGCCAGCGCCAGGGCGTTGGGCAGGGTGATGGTAATTCTAAAGTTGGTGACGTAGTTGGGCAGGGCCAACCAGGGCCGGGCCAGGGCAAAGAAGCAGGCGACCAACCAGGCGTAGATTATTACGAAGCCGAAGTAACAATGGACGAACTGGCCTCGCTTATCTTTGAAGACCTCGGTTTGCCCAATTTGGAAGAGAAAAAGCAGCAGGAACTCGAAAGCGAAGCCGTCCGCTTTACCGACATTCGCAAAAAAGGCATTATGTCGAATCTCGATAAAAAGCGCACCATTATGGAAAACCTCAAGCGCAACGCCGCCAAAGGCCATGCCCATTTTGGCGACATCAAAAGCGACGATTTGCGCTTCAAAACCTGGGAGCCAGAAATCAAATTTCAGTCCAACGCGGTGGTTTTCGCCATGATGGACGTATCCGGCTCGATGGGCGACTTCGAGAAATACATTGCCCGCTCGTTCTATTTCTGGATGGTGCGTTTCCTTCGCACCAAATACGAAAAAGTCCGTATCGTCTTCATTTCGCACCATACCGAAGCCAAAGAAGTAACCGAAGAAGAGTTTTTTCACAAAGGTGAAAGCGGTGGTACGCAAGTTTCCAGCGCCTACGAACTGGCCTTGCAAATCATTGCCGAACGCTACCCGCCCCAGGATTGGAATATCTATCCCTTCCATTTCTCCGATGGCGGCAACCTGCCCTGGGACAATGACCGCTGCGTCGAACTGGTCTACAAATTCATTGATGTTTGCAATATTTTTGGCTACGGCGAAATTCGCGAAAGTCACTACAGTTTGATGAGTACTTTAATGAGCGCCTACAGCCGGGTTGACAACAAAAAGTTCGTGGGCGTGACCATTTCCGACAAAAGCGAGGTCTATCCCGCCCTTCGCAAATTCTTCTCCCAAAAAGAGGGTGAGAAAGTTGGTAGTAAGTAATATAAACAGAATTTTTGCTTTTTCCTTAACGTTTGAAAATTTTACAAAAAATTTCAAAACTAACGACTTTCCAGGTTTTAGCCTGGGTATAGGCGAAAGTTCTAAAAAAGAGAAAAGGTAGCACACCTTATGTCCGATGATATAACTATTTTTAATCCAACCGGCGAAGAAAGCCTCAATCCCGACGATAAAGAAGTAGCCGAACTGGGAAAAGCGGTTGAACAGTGCTGGGATTTGGCCCATAATTTTGGCCTCGACCCCTACCCGACCCACTTCGAGATTGTGCCTGCCAGCATTATGTACGAGTTTGGCGCTTACGGTATTCCGGGCCGCTTTTCGCACTGGACGCACGGCAAAGCCTATTATCGCATGAAGACTAGCTACGACTACGGGTTGAGCAAAATTTATGAACTAGTTATCAACAGCAACCCATCCTACGCCTTCCTGATGGAAGCCAATAGCCTATGGCAAAACAAAATGGTCATTGCCCATGTGCTGGGCCATACCGATTTCTTTAAGAATAATGCCTACTTTAGCCACACCAACCGCCAGATGGTCGAAAGCGCCGGGCTGCACGCTGACCGCATCCGCAAATATGAATATGAACACGGTACGCATGAGGTCGAAAAATTTCTCGATGCGGTTCTCTCCATCGAAGAGCATATAGACCCGAACATCCGGGTCAAAGGTGCGCCCAGTCTCTATACCTCCGCCGATAAAGAGAAAGAAACCGAGAAAAAGCGGGTAATTGATTCCCCTTACGAAGATTTGTGGAGCATAGGCGAACGCAAAGCCGAGGAGGAAAAAGAAAAAGACAAGGAACGCGAACGCGAGAAACGGCGCAAGTTTCCGCCTAGCCCTGATAAAGATATTTTGCGTTTTGTCATGCTGTATAGCCGCGAACTAGAAGACTGGCAGCGTGATATTATCGAGATGGTTCACAACGAGGCAATTTATTTCTTGCCCCAAAAGCAGACCAAGATAATGAACGAAGGCTGGGCTTCGCTCTGGCATCAGCGCATCACCCGCGAACTCGATTTGAGCGATGGCGACTACACCGAATACGCTCAACTTAACGCGGGCGTGCTTTCGCCCAGTCGCCGCAACATCAACCCCTACTACATCGGTCTGAAAATGTGGCAGGACATTGAGCGGCGCTGGAACGAGCCGAACGAATACGAGCGCGAAGTTCTCAAGCGACCCGGCGGCGAAGGCCAGAAGAAAATTTTGGAAGTGCGCGAACTCGATAACGATGTCTCTTTCTTGCGTAACTACCTGACCAAAGAACTGGTCGAAGAACTCGACCTGTATCTATACGAAAAGCGCGACGGGCAGTGGGTTATCGTCGAGAAAGATTGGGAGAAAGTGCGCGACGGTCTTGTCCACAGCATGACCAACTTCGGCGACCCCTATATCGTGGTCGAGGATGCCGACTACAAGCAGAACCGCGAACTTTACCTCAAGCACATTTTCGAGGGAACGCCACTCGATGTTGGTTACGCCGAAAAAACCTTGCAGTACATCCACCAACTTTGGGGGCGCACCGTCCACATCGAAACTCAGAACGAGAATAAGAAAATTTTGCTCTCCTTCGATGGTCGCAGCAACACCAAGCGGGTGATTAGCTAATTATTTCCAGGAATAGCCTATTGCAGGAGTTTGATATATCAAACTCCTGCAATAGGCTATTCTTGTTATGCCGGGTTAGAGGGTTCAATTTTGTCTGGCCGACTGGTTTCAAGCACTAATTGTTTGAGTTCTTCTTCACTCAGGTCTGACCTAAAATGGCGTAATAGCTTAATTACTTGTTCCAGCCCCAATTCTTGAGCGAGTTCCTCTGTATTAATGGTTTTGTTTAGCTGTTTTTGCCCCTTATTTCGCCCCATAATTTCAGCCTGCAATTCAGAACCACCAATATCAGCGACAAGTTCTGGCCCAGCCATCTCATAAAATGCTTTGGCTAAACGCCTCTTGTCTTTTTCTGCCTTGGTCACTTTGTCACCTCGCTTTCTGTTTACTAAAGCGTCAGCTACATCACTGGAATGTAGCTTTGCTACGTATTTTATATAAACTACTAGCTCCTCGTCAACTATCAGTTCGATGAAAGCTTTAAGTTTTTCACCACTGGCAAAAACCAATAACGGGTAATATTTTTCTTCCAGAGGAAGATTATTGCATACGATTAGATAAATTGGCACAATTACCTCGGCGGCTAGAGGGTGAAAATAAAAACCTTCTGCCTGACCTACTATCGGCTCAAAAGGTGAAGGCAACTGGTCTTGCACCGATTGGGGATAACTGGCACAAATTAGACAACTTATTACTCTAAGTGGAAAAGGGCGTTTCTTTTTAGGTCGGCCCGAACCGCGACCTTTACCTTGTTTGGTAGTGTAATTCTCGTAGTAGCTGGCGGCGGCTAACAAGGCTCTGGCAGTCGTTCGGTAGAAATCGGGTAAATCTAGTTTGTCGTTGATAGATTTAAATTCAATCAAATTAAGATAACTCATAAACCATAAGAGCGTATCTTTAAACCGATAGCGTATTTCTTCCAGGCTCAATTCTTCACTGGCTCGAATCGCTACATCTATTTCTAGTTGGGTCTGACCAACTTGTAAACCAGGATTGACTGAAAACTCGTTCAGCGATTCCTCGGTAAAATATAAATTAATCACCTCTTTGAATAAAGGGTCTTTGGGTGCTAGATTACCTTTTCTGAGTAAAGGTTTTGATTGCTGACTGGCTATCTCATTTTGGTTGTCAGATGGTTGACCTGACTGTGTAACCTTTGCCTTCGGTTCATCCACAATAATTTTCTCTTTTCTCTTATGTTTAACTATCCAGTGCAGCAAAATCAGAAAACTTGTTCAATATACTTGAAGTATAGCAGCTTGATTAGGCTCCGTCTAGCCTAAATTAGACAAGTGCGGTGATTACTTTGCCTTGCTCTAATGAGTACGTTGCAGGTTCGATTTGTGACTTGACTATGCTATAATCATTAACACAAACAAGAGTTTCAAGATATAAGGTTTTAGGTCAAAACGGTAAATTATGGTAACGACTGCGAGAGTAAAACAAGAGCAAGCGCAAGCCGAAAACGGGCAACAAAAGCCCCACAACGGCTCACGCCGAAGTAAAGGCGATTGGCCCGAAGATATTTTGGAAGCCTATCGGCGTGACCGAGGCCCGTACACGCCTCAAAATGCGCTTACTTTGATTGAGGAGGAGCCGCTTGAACTCTATAATGGCTGGCTGGTCTGGCAAGAAATGACCGATATAGAAGAACGACGGATTGCCAGTAACCTTCAATTTATTTTAGACGCGACTGCCCGCAGCTATAAATTTGGACAGGCTTATCCAGACCAATTTGAATGTCTGATGACTAATGGGGATGTCCACAAACCAGACCTGTGTGTGGTTTCAAAACAAAAATATAAGACTGATGTAATCCAGATTTTGCCTACGAGTGAACATTTGACCTTAAAAGGCGGGCCGAAACTTGTGATAGAAAATCGTTCCCCTTCCAATCGGCGTACTCAGGAGCGCAAAAAACGTAAAGCTTATTTTGATAGCGGCACACTGGTCATCTGGGATGTAGACCCCAAGAAACGCAAAATCTGGGTTTATGAAGCCGAAAATCCATCTCAAGGTTTGGAATATGGAGAAGGTGATGTGATAAGCTGCGAAGTATTATTCCCCGGCTGGCAGCGCCCTGTCGCCGATTTCTTTGGCGAGGAATTAACTACCGAGCAGATGGTCGGTCAGCCCGCCGTTGAATGGCGGGCCGAAAGCCGGGCCGAAGGGTTAGCAGAAGGTCGGGCCGAAGGAGAGCTTATGACGTTGAAGCAGATGCTATTGAGGAACGCCCGCCTTCGCTTTGGGGCTGAAAAGCTCCCGCCAGATTTTGAAGAACGCCTGAATCGCTATAACACCGAGCAGCTAACCAGTTTGTCGGATGCGCTTTTCGCCGTCACCAGCTTGAAAAAGTGGCTGGCGAAATTTCCTGAGTAAGCTTTTTTATTGGGACACTCCGGGGCAGCAACATCAAGAAACAAGCAAGTAAAATTTGATTGGCCTTTGGGGGTCGTTTCTATGGTAGTGAACGAGCGTAGAGAAAAATTGCTGCTAAAACTGCTGGCTGAAAATTACGATTTGCTCGAACAATACGAGCGCCAGCTTAATCTTGAGTCCGACCCACGCGCCCAGCTAAAAATCCGCGAGAATTTGAACTGGGTTCACCAGCGCAACGCCGAACTCGAACAGCAACTCGAAAATTTGAAAAAACCCGCCGCCGAAGCGTCGCTGGTTGCCAGTGCTTTGGTCAGTTTTAATGCGCCGCCCGCCGACCCACTCGAAGCCCATTTTGCCAATCTGGTTTCGTTATTCAAGCAAGGCCGGGTTATTTCGGTGCTAGGCGACGGGATTAATTTACTGGGTCGTCCGGCAGGAGCGGCCTGGGATTTGAATCGCTACCCACCCACGGTAGAAGAATTAGCCGAACATTTAGCCGAGAATTTTGATTACCCGCCCGGTAGCACGCCCGACCTGGCCCGCGTCACCCAATATGCCAGCGTCCTGCACCGGCCCGGCCCGCTCTATGACCGTTTGCGCCAGCTTTACGAAGTGAATTATCCGCCCAACGATTTGCACCACTTTTTCGCCAGTCTGCCGCTTTTGCTCCGCAAAAAGGTCGCCAATCCGCGCTTCCCCATCATCGTTACGACCAATTACGACGATTTGCTGGAACGGGCTTTTGAAGAAGTGGACGAACCGTTCGATTTGCTTTCGTATGTGGCAGAGGGCGAACAACGCAACAAATTTTTGCATTTGCCGCCCGGCGAAAGCGATTGGATTCCGATTGACGACCCCAACAAATATTTGGGTCTGAAACTGGAACAGCGCCCGGTTATTATCAAAATGCACGGCGCGCTCAATCGTTTTAATTCGCGGCAGGATGGGCTGGTTATCACCGAAGACCATTTTATCAACTATATGGCTCGTACCGAAATCTCGAAGCTGATTCCCGCCAGCATTATGCGCGAACTCCGCAACAGCAGCTTGCTCTTTATGGGCTACAGCCTGAACGATTGGAGTGTGCGGGTGATTTTGCACCGCATCTGGGGCGAACGCGAACATCGCCTCAACGACTATGAATCCTGGACGGTGCAGCCCGCGCCGCAGGAACTAGAGCGCAAATTCTGGAAAAAATGGGATGTGGAAGTCGTCCCAATCGGACTGGCAGATTATATTAATGGCTTGAGCGAGCAACTGCAAAATTTCGCGTCAAGCAGGAGCAGACGATGAGCGAAGCACTACTTTCGACCACCCAGAGCGAAAAATTGCTGCCCTCCAGCCCCTACAAGGGACTTATCCCATACACTGAAGCTGATGCCGCCTTTTTCTTTGGGCGCGAAGCCGAGCGTGAGATAATTATTTCCAACCTGATGTCGTGGCGACTGACTTTGCTTTATGGCGCAAGCGGCGTGGGCAAAAGTTCGCTCCTGCAAGCCGAAGTAACCCATCAGCTTCGCCGCATGTCGGAGGACAACCTGACCGAACGCGGCAGACCCGGTCATGCCGTCGTAGTTTTTAATTCCTGGCGCGACGACCCTATCGCCGGATTAAGTAAACAGGTTGAAGAAAGCGTCAGTGCTGCCTGGAACGGCAAGCAATTTGCGCCATTGCCGCCTTCGCGTTTATTGGGCCAAATATTACAAGCCTGGACGGAACGGCTGGAAGGTGAACTTTATATAATATTAGACCAGTTTGAAGAATATTTTTTGTACCATCCGCAGGAAGAAGGCGAAGGCACGTTCGCCTACGAATTTCCGCGTGCGGTCAATCGCCCCGATTTGCGCGTCAGTTTTCTGGTTTCGATTCGGGAGGATGCCCTGGCAAAGCTTGATTGTTTCAAGGGCCGTATCCCCGAACTTTTCGACAATTATCTACGTATCGAACACCTGAACATCGCCGCCGCCCGCGAAGCCATCGAAAAGCCGCTGGCCGAATACAACCGCCGCCAGCCTTCCGGCAAAGCGCCTATCACTATCGAGCCGCCACTGGTAAACGCCGTTTTGGAGCAGGTCAAAACCGGGCAGGTGGTTTTGGGCGAGACTGGCCTGGGTCAGGTCGCTACCAATGCCCAAAGCGAAGCACAGATTGAAACGCCTTATCTGCAAATAGTAATGTCGCGGCTATGGGACGAAGAGCAACGCGCTCGCTCAAGCACCTTGCGCCTCGAAACGCTGAACCGATTGGGTGGAGCCGACCAGATTATCCGCACTCATCTCGATGCCGTTGTGAGCGCCCTGCCGCCCGCCGAGCAGGAAATTGCCGCCCGCCTTTTTCGCTACCTGGTTACTCCATCCGGTACTAAAATCGCCTACAGTGTTTCTGACCTCGCGGCATACACCGGGTTGCCCGCCGCTCAGGTTGCGCCCGTCCTCGAAAAACTGAGCGGGTCAGGTATGCGTATTCTGCATCCTATCGCGCCACCGCTAAACCGACCCGATGCTGTCCGCTACGAAATTTTTCACGATGTGCTGGCCTCGGCTATCCTCGATTGGAGTTCGCGTTACGCCCAGGCTCAAGCCCGCGCCGCCACCGATAAAGAACTGGCTGAGAGCCAGCAGCGTGTTACCGAACTAGCCAGCGTTCAGGCCGAAACCGAAAAAAAGCTGACCCGCGTGGGCAAGCGCCTGAAAAGATTGGCGATTGGTTTTGTTCCAATAGCCCTGATTGCACTAGCCTGTGCGGTGATTTTGGGAGTTGTCTGGTCTACCAATCAGGCAATTGATGGAGATACTTACGGAGCCTGGGAAGCGGTAATTCAAACCGAAGTTCCCAGAAATAACGTGTTAATGCTGAATGAAATCGGGGTGCGCCGCAGTGTCCTCGACAAAATGGTAGAAAAGGGCTTTGG
>JBBQXW010000135.1:0-17311 GCA_038209275.1 Chloroflexia bacterium | reverse complement strand
TGAATCGAAGTGCCATGTTCGCCGTGTTCTTCGTGGTCAACCTGGCCTTTTTTGTGGAAGAGGGCGACCAATTCATTGTGGGCGTAAGGTATCGTCAGGTTGAGCGCAACCATTCCATTATCGAGAGCTTGCTCAATGCGTTTGAGCAATAAATCGAGGCCAAGACCGCTTTGGGCCGAAATCGGGACGTAGTTGTCTGGCATATCGAATTGAGCCGCCAGTTCTTCGCTGCTCGGTACTTGCTCCGAACCCGCTTCTTCACCTTCGACTTTCTCTTTCTCGACAATCAGGTCAATTTTGTTGAGGGCCACCAGACGCGGCTTTTCATCTGCGCCAAGTTCCTTCAACACTTTCTCAACCGTCTCGCTCTGCTCCTGGGCGTTCGGATGGGTAAAATCGAGAACGTGAATCAGTAAATCGGCCTCGTTTACCTCTTCCAAAGTCGAGCGGAAAGCCTCAACCAACCCGGTTGGCAGACGCTGAATAAAACCTACCGTGTCGGTCAACAAAACCTCGCGCCCGTTCGGGAGCTTGATACGGCGAGTAATCGGGTCGAGGGTCGCAAAAAGCTTATCCTCGGCTAACACGCCCGCATTCGAGAGCTTGTTGAGCAGGGTAGATTTGCCCGCGTTGGTATAGCCGACCAACGAAATAATCGGAATACCGTCAGCCTTGCGCCGTCGGCGGTAATGTTCGCGCTGCTGATGCACCTGTTTTAATTCGCGCTTGAGATGGCTGACCCGTTCGCGGCTGCTGCGACGGTCAATTTCCAACTGAGTTTCACCAGGGCCACGCAAGCCTACTCCGCCCATCGTCTGACGCGAAAGGTGCGTCCACAGGCGGGTCAGGCGCGGCAAGCGATATTCCAGTTGAGCCAGTTCGACCTGTAAGCGACCTTCGTGAGTGCGGGCGCGTGTGGCAAAAATATCGAGAATCAAGCTGGTGCGGTCAATAATCTTTATTTCAAAAGCCGCTTCCAGTTCGCGCAAATGGGTCGGCGAAAGCTCCACATCAAAAACCACTGTATCGGCTTCGAGGTCGCGCTGCATAATTTTCAGTTCAGCCAGCTTACCCTTGCCTATAAGGTGCGCCGAGTGCGGCTTATCTATATTCTGAAAAGTACGTCCGACCACCGCCATACCAGCCGTATCACAAAGTTGCTCTAGCTCGTTCAGCGAATCTTCTACCTCGAACAAATCGCCGTAGCGCCCAATTCCGACCAGCAAGGCGCGTTCACGCGGTGCGACGGTAGCATGGGCCGAAGGGCGAGGGTGTTTTATTTTTGGTTCGGGAGCTTCGTCTTGCTCAAAAGCTAGAAGGCCATCTTGAAGCGGGTTTGGGTCGAGGGGCTGATTACCATTTTCGTTTATAGTAGCATTATCATTGATAGCAGGCTCAAAATCAGTAGCCGACAAATTATTAAAATCCTTCTTGTTGGGAGTAGTCGTAGGCATCCTCCTAAATCTTCCCGCCTCCGTTGGCAGGCTATAGTTTTATTTAACCGTTCTTTTTCGCTTACCCGCCCAAATAACCGTTTCGGACTGAGTGCTATACACATTATAGCACAGTTTTTCCACCGGCAATCCACATTTGCCTTGTCTATTAAGGCTATTGCAAAGTCAGGAGTTGAGTTCAAGGGGTTGGAGGAAGTAGCCGAAAAAACCTTTGACCGTTATAAATGGGAAAAGTGGCGGAAGTAAACGCGGTACTCAACAACACCGTGATTGGTCTATTAGTCGGGCAAGGGGTCACTAATATAGCCCAAGCGCGGCGCGAATTTGAATACTATTGCCCCAAAAAACTTTTGGCTTTACAGATAATTTGCCTGTTCAACATCAGGTAGCACCTGTTATAGGAGACACAACTGATTGTGGAGGCTTCACTTTTGCTACTACAAGTAACCAGATTAAAGCTAGTGGAATCTATTTAGCACCTCAGAAAAGCTGTACTATTTCCCTCAATATTACTGGCAACAGCATTGGTAGATGGGCTAACATCGCTGGCCCAATCGCGTCTGGCGAAACCGGGGCGGGCGCAACCAGTAATCCTGAATGATAGCGCCAATCCACCCGCCCCACCGATTACATTGCGCCGAGCGCTGAGTAATGCGGTAGGTCAAGCGAATGGCACGGTTATCACTTTCGACCCGGCGCTGGGAAATAACCTCCCGATTACGCTGGTGGAGCCATTAATAGTCACCGCCAATGTAGCGATAGATGGCGGGTGTACTAACAAAGTGAAAATCAATGCCACTTTTGCCAACGCTCTTCAGTTAAATGGCAACACCTTTATTCGGGGGCTACAAATCTTTACTACGGCTGGTTCTGGTATAGTATTTAAGAATGGGGTAATCGCGTAGAATGTACTTTGGTTTATAAATAAGCTGATTGGACGCTTCTGCTTCCAATCAACCAGCAAAGCATAGCCTACTTAGAGCCTATCTCAGTAGAGGTTCATTAAACCCCTTACTGGGATAGATTTTTAATTGGTAACGCAGAAGCCCAGTAATTCTAAAGCCAGTGCCGCCGTTTGAAGAACAAGAGCAAGGCGGTACTGATAAAAAGCATAAGGGCTAAAGCGCCAAAATAACCGTAGGGCAACTTTAGTTCCGGCATGTTTTCAAAATTCATGCCGTAGATACTGGCAATCAAGGCATCGCTCATCAGAACAATCGAAGCGGTGGTCAGGGTACGCATTACTCTGTTTAATTCGTTGGACGCAACGGTCAGGTTTGCGTCCATTGTACTACTGAGTTGGTCACGATAGAGGTCAATCGTATCGGCTACCCGGATTATATGGTCAAAAACATCACGGAAGTAGACAATATTTTTCTCGTTAAAGACCGGGCTGTCGCGGTTGGTCAATACATTTAAAACATCGCGTTCGGGGCCAGCGATGCGGCGCAGTTGCAGGAAACGCTTCTTTAATTCCAGCAACTCGGCGGTAAAAGTGGTACTGCGGTTATGACCTTCAAAAATGCGGTCTTCCATCTCTTCGGCCTGGTCTACCAGGGCATCCACCACCGGGAAATAATTATCTACAATCGAATCCAACAGCGAATAGAGCAGGATACCAACGCCCTGATCTAGGTGTTCCTGATTGCGCCGCCAGCGCTGCTCGGCTTCTTCGAGTGCCTTAATCGAATGGCGGTGTACTGTCACCAGATAATTTTCCCCCACAAATATTTTTAGTTCGTGAATTATCAGATTGTAGGCTTTTTCATCCAGCAAAACGCTATAGAAAATGACAAAGAAAAAATGGTCGTAGGTATCCACCTTGGGGCGCTGGTGCGAATGGCTGGCATCTTCAACTGCTAGAGGATGAAAATTAAACTCGGCGGCTACATGCTGCAACTCTTGTTCGGAAGGGTCGGTAAGGTCGAGCCAGATTACATTGTCTTTATCCTGTAGCAGCTCGCTGATTGCATCCAAATCGTCAATATCATGAAAAACCCGCGTCCTGCTTTTGCATTGAATTCCTTTTATCACGTTTGCTAAATCCCTCTTAAGTAATTCAACCCACAGGGCAACCCTACGGGCCGAGTTCAAAGTTCAAAGTTCACCCACAGGGCAACCCTACGGGCCGAAGTTTAATTTGCTGAATTAATTCAAGATTGGCATAAATCATTCCTGAAGTATAGGTTACAGAGGATTCTAAGGCTAGAACTGGGCCGACCTAATTTTACTTATGATAGGTTCATTCTTTGTGCGGTTGCTTTCGTTCGGCTTCGGCTTGAGCGCGCCATTCGGTCAGCCGAGCGCCGAGCTCTTTTTCATAGCCTCGGTCAGTCGGTTCATAATAATGCTTGCCTTCCAGCGCATCGGGCAAATTTTGCTGATAAACGTAGCCACTTTCGTAATCGTGAGCGTATTTGTAGTCCTTGCCGTAATCGAGTTGCTTCATCAAGTTGGTGGGAGCATTGCGTAGATGGAGCGGCACGGGGTCATTGCGGGTCGCCATTACAGCGTCGCGAACAGCTTTGTAGCCGATATAGAGTCGGTTGCTCTTGGGCGCGGTAGCCAGATAGACGGCGCACTGAGCCAGCGCCAGCGCCCCTTCGGGCATTCCGATAAAGTGAACGGCTTGTTGGGCCGCCATTGCGACTACCAGCGCCTGCGGGTCGGCCATGCCAATATCTTCGCTGGCGGCGCGCACCAGCCGCCGAGCCACAAACAGCGGGTCTTCGCCGCCTTCCAACATTCGGGCCAACCAGTAAAGCGCCGCATCAGGGTCGCTACCTCGAATTGTTTTATGTAAAGCTGAGATAATATCGTAATGTTGTTCGCCGCCTTTATCGTAAAGCAACGCGCGACGCTGGGCGGCGTTTTCGATGGTTTCGCTATCTATAATTGTTGGGCCTGTCGCGTCATCTGTTCTCGTAATCGTGACAGCCATTTCAAGAATATTCAGGGCGGTACGGGCATCGCCGTTGGCAAAATTGACCAGAGCGTCCTCGGCTCCGGGGCGCAAATCCAGCGCAAGATTACCAAGTCCGCGTTCGGGGTCGGATAAGGCCCGCCGCAAAATCAGCTTTAGCTCTTCATCGCTGAGGGCGCGCATGGTGTAAACTCGTGAGCGCGAGAGCAGCGCGGCGTTGACCTCGAAAGAGGGGTTTTCGGTGGTCGCGCCAATCAACGTGACCGTGCCATTCTCGACCACTGGCAAAATCGCGTCCTGCTGGGCCTTGTTGAAGCGGTGAATTTCGTCAATAAAAAGGATAGTCTTGCGCCCGTTGGCCTTGCGGAGTTTGCGGGCTTCCTCAACTACTTTGCGTAAATCGGCTACCCCTGCCGAAGTCGCGCTGATGCGGGCGAAGTGGGCTTTGGTCAGGCGGGCAATCACTTCGGCAAGAGTAGTTTTGCCCACGCCGGGTGGCCCCCACAAAATAATCGAACTGAGCTTGTCGTTTTCAACCATTCGGCGCAAGGCCGCGCCCGGCCCGGTCAAATGCTCCTGCCCGACAAATTCGTCAAAGCGGCGCGGACGCAGCCGAGCCGCCAGGGGCGCGTTCGGCTCTAAATCTGCTTCCTTCTCATTTTCTTCAAGCTCGTCGGCTTCAAAAAAACTGCCTTGCGTTTCCTTCGCCATTAATCCTCAGTTCCTCAATAGCTTATTGTCGTCTATTTCGCGCAATATGCGGAGTTCGTCCGGGTCGGGCGCGGCGGTAGTTGGCATGTTTTCGGGAATGAGCAAGTCGAAGCCAGTAGCGGCTTTGACTTGCTCGATTGTTACATTAGGATGAACTGAAACCAGCCGCATGGCCTTCGATTCTTCTTCAAAATCCAGCACCGCCAGATTTGAGACTATCAGGGCTGGGCCTGTTCCTGTCACTAATCCCTCGGCTTTAGCAACTCGCCAGCTATCGCCGCCATCCAAGAAGCCCGGCGCAGTCCTGAAATCTACCCTCTCGACGAAACTGCGCGGGCTGTGCTCGGTCATAAAAATGATACCACCGTTCATAGCGGCGAACAAAGGCAGAGCGGCAGAACCAGGGCCGCGCAACTTCGGGCGGGCCGGATTATCGCCCAGCACGCTCAAATTTACGTTGCCAAATTTATCCACCTGCAAACCACCATAGAAAAACACTTCGATTTTGCCACTGGCGACAGTACTGACCAAATCAGCCATCGGCAAAACAGCCTCGCAATCCAGGTTGGCGTAATCGCAGCTAGAAGCGACCAGCGGCTCTGAAAAAGGATTAACCGCCCCACTCCCGCCCGCCACATAATTCAAATCCGGCGCGTGGCGCAGTTGAGCCAATCGGCAAGCAGCGCGGGCGATAGCACTACCCGCCCCCGTCCCCACATTCTGCCCGTTCTTAAGCTGGCGACTCATCACCACCGCCATCAATTCCTGAATTTCATAAGGCTTGCTGCTACGCGGCCCAATATCTTCAAAAGTTATTTGCATAGTTTTCAGTTCTCAGTTCTCAGTTCTCAGTCAAATTTTTTAACCGCAGAGGACGCAGAGGACAGAGAGGTTTTTATATTTTCTCATTCCTTTTTAATAAGTCCTCACCGAAATCGTAAATCGTAAATCGTAAATCGCGGGTACCCTCTGGGTGCGTAAATCGTAAATCGTCCTATCCCTGCACCACGGCGGTCTGGCGGAGGTAGCTGGTTTCGTCGTGGTCTAGCACGTATTTTTGGAGGTAGGAGTCGAAGCCGTCGGCGGTGGCAGCCAGTTTTAGGTATTCGGTCAGGTGGGCTTCGTCATGTTGGTAGAAGCGATGGCAGGAGGTTGGGTGACAGCTAAAGGGTGCTTCGACGACGGCGTTTACCAGATAACCCGGTACGCTGACGGGAATAGGATTGCGGGTGAGTTGCTTGTTCGGTATGACCTGCTCTACCTGCAACACCACCGTTTCGGCGGTGAATATCATCTCGCGGTCAGTGAAGACGCTGCCCTTGAAAATGGCGTTGCCATGCTTGTCGGCTTGCTGGCAAACCACCAGGGCCACTTTCGGGCGCAAAGGCGGAGTGACGAGAACAGTTTTGCCGTTGAACGGGTTTTGGACGGGTGTATAAAACTCCGGCGCGGCCTTTGCTAGGTCGCTGAGAGCAACACTGGGCGGCAAGGCGGCAAAAGGCAAATTGGCAGCTCCGGCCCGCAACGCCAGAATCAGAGTAAGTTCATCCAGTTCGTAAACCTTCAAGCGACCTTCCTGCACGAAGCGACGAAAGGCGGGCGCGAGACCCAGATATTCAAAACCAAAATAGCTCGTGACAACTTCTTCCACCAGTCCCGCTCCAACCAGCAAGTCGGCGTTGATAGAAGCCGCCGGACTAGTAATGAGCCGCTTGATGTGCTTTTTTTGCCGAATGAGTTCGCGTACCAGCGCCATCGGGTTATTGTGCATGTGCATCCCGCCCACCGCCAGACTTTCTACGCCGTCCGGCACGTAGCGCTCGATAGCATCCGCCAGCCCCAATTTCTTGTTCACGCGCCCGTCGTCTGTTTGGGGCGGCGGGGGGGGCGGCGGGGTGGGCGGTTGGTATGGCGCTACATTTATCTCAAGATTTATCGGGCGACGGCTCGGTGGTCGCACCTGTCCGTTCGGTTTATTCGGCTCGTCCGACAACGTAACTTTTTCTGCATCTGGTATTATTGGCGTATCCTTTAATGGTTGAGTAATTTCGGTAGCTTGCTCGGTTTGTCCAGAAGCACTATTTTTACCCTGAAGCGCGGCTTGTTGCTGCTCAAGTTCCAGAATATTTTGGTCAATTCTGTCGCGTTCCCGTTCGGCGTTAGCTTTTTCAAGCGGGCTACTGGCTCGATAAACTTTAGTATTCCATTCAACCCATAAGCGGCGCTGTTCGGTCAGTTCCTGAGCGATAGCTTTAAGGCGCTCATCATCCATTTTCATTCTCCAACAAATTATTTAACTTGCAACGAATTTGTGCGTGCTTATTCAGCTTTGGTTTCTGCTTCATCATCCTTGAAACTTGCGTTGATAGCTGCAATTTCTGCTTCTAAAGAAATTCGTTTCTGCTCAAGCTCTTGAATATTACGTTTGATATTGGCCTTCATATCGTCGGTTTTAGGGTTTTTAATTGAAGATTCAGCTAAAGATAATTCTCTTTGATATTTAAACAAGATTTCTTGCTGCTCTTTTACCTGCTCAACCAGATTATTATAATAATCGAGACGCATGGTTTGCAAATCTTCCATACTAATACTCCAATCGAAATATTCAACCCAAAATAATTTATTCAAACAACGCACTCACTTTAAGACTGAAGCCAGGTATAATATCTTCGCCTTCTAACTCAGCCTCGCCAGTTAGTACCTGCACAGGAGTTGGCTGATTGAGATGATATACTTCGACATGTCGCTTTTGCGGGTTGATGGCCCAGATTACCTTTACGCCAACCTTTTGCCATTCTTTTATTTTATTGGCGGCAGCTTCACGTTCGGGTTTGCTTCGCAGGTCGGTTGGTGAATGAATCTCGACGACTAAATCTGGCACGCCTTTGACGCTTTTACGACTTCTCGGTGGTACTCGGTCAGCCACCATAAAACCTAAATCGGGGATGGGCATCCAGCCTGTGCCAACATCAAAAGTAGCATCACGCCACATTACACCTAGTTTTTCGTCCGGGTCAAAAGCCGCCAACTTTCGGTCTATGTATTTGCCAATTCTACTATGGTCATCACCGGGCATAGGTTTCTTCACCAGCTTTCCATTCACCAATTCGTAAAGCTCGTCAAATTCGGGCAGAGCTTCAAATTCCTCCGGCGTGTACGTGCGTTCGAGTTCAATTCCTTTAGCCCGAAGTACCATAATTTTACCCCTCTAAACTGAAAACTGATGACTGAAAACTATTAACTCTCCTGCTGCAAATAGCGCCGGGCCTTCAACAAAATAGCGCGGGTATTGTCGAAGTAGACAAGCGGAATAGCATCGTCCAGGTCGCACCAGATAGCATCCTGGGTTTCGCCGGGCTGCGGTACGGGCGGCTGAATGTCCGGCGCAGTGTCGCGCATCAAATACCAGCGCACTACCTTGCGGAGCGCACCGTGCCGGGTCTCGTTCATATAGCGCGATTCGCCCAATTCGACCACGATTTCGCCGTACAGCCCGGTTTCTTCGGCAACTTCGCGCACCGCAGCCTCGGCATCGGTCTCGCCATCTTCCAGGTGGCCCTTTGGCAAATCCCACCAACCAGTATGACTACGTGCAATCAAGGCTACATAATAACGAGTGCGCTCTTCATCCACCTTCTGATAAGGCCGAAAAATCACACCACCCGCCGAACGGTCTTGCGCCTGCTCCAATGACCCCTGCCAGCCACCCACTACCTTTACCTCCAAGAAGTTTCTAGTTTCTAGTTTCTGGTTTCTATAGATGTTAAGAAAAGGTTATAGAATCAGGCCGCGGCCTGCTCAGTTGCAGCCTCGCCTTTGCGATAACACCCAAACAGTCCTAATATTTCTTCGGGCTTTTGCTCAAAGCTTGCCAAGATTTGATCTACCGCTTCACATAGCTTGCCAAACTCAGCAAAATATTTGTTGTGGGTGCCTTTGCGCTTGGTCTTGCACTACAAATATTCGATTGGATTGTAATCTGGCGAATAGGCCGGCAATTGATCAGTTCTTGCACCAATGCGCTATTCCAACAATCCTCCTTAAATCCACCAGCCTCCGGCCCGCCATCGAGCAGTTGGGTCAGTTTTTTTTGTTCGAGCAAACTTAATTTAGGACGACGACCACCCTTATAATCATAGTGCAAACTGGACAGCCCCTTGAGTATGAATTGTTTGACCCAATGATAAATCGCGGCGGGGCTTACACCCCATTTGTGGGCTACTTCTTCCACCTTGAAGTGTTGGTGGAGGTGTTCCAACAAGGCGCTAATGCGCCGCACTAATTTGACCTGGTTAAACTTCACCATTTTTTGTAACAAAGCTTCTAACGCTTTGACAGTTGGGCGGGTTAGTTGTATTCTCATTTTGATATACCTCGTTTGTGAACTTTGTGATTATTGTAAACAAGCGTGGTATATCTTTTTTGCTTCATTCTGTCAAGTTTTTTCTAATTCCTTTTCTTTACATCTATAGTAACGCACAACACTGGCGAATTTAGCCGGATAGCTGGCTTGCAGATGGAAGATTGGAAAGTAACACCCTGATCTGATTACTATCCCCGTTACCAATTTTTTGTATTTATCACCCCAAAAGGCACAAAATACACAGTAGAAAATTAGAAAGGTGCTAACTCCGTGTTTCTCCGTGCCTCCGTGGTGAATTTCCGATTAAATCATTTCAACAACAGGAGCTAAAAAGATGCAGCAACAACGGGCCGAATGGATCTGGCGGCAATCAATCCTGCATTGAGTTTCCTCAATCGTACAGGCAGTGCTAAAGTTCCCGCCCCAGCCTTGTGCCATCAAAGACGGCGGCTTGCGCCCGGCGCGGGGCGATGGCATCGCCGACGCGGTGCAATTCTTTGATTTTGCCTTTTAGCTCGTGGTAAAGCGTGTCGCAAGCGATGTTGGGTAGAGCCAGCACTACCGTGTCAACCTGTTCGATACGGTGCGGTTGGTTGGAATAGTTGTTGGCGGCTTGCACGTAATCCGGGCCGATTTCCTGAATGTAGACATTAGGAGTCAGTATAATGCCGTGCTTGCGGGCGCGGCTGCTCCACATTTCCAGGTCGAGCGTCAGGCCCAAATCGCCGCCAGCGTACAACCCACCTGTCAAAAACTCCACCTGTCGCCCCGCTTCGGCTAACCATTCCGCCACGCTGGTAGATTGGTGAAAGCCTACTCCGTCAATCACGACCACTTTTTGCCCTATCGCGTGTTCCCCGCTTAACACCTGCCACACGTCCAGTACGTGCGATTGGGCTGCGCCTGCCGGAAAATAGCGCGGGCCAGGGTGCGAACCAGTCGCTACCACAACCGCATCATATTGGCCCGTCGTCAGCATATCGGCGGTAGCTTCTACGCCCAGGCAGATTTCGACGTTGGGCAAAAGATGTAGCTGGTTTAGCTGGTTGCGGACAATATCGCCAAACTCGGCCCGGTTCGGCACTTTTACGGCAATATTAACCTGACCACCCAATTCACGGCTCTTTTCGTAAAGCGTCACCTGATGGCCGCGCTGTCCCGCCGTTTTCGCCACTTCCAGCCCCGCCGGGCCACCGCCGATTACCGCGATGCGCTTGCGGCGCGGCGTGATGGTCAGCGTTCCCACGCCGAGCTTTTTCTCGTTACCCACCGCCGGATTTTGGATACAACTCAACGGCAAATTAATCCCCATCTTGCCGATACATTCCTGATTGCAGGAAAGGCAGAGCCGGATTTCGTCTATGCGGCCTTCGCGTGCTTTGTTGCCGAACTCGGCATCGCTGATTTGCCCGCGCACTACCCCTACCATATCGGCGTGACCCTCAACCAGCACTTGCTCGGCCTGCACCGGGTCTTTAATCCGCCCCGTTGCAAAGACAGGTAGCTCCACCGCTTGCCGAATCGCTGAACTGATGTAAAGTTGATAGCCCGGCGGCGTGTGCATCGAACCTTCGACCATATACAGATGGTGAAATTCGCCGATAGAGGTATTGATATAGTCGAGCAACCCGGTTTTCTCAAGCCGTTGAGCAATTTTGCAGACATCGGCCAGCGTCAGGCCATCGGGGATAAGCTCGTCGCCACACAGCCGGATGCCCAGCACAATTTCGCGCCCGTGCGCCGCCCGCAGCGCTTCGACCAGTTCCAGCACAAAGCGCATCCGATTCTCGAAGCTGCCACCGTATTTGTCGCTACGGCGGTTATAAAAAGGCGAAAAGAACTGACGGATTAAAGACGAATGCGAACTTTGCAACTCCGCGCCATCGAAGCCGCCTGCCTTGACGTAGCCCATCACCCGCACGTAGCCGTCAATTACTTCTTTAATATCTTCCCATTCCATTTCTTTTGGCATCTCGCGGTGAATCGGGTCGTAGACGGGCGACGGCCCCCAGACTGGCAAACGCGAGTACATGCCGCTACACTGGATACCGTTATGATTTATCTGGGCAAAAACTTTTGAGCCATAGCTATGCACCGCCTCGGTCAGCTTGCGATAGCCCGCCACCACTTCTTCATGAAAAGCGTGAATGAGGGGTTCGTAGGCGTGGTCGGTGGGGTGAACCGATTGCTCCTCGGTAATAATCAGGCCACAGCCGCCTTTAGCGCGCTCGGCATAATAATTTACCAGCCGCTCCCCAACCATATTTTTTTCCGAAAGGTTGGTCAGGTGGGCCGAAAAAACAATGCGGTTCGGCACCGTCACCGACCCTATTTTCAACGGTGAAAACAAATACTTAAACTGGCTCATGAAATT
Organism: Chloroflexia bacterium; assembly: GCA_038209275.1. Classification (GTDB taxonomy): domain Bacteria; phylum Chloroflexota; class Chloroflexia; order Chloroheliales; family Chloroheliaceae; genus L227-5C. The sequence continues at coordinate 5,486 of JBBQXW010000135.1, read as the reverse complement.
TCCTTACCACAAAATTTATTAAAAAAGTTCGCTAACTTTCAAAGTAAAGCCCGGCAGCACCGCGCCGCCATTTAATACATCTTCCAAATCTAAAAATATTCGGCGGCTTTCATCAGCCCGATGCACCAAAATATATTTACTTGCCATATAGATTGACCAGATTAAACGGACTCCGGCAGCCTGATAAGCTTCGATTTTGTTTTGAATTTTCTCGGTGCTATCGCTGGGCGACCATACTTCGACCACAATATCAGGCGCGACCGGGATTGGGCCTTTGAACTTATCCGGCATTCGACCAAGCATTACAAAACAGACATCCGGCTCGACCCAGCTTGCTTCCGGCCCGGTCTGCCCTAATGTGCAAGACCCTACCGCAAAAACTGTCCCCAGGCGCTTTTCATCGGCGCTTCTACCAGCAAAGCTATCGAGCCGAGAACTTATCAAAGCTACAATATCGCTATGTTCGCCACTTACGCCGGATTTCGCTTTAGCCATCAGCTTCCCTCTTACTAGCTCATACTGAATCGTGTCGTCATCATCTTCGTCGCCTGGCAAATCCAGTTCTAAAAATTCTTTCAGGGTATAGCTGCGTTCAAAATCTACAGTTGCCATTTCAAGCGTAGTGGTCATAAAACTTACCTCTTTTATTCATCTTCAAAAAGGGTGTTTACTTTTAGGGTAAAGCCAGGGACAACGTCCTCGCCGCTCAATTCTTCGTCGCCGCTTATGCTCAAGCGCTGATTACTGTCCGCTCGATAGATATAGACGGTTTGCAGCTCTGGCTCAATTACCCAAACCAATTTCGACCCGGCCTGCTGGTATTCTCTAACCTTCTTCTCTATAGCCGAAAAAGTGTTGCTCTCTGAAATTACTTCAACTGCCAGGTCGGGTGCATAAGGTGCGGTAAACACACCTTTGACCACCCGGCTTTTCTGCATAAAAGAAACAGCGGCCTGACGTACAGTGGCAGGGTCGCCCGCAACGGTGGTATAGCGCATGTCCGCTCCGTAAACCATGCCCAGCTTGTTTTGACGTACATAAGGTCCTAAATAGGTATGCAATATGCTGCAAATCCGGTAATGTTCTTCGTTAGCGCCTGCCATTTCTACCAGCTTTCCTTCGACTAATTCATAATCCTTACCGTTTTCAGGCAATACAATAAATTCTTCAATGGTGTAGGTTTTTTCGAGGGTCACTTCAGCTGTCATTGTTGCCGACCTCCCTTTACTGCTGGCATTTTAATTTTAATAGAGCGTAACGAATAACTGATTTAAAAATATTTTAGCTTAAATCTCGGTCTGGTAGGGTTGGGTTGCCCAATCCTTTTGACCCAGGCTGACGTTCAAGGGCGAGGAGACCTCGCCCCTACTGGCCTTGCTGGAATTTTGTCAACCTCACCAACTGATTTAGTTGGCCCACTCATTGTAGGTTGGCTAACTGCGTTTGCGGCGCTTGAAGACACACAAATATTTATGGGTGTAGCTCATTCCGCTAACGTCGGTCAGGAGTACATCGGCATTTGTGCCAATCATTACTGGCTGCATCTGCAATAATTCCCAGCCTTCGCTGCCTAACTGGTTTAAGCGCGGCATGGTAGCCTGTACTGCATACTTAGAAAAGCTTACACTGGGGGCAAGCCGGGCTAAATATTCGGCTTGAGCCTTAGCGTCTGCCTCAATAACCTCGGTCAGGTACTCCCAGTATTCATAAATACTTTCGTCACCAAAAGCCATTACGCTACCTCCTTTGCTGTTCTACGCTATCGCAACAGGCCAACTGGCTCTGGCCCAACTGGTTCTGGCCCGGCTGGTGGGGCGGGTTCGGGTAATGGCCCTGGCATTGGTTCGGGCATTGGACCGGGTTCGGGCATCGGGCCGGGCATTGGTTCAGGAGTTGGCATTGTTTTGCTCTTTTCACTAATGAGGATTTTCGTTTAGCTTAGTTTTTCAAAATTTTGGGTAAAATTTTGAAAAACTAAGATTTAACCTACAATTTTCGGGCCACCCGATTAGCTTCACGAATGGCATGGCCGACTTTGCGGGCCGCTACGCAATCGCCGACCCGGTAAAGGGCAAAGGGGCGCTGGGACAAAGCCTTTAGTTCCTGGTAAAGCTCGTCGTTGGGATATTCGTAGTTGGCTAAAACCACTGTATCTATTTCTTCGAGCCGTTCGAGTGCGTGGCTGTAAATATCCTCTACCACCAGCGCCCGTGCCTCAATCGCCTTCAATTGCTTTTGCGGCACAAGTTCGATGCCCATACTTAGCGCCCGGCTGTACCAACCACTCAAATCCAGCGTGCCAGTCAACTCTCGCGAGATAAACGGGTCGTGACTGAGCAGGGTAACTTTATAGCCGCGTCCAGCTAACATTTCCGCCGCACTCACCGCCGCGAACGAACCGATTTCGTCCACAATTACTATTTTTGGGCCGCTCACCGCGTCGTCCGGCGCAGCGATAACCTGCCGCACTCCAACTACTTTCGCATCTTCGGCAATCTCAACTTTGTAAGGCAACACGCTGCGTCCGCCCGTCGCCACAATCACCACTTCCGGCTTTTCGGCTTCGATTAGTTCGAGCGTGACCTCAGTCCCGTAGCGCACTTCGACACCCAGTTGCTCTAGCTGATTTTCCAGATAACTAATCGTCAAATTCCAGTTGCTCCGGCTCGGCCCAATCGCCGCCAGCTTTAGCGTGCCGCCCGGCTGCTCGGCCTTTTCGCACAGCGTTACGTTATGCCCACGCATAGCCGCCACCCGCGCCGCTTCCATTCCCGCCGGGCCAGCCCCGATTACCAGCACTCGCCGCGCCGTATTTGTCCGCCCGATTAATCGGTCACTCAGGACGGCTTCTTCGCCTGCCGCCGCGTTATGCACGCAGGTCAAAAGCGGGTTCATGTTGGAACGCACCTGACAATCCTGATTACAGGCAGTACAATAGCGTACCTCGCTCAGTTTTCCGGCCTGCACTTTCTGCGGCAAATCCGGGTCGGAAATCAGGGCGCGGGTCATTTCGACTAAATCCGCGCTGTCTTCCGCCAATAAATCTGCCGCCAGCACCGGGTCTTGCAAGCGCCCGCTTGCCGTAACTGCTATTTCAAGTCCGGCTTCGCGCAAAGTCTTTCTCATTCCGGCAGCCAGATGCGCCGCAAAGCCGGGTGGCGTATACATCGAGGCCCAGGCTTTATCCAGGCTATAAATCGAACCCATCATCACGCTGATATAATCCAGCTTGCCACTTTGAGCCAGTGCCAACCCAACCGCCTGACTTTGCTCCGGGGTTAGTCCGGCCCAGGGCGCAAGCTCGTCGCCACACAGCTTCACGCCTACAATCAAATCCGGCCCAACCGCCGTTCGCACTGCCGCAATTACTTCGAGGGCAAACCGCAATTTATTTTCGGGCGAACCACCGTATTCGTCACCCCGAAAATTGGTCAGACCCGACAAAAACTGGCGAATGAGCGAACGCTCGGCGATATTTATCTCGACTCCATCCAATCCGGCCTGTTTCGCAAATTTGGCAGCCTGCCCAAACCCAGCGACAACTGCCTGAATATCTTCTAACTCCATCGCCTTTGGCACTTGCCGCGAAATAATATCCTGCACCGCCGAAGCTGACCAAATCTCGCGGTAAGTAATATCGCCCGTACCCTGCCCACCAGTATGATTTAGCTGGGCCAGCATCAGCGTTTGCGGGTTAGCCGCCCGCACCGCCTCGCGCACCTGGCGCAAACCCGGCACGACGCTTTCTTTGAAGCCAAAAATCGTGCGCGGCAAAGGCCAATCCGAAGGATGCACACTCATTTCCTCGGTGACAATCAGGCCCGCTCCGCCGCGCGCACGTTCGGCGTAATAAGCGGCGTGGCGCTCAGTGAAAACATTATCAAAGCCAAAATTGGTCAAATGGGCGGCAAAAACCAGGCGATTAGGAGCAGATTTTGCCCCCAGCTTTATTGGCGAAAAAAGCTTTTCAAACTTGGCGTTCATCCTTGAACTTTCTAGCGAGTTATCAGTCTTAATCAGGAGACAGGCTCAAATTACAGGTATAACTTACCACACACATAGTGATTTATCAAACAAGTTTCGCTGTCAGGATGCGCCTCAATTGTTCATTGGCGTATCGTCACACTACGAGCCTGTCTAGCAACAATCAGGCCGCTTAAACCAGTGTTAGATTGGCTCTAAGCCATTTTTACTTCAAACGGTTTCTTTAGTGTATAGGGTTGTGTGGTCGGTTTGAAATGAATCCGTAATATTTTCCGGCCTTATTTTTGCTATACTATAGTTACTACTAACCATGTTTTACAAGACGGTGAAAGCAGTCCGCAGCAAAACTGACCTGCGTAAAATTATTCTGGGCAACGTCAAAGATTATTTTCCGCCCGCGCTGCAACTGGTCTTTACCGTTGCAAAGGAGAAAAAGGAAGGCCACCGAGTCGAAATTAAGGAAAGCGGAGTGTATAACTGGCTCAACTTTTTAGCGTCGTACCGACCTGAGCCGCCCAAAGTGCAAAGCGGGCCGGATGATGTTGCGGTCTATCAATATACTGGCGGGACGACGGGCGTACCCAAAGGGGCAATGCTAAGTCACCGCAATTTGGTCGGGAATGCACGGGCCGCCTGGCAATAGATGGGCCAGCGCGAGGCAAAAAAGATGTTTGTCTGGCGGTGATTCCTTTTTTCCACGTCTACGGCATGTCGGTGGCACTAAATTTGACGATTAATATCGGTGGGACGCTGGTATTGCTGCCCCGCTGTAGTTTGCTGGATGTACTCAAACGATTGAGCGCAGCAGGCCAACGCTCTTTCCGGGCGTACCAGCCATGTATATTGCCCTGCTCAATCACCCGGATTTGAGCAAATTTGACCTGGGTTCGATTGAGATTTGTGTGAGCGGTGCCGCCCCGTTACCACTAGGCAGTGTTAAAAATTAAGTTCCCTTTTTTCGTAGGGGCGAATCGCATACGCCCTTGAACGCTGTGCCAAATCAAACGGGCGTATGCGATTCGCCCCTACCACCACCGGAAGTTAATTCTTTATATTGCCTAGATGTTAAGACGCGCTTCGAGTCCCCGGCGTGATGGCGCGCATTGTAGATTTGGCGACGGGAGAACACGAATTGCCGCCGGGCGAAATCGGCGAACTGGTGTTAAGTGGGCCAATGGTGATGCAAGGCTATTACAATCGGCCCGAAGAAACGGCGGTGACGCTACGTAACGGCTGGCTTTATACTGGCGACATTGCTAAAGACGAAACGGTCAAAGCTTTCGTAGTGCTGAAGGACGGGCAAAGTGCCACTCCCGAAGAGATTATCGAGTTTTGCCGCGAACGGATGGTGCGCAACAAAGCGCCTCGTCTGGTGGAGTTCCGAGCCGAATTGCCCAAAACCCTAATCGGCAAGCAGTTACGCCGGGTGCTGGTCGAGGAGGAGCGGAAAAAGCTAATGGCTCGCCTGGCCCAACCTGCCGATGCTGCTACCGAAGAAGCCA
>JBBQXW010000134.1:0-17334 GCA_038209275.1 Chloroflexia bacterium | reverse complement strand
TCCTGACAGTAAGCGCATAGTCGTGGCAAAATCATCGCCGGTATATAGCCTATATATGTGGGATTTGAGTGCGCCTGATAACAAAATCGAATTAAAGGGCCATACCGGGCAAATAAATACGGTTGCTTTTAGCCCCGATGGAAAATATATTGCGACAGGTGGCAACGATACAACGGTGCGGCTTTGGGACGGCACTACTGGTGAGAGTAAAGTTTCAGTTATGGACCAGCGGGCCTGGGTCAGGAACGTAGTCTTTAGTCCCGATAGCAAATTGCTGTTTAGTAGCGCTGAGAATAAGTTGAGCATAGTTTGGAGCGTTGCAGGTCTGCGGCAAGTTGGTTATGTCGAGGGCTATAGCTTCAATCCTCAGCCTTTCAGTCCCGATAGTAAATATCTACTAACCAGCAAAGACGGTAAAACGATGCGAATCTCATTGGCACAAGGCTATCCTGTCATAGCGGAGCTACATCACGCTGATTATGTGTCAAGTGCCAGCTTTAGTCCCGACGGAAAATCGGTACTTACGGCAGGGCCGGATAATGCGGTGCGGCAGTGGGATATTCGTTTGCCCGCCTATACTGAGCTTACGCCTAACCAGAGCGCCCGCAAGACCGAAGCCATTTTCAGCCCGGATAATAATTTAGTGGCAGCACTGGATACCAAAGGGCGGTTGCAAATTTGGGAAGCCGCTAGTGGCACGCTGTTAGCGGATGTGCTTGCCGGGGGCGACAGCGACGTAAATAATCTGGTCTTCAGCCCCGATAGCAAACTGATTGCTACCGCCGGGAACGACAAAACAATCCGTATCTGGGAAGCCCGCAGCGGCAAGCTTTTTCAGGAGTTAAGAGGACACACCGCCGGAGTATTGAAAGCGATTTTCAGCCCGGATGGAAAGCTACTCGCTTCCGCCAGTTTCGATAAAACCGCCCGTATTTGGAACGTCAGCACTGGGCGCAGTGTGGTGGAACTGACCGCCCATACTAGCATCGTTCGTAGCGTGGTGTTTAATCCCGATGGCAAGCTATTGTTCACAGGCGGTGATGATAATACGGGCCGGGTCTGGAACGCCGCTACTGGCAAACAGGTAGCCTTATTTACCGGCCATAGTAAAGCGGTAAGTAGTGCCGCCTTTAGCCCCGATAGCAAATATCTGGTGACGGACAGCCCCGATACTACGGCGCGGGTCTGGGATACTACGAGCGGCACTTTGATAACCATTTTGCAGGGTCACACCGATTATGTTTCCAGTGTGGCTTTTAGTCAAGACGGAACACGCATTTTCACCACTAGCAGCGATGGCACGGCGCGGGTCTGGAACGCTACTACAGGGCGACAAATAAATTTGGTGCGCTATTCTAGCCAGGTCAATAGCGCCAGCTTTAGCCCGGACGGAAAATTGCTGATTACTTCCAGTAGCAGCAGTATGGCCCGTATCTGGGAGGTTAATACCAACACTCCTTTGCTCGATTTGCAAATCGATAAAGATTTGACCAATCGGCTAACCTTACTGAACAGCGCTAGTTTCAGCCCGGACGGGCGGCGGGTTATCGCGGTAGACCTGGATGGGGTGGCCCGTATCTACCGTTGCGAAGTGTGCGGTTCGCCCGGCGACTTGCTCGACCAGGCCCGTCCCCGCCTCACCCGCACTTTCACCTCACAAGAACGACAAAAATATTTGCACGAGGGGGAGTGATGAGTGATGAGGAAATCCATTGGCGGAGCAATGTCCCACAGATTAGGATTAATTTGGAGCAATGTCCCACAGATTAGGATTAATTTGTAAGACATTGCTCCGCCAATGGAAAATCAGCTGACGGAGCAGCATTTTACAAGACAGGGTCTTACTCAAGTTCCGCTTGCAAGCGTTTGAGGTCAACTGGAATACCCGCCATCACAAAGAAAGCTTCATCGGCGAGGGTAGCAAGGCGCTGATTGACCCGACCCAGCAAATCGCGGTAGGCCCGCCCAAGCGGATATGGCGGCACTAAACCCATTCCTACTTCATTGGAAACTATAATCAACCCGAACTCGCGACGGCGGGCTTGGGCGATTATGCTTTCCAGTTCAGCGATTATCTCCGTTTCCAAACGGGCATAATCAGGACTGAGGACTGAGGACTGAACAGCCTCCTCTTCTTCAATGCCAGTGACCGATTGGTCGAGGCCGCTTTCGCGCAGGATAAGATTGCCTGTCCAGACCGTGAGGCAATCAATCAAGGCGAGTTGCTGGTCTTGGATAGCAGGGAGCAAGCCATCTGCCAACTTAAACGGAGCTTCGACGGTCTGCCAGGTGGCGGGACGGCTGGCCCGGTGACTAACCACGCGCTCTCGCATTTCGTCATCGAACGGCTGAAGAGTAGCGACGTAGAGAACACCCTGATGTCCAGCCCGCCGTGCCGCCAGTTTTTCGGCAAAGTGGCTTTTACCGCTCCGCGCTCCGCCCAATATCAGGCTGATGCGACTAGCGCTGGACATCAGGCTACCCCTTCGGTGGCAGGTTCAGGTTCGCGTTCGTCGAGGGCGGTGGGGGTGGGTTCGCGCTTTTCAAGGTGGGCGGGGTCTAGGTGAGCAGTATCGTTGAAAAGTGAGAGAATTGCGCCTTCTTTGTATAAGTCGAGGATAGTGACGGAGCAAGTATCAATTCGCCATTGCCAGATACGGTTTAAGTCCATACCCATCAGGTAGCAAAGCAAAATGCCAAAAATACCACCGTGTGCCACCACCAGCACGTTACGGTCTTCGCCCGGTTGCTCGGTGACAATCTGGTCGAGGGCTTGCCGCACCCTTTCCACCAGTTCGGTCATAGTCTCGCCACCGGGCGGGCTGTGCCAGATTTTGTTGGCCTGCCACAGTGCCGCTTCTTCGGGGAAGTGGGCCGTGATTTCTTCCCAGGTCAACCCCTCGAACTGACCGCCACTGGCTTCGCGCAAAAGCGGCAAAGGCGTTGGGGTCAGGCCGCTCGGATGGTCTTGCAAAATAATCTCGGCGGTGCGTTGCGCTCGAATCAAATTACTGGCATAAGCCGCGTCGAATTTGAAAGTAGCCAGATGACGGCGTACCGCTTCGGCCTGCCCCAGGCCAGTTTCGTTGAGCGGATTATCGGTCTGGCCCTGGTAGCGGCGCTGAAAATTATAATCAGTCTGGCCGTGCCGGACTAAAATTAGCTTTGGCATAAATCCTTTCAGAAGTTCAAAGTTTCAAATTCCACCCACAGGGCAACCCTACGGGCCGCGTTTCAAGTTCCGATATATTGTGGTTTTCGCTTTATTTTAGCACTATTGCTGGTAGCGACGCAAGTTTTATGAAGTTGGCGGCAGAGCGATCACAAAGTCGGTTTCTCCGTTATAGTAAAGGGCTGCGCTTCATGCGTGCCAATTTCACCGATAGTGCTTTAAGTTGACGCGCTGGGGCTTAAGGGCAATACCATTCAAATAACTTCTGTAGGAGGGAGCTGTGCGCTCGATTTGCGGGTAGCGTCAGGTCAAAAATCGAGGGGGCTGCCCCCTCCTACCGCGATTTTGCCCTTATTTGAACGGTATTGAGCTTAAGGCCCATCAGGAGCGGTTGAAAAATTATGAACAGGTCTGCCTGCAATTACCCACGCTGGATAATCTACAGGCCAACCGCGCTGAATATACTACACCGCCTGACTTTGGAAGGTGGTTTAACTACCGAGAAAGCGGCAATAGAATGGCTTGAACAATGTATCAGAGTAGTAAAAATCTTGAAAGAATAATTACTAAATACCGGGCGGGATTTCCTGCAATTCCCAGGTGTTGCCATCGGGGTCGCCAAAGTAAGCAGCCCTGATGCCTTGCGGGAAATCTTGAATCTCGCTCACTTCTACGCCCCGACCAAGTAGTAGTTCGCGAACGCTGGCGAGGTCTTTTACCACCAGATGTAGACCTTTGAGTGAACCGGGCTTTACCTCGGAAATCTCACCCATACCCGTTCCAATTAAAATTGAACAGGCCGAACCGGGCGGTGTTAGCTGCACTATTCTCATTCCGCCGCCCGGCTGTACATCGTGGTCTAAATTAAACCCGACCTTTTCAACGTAAAAAGCCTTCGCTCTCTCAATATCGCTAACTGGTAGCGGCACAAGCTCAAGCTTCATATCGGGCATTTGGGTAGTGGGTTCGTTTAGTTCGGTGTTCATACTGGTCTTCCTTTCCTTCATAGCTGAATAACTGACATAAGTCAGGTTTGTGTTCAAATTCCCGGCCCTGAAGAGCCGGGCTAAGAAATAAAGCAACCTGTTTTTAGCTCGGTCATTGATGGCCGAGTTCATCTGTGAATCAGGTTTAACCTCAATACCGTTCAAATAAGGGCAAAATCGCGGTAGGAGGGGGCTGCGCCCTCGATTTTTTGAGTAAGGGGAAAATCGAGGGCGCAGCCCCCTCCTACAGACGTTATTTGAATGGTATTGGGTTTAACCTTTTGTGGTACGCTGCTCACCAGCGAATGAGAGTTCGTTGACTTCGAAAGCCTGGCGGAGTTGGACGAGTGCGTTTGGCCCGATGCCGTGCAATTTCTTTAGCTCGGCTTCGCTGATTTTGGTTAAATCTTCGAGGCGCATAAAACCTGCCGCCGCCAGTGCGCGACGGGCTGGTTGAGACAACTTCTGGGGGAAATTGCTCTCCCCCTGCTCCGATTGCCCAGCTTTCATGTCACCCCTCCCTGTTTTTCACCTGACCAAACGGATTCAGGGTTCTACTTTACTTTACAACACGGAAATCAAGGTGAGTTACACCGGGAGCTTCTACCACACTGGTACATTCCAGTTCAACTGGGGTTGCTTCCGCCTGCTCGAACAAACGGACACCACTACCTAGCAGAACGGGTACAAGGTCAAGGTGGATTTCGTCCAGCAATCCGGCTTTGAGACACTGCTGCAAAATAGTGGCGCTGCCTACTACAACATTCTTGTCCCCGGCGATTTTCCGGGCCTGTTCAATCGCACTTTCGATGCCATCGGTCACAAACGTGAAAGGCGAGCCTTCCTTGTTGACCCATTCCTGGGGAATGCTATGCGTCACAATAACCATTGGTACATCCATAGGGTGTTTGCCGCCCCAGGCATTGGCATTCTCAAACGTCTTGCGTCCATAGACTAAAGCGCCAATTGATTGGCTGGCATCTTCAAGACGCTCGGCACTTTCGGGGGATACCTTAAATTCCCTATCCCCACTTGCCACTTTAACGGTAGTGTCGCCCATGGACACCCATTCAAACAGGCGCATCCCGCCGTCACCCATCGGATTAGCCGGGCTATCGTTCGGCCCGGCGATAAAACCATCCAGCGAGATTGAAAATCCTGAACCGATTTTTCCCATAGTAAGTCTCCTTTACCTGGTTTTGTTAGCGAACCTTGTTTTACCAGAACATTTGTATTTATTATAACCCAATCAAAGGAGACTGTCTTGTATAAAATGGCAATTTGTTTAACCGAATTCTAAGAAACTTCTCACGCTCTATTCAGGTTGTTTTCATCTAGCCAGTCTATAATCAAATCAGTAGTTAAGAAAAGGCGTAAAAGAAAGAATAAAAAGCAAAGAAAGGGTATTTTCAACGATGGACGAACGAATTTTATTTATAAGCGAGAACAATATTTTACAAGCGGCCCTTAGTTCAAATTTTGAAAAAGAAGGTTATGCCCTACGATGTTGCACCAACCAACCAACCGCCATAAAAAATGCAATAAATTGGCGACCCCCAGGTAATCGTAATTGATGAAGCTTTGGCTAATGATGGGGCTTTGAAAATCGCTAAAATTTTTAATAGCTTGAACCAATTGCCCTACGCTTCAATTATTATGCTGGCTGAGGCTATCGAGCCACGCAAAATGAAAGCCGCCTATAAAGCTGGCGTAGCTTTCTACATTTTAAAGCAAGGAACTGATTTCAGAGCCTTGATGCTAACCCTCCAGACCATTTATCGCCAGCTTAACCAAAATATTACCTTTGATTTAGAACTAGCCGGAATTTCGGCTTAATTTAGAACTTATTTAAAAGTTAAACTTAAGTAACCAGCTTGTCTCAGACTGCTTCGGCAATTGCTTTGCCCAAATCTTGAGTGCTGGCTTTTCCGCCAATATCGGGAGTGCGTGGGCCTTCAACTAGCACTGTCTCGATGGCACGTACAATTGCCGCCGCCGCTTCCGGGTGTCCCAGATGCTCTAGCATCATCGCACCAGACCAGATTTGACCAATTGGATTGGCAATGTTCTGACCATAAATATCGGGGGCAGAACCATGCACCGGCTCGAACATCGAAGGGAAGTCCCCTTCAGGATTTAGATTAGCCGATGGTGCGATAGCAATAGTCCCGGTGCAGGCTGGCCCCAGGTCGGAAAGAATGTCCCCAAACAGATTGGAGCCGACTACTACATCAAAGCGGTCAGGGTGCTGGACAAAGTGGGCGGCAAGAATGTCAATATGATATTGGTCGGTTCGGACATCGGGATAATGCGCCTTCATTGCTTGAACCCGCTCATCCCAGAAAGGCATTGAAATAGAGATGCCGTTCGATTTGGTAGCCGAGGTCAGGTGCTTTTTGGGCCGAGACTGCGCCAGCTCGAAAGCATAGCGGAGAATACGGTCTACTCCCCGGCGAGTGAAAATGCTCTCCTGGATTACCACCTCGAAATCAGTGCCTTCAAAGCTGCGACCACCCAGCGACGAGTATTCGCCCTCGCTATTTTCCCGCACCACAATAAAATCAATATCGCCCGGTTCGCGCCCGCGCAAAGGTGATTGAATGCCGGGCATCAGGCGCACCGGGCGCAAATTGACGTACTGGTCAAAGCCACGGCGAATTTTAATCAGTAAGCCCCACAGAGAAACATGGTCTGGCACACCGGGGAAACCGATTGCGCCAAGAAAAATGGCCGAGTGATGGCGAATCTGCTCAAGCCCATCCTCTGGCATCATGCGCCCGGTGCGGGCATAATATTCGCAATTCCAGGGAAATTCATCCCACTCAAACTGAATATCGAATTTGGTAGCTGCCGCTTCCAGCACCCGAAGACCTTCCGGCACTACTTCTTTACCGATGCCATCGCCGGGAATTACTGCAATCTTGTATTTGTTCACGCACTTTCTCCTAAAGCAAACCAGCATTGGTTATAGAGTCAAATTGAGTGATACTATAAGCCATTTAAGTAGTGACTGGCAAGGAGAGTGCGATGAGAGTTTGACTATAAAATGAAAAAGGGGCCAGCTGCTCACCCTGGCGACCCTTTTGATAAAATTTTAGGAGGAGTTAGAGAGAAGAATTTAAGAAGGAGTTTTAGAAGTAGTTCTTTTGGTTTTTGTAAGCTTGTTGCTTACACCATTAGTTTACAACCTTTAGTCCCTGTGGCGTATGCGCTATATCACCCGACTAATGTGAGCTAGATCACACTTCAGCTTTACCAGATATTTTCTCGAACAAAATACGCCACAGTGGTTTAGCCAGTTCTATTACCATTTCGCCTGATTCACCTTGCTCCATATAAAGCCGAATTCTGCTCCAACCAGCCCGCTTGTATTTTTGAATAAAAACCTGGGCCACTTGCTCTGGAACGTTCAAGGCTATATGCAGATACATGGTTTGTCCGGCATTCAAGCCTTTTCGATTGACTCCAATACCAAAATTCACCGCCTCTTCCAATTTCTTCAAGATTTTCTCATCTTCTTCAGACAAAGCTTTGCTCCATTCTCCAACTCCATAATTTCAAGCCAGCCACTATATTACAACCGCCCTGGCAAATAGCAATAATTTCGAGCGAGACAAGCGTAAAACCAGTATAATAAATTTGAGGTGTCAAGAATATGCTTAATTGGCAATTTTCGCTACTGCAAAGCTTGCTGGATAACTGGAACAAAACTACTGAGGGTCAATATGTGCCGAGCGAAGAGGAACTGGCGGCTCTGGAATGGTTTATGGAGTTAAGCCAATTGAGTGAATATGACCGACTCTGGTTCGTTCAGGTAGCCTCGGCGATAGGAATGAAACTCGAAAGCTTAAGCCAGCTTACCAAAATCGGTCAAATCCTTTTGAAAGATTAGTAATTCTAACTTAATTTTGTAGTAGCGATTAGCTCCAGGTTACTTTGACTGGCGTTGTTATAAATTGACCATAGCGCTCCGCCGCTACGACCAGGGCGGCAGTTTCAGCTTCATCTAAGGAATTGAATGGCACCGGGGTAAGTTGGAGCTTTCCTTTTTTCAAGGCCCGTTTCCACAGACCTGCTACCTGACCATCATTTAGCACTATCGTAGATATAAACATGCCGTTGCCGCCGGGTACTATTTTTTGGAAATGTTGCGGTTCGAGTACGGCACTGCGGTCTTTGTAGCCCAAAATGTATTCATCAAAACCGGGCAATAAATAAACTGCCCCGCTTCGGGTGGGCGGGGCGGGTTCAGTTTGAGCCAGCCAATAAGTTTGGGAAGCGACTTCCTCGTGCTGTAATTGGGCTTTCACCATTTCTAGTCCGGCTCTTGCGTCGCTGGTTTTCAAACCAGCCCAGCGCTCAAAATCGGGCAGGGTGGCTGGCCCGTGACCCGTGAAGTAGCGCAAGGCCAGTTCCGCCAGCGCTTCGTCGCGTTCCATTACTCTGGTCAGGGCAGGCGGCAGCCACTCATCGAGTAGAGCAAAACTGGGTTGCTTGTCCCGAAACGAACTCAGGCACAGCACCCCTTCCTGCGACAACCGCCCTAAAATATGGATGCCGCGCTGCCCATCGGGAGCAATCTGGCCTTGCTCTAGCACCTGGTACAGTTCGGCACGAGTAAGCTGTTTACCGCCCTCTAGCGCTTTAGTGATTAGCTCCTGGCTGCGCGTTAATACTGGCGCGTCTATTTCCAACTGGCGCTGGCGGGCGGCGGTAGCAGAAATAATTCGGGGCGTAAGCAATTTGAGCATCCAGCGTACATCGGCGGCGGCCACAAAATGCAGCGTGCCGCGCATGGGCCAGGTACGAACGATGGTGCGATCAGCAATGGCCTGTTCAATCAAAGTTTGATTAGCCGCCTTCATTCGCAGCCCGATTGCCCAGAGCGCGCCAGCGTAATCCTGGGCCTGCATTGCCCCCAGATGAGCCACTACTTGAGCGGGTTGTTCAAATGGCGCGTGGCTAATTCCTTGATGAAAAAGGCGATACGGCCCAATCTCAAAATTGCTCATTACTCGTAAACCACCTCAACTGTTATGTCTTGGTACAATTCCAGCCAATCCCGCCGCAACATGCCATAATACAAAGTATCTTCATACTGGCCCTGCGCATTACGCTCATATTCCCGCAAAACACCCTCTAAACGAAAACCGGGTGTTTTTTCAATTGATCTTTGCGAAGCATGATTCGAGACTACATGACCAGTTTCGATACGGTTAAGGCCAAGCAACCCAAAACCCAGGTAAAATAAATGGACTTTGCTGGCGGGTGCGATACCCTGACCTCGCATGTGGGGCAAAATATCCGCTCCTGTGTTGCCTCTGGCATCTGTCCAGCTATCCACCTCTAATAAACTCAGGCCTGCCAGTTTCCCGGCCTTTAGAATATAGAAGCCATACATGGTCAGGCGGTTTTGGCTATCATAAGCCGGAAGATAATTTTCTTCCAGTTCCTCTAGTAATTCTTCGGAGTCGCTCTCATTTTCGAGCATTGAACGCACCTGAGCCAGATTCTCAAGGCTAATACGATGCAATTCTAGTTCGCCCGAATACAGGCTCTTAATATTATTCATATTGTTTGGAAAGCAAATCTTAAGATTTAGTTTTAAGGTAAATATTTGGCGCAGGATGGACAAATGCTACGTCGGAAGGGTACGGTAGCACCACAGTTAGGACAATCTTTATATTTTGGCTGCCTAAATCGCTGAATCAGTTGCCGCAAGGCATCTAAAAGTTTAGTCATCCGAATCTTTTCTATTTTCCTTGTTACACTATGCCGATAGTTCTAATCCGATTAAGCGAGTGTATAATAAACCAACTGTTTTCTTCAATACTGTAGCAATAACTGTAGCAATAACTGTAGCAATATTGTAACATATCTTAAAAGGTTTTGTTCGGACATGATTAACTTTACAGGGCAAAGTAGGCTAAGGCTCGTAAAATAAATGCACTTAACGACTGGCATTAACTAATTTGATGGTTTTTTCGGGGCAAGCCTGGACACACAGCCCGCAAGAATGGCAATCCTGTGGATTTAAGGCAAAAGCCTGTTTCCCACCATGCACCATAACCTTAAAGCGGGCTGGAAGGCTTAATTCTTGTTTTTCTGTCTGGGTCAGCTTGCGAACTTCAAAGACATTGTAGGGGCAAACCCGTAGACAATCTTCCTTGCCTTCGCACTTATTATGGTCTATTACCGGCTTTAGCTGGCCCGGTTCGGGCTTGCAATTTTCTTTGAGCGCTTTATCCGTTGTCATGCCACTTCTCCTTTGCTTTCAGGCTTATTTTATTTACTTGCCGCTAACTCCCACTCCCAGATTATAGACCAGATTACCGCCAGTTGTACCAACCAGATAAAGCAGACCGAAAGCAACAAACCCTATCGCCAGATAATACCAGCGCCCACCTAGCTCTATCTTGCGCCGCAAACTCAAGCCGCGCCAGAGCGTCAGGGCTACCAGGAAAGCCAGAGTTAGTAGGCCAAGTTGCTCATGCTGGGTAATACTTGAAATCTGGGGCGAATCTTCATAAGGAAAGTGGGCAATAATGCCGGTTACTACCGTCGGAACTGCCGCCAGTGCCGCCAGCAGCAAAGCTACCCAGCCAAATTGTCGCAGGCTCGGCCAGCGGAACGCCAGCAGGTCCACAAACAGGCTAGTAGTAAACAGGGCAATCGGAAAGTGCAACAGAATCGGGTGTAAACGGTTTAAATCTGGCATCTCGCAAAATCTCCTTTTATTAGCGTAAAAATAGTAACCAGTTTTAACGACTTAACGTTCTTCCGATTCCTGGTTTTCCTGAGCTAACAAAGCGTGAATTTGTCGGCTGGTAGCCTCGATTATCTTTTTGAGTTCCTTGACCTGGGCTGGAGTGCCAAAATGGGCAACATAGCGAATAGTTTCTATCAGGGCCATAGTACTTTGCTTGATTTCGGGAATCTCGCTTTGCGTTCCCGGTGATTGGTGAACAGGAGAAGGCCGTTCAAGTAAACCGGGGAAAGTTGGCCTGACCTCGCTACCTGGCTGACCTCGTCGTTGCTGCTCCTGGAGCAGAGTGCGCCCACGTTCGGTCAGGGTGTAAATCTTCTTACCATCCTGTTCTTCGCTACTAAGCTGACCTTCTTCTTCCAGCATTTGTAAAATTGGATAAATCGAGCCGGAACTGGGTCGGTAAAACCCACTGTAACGCTGTTCCAGTTCCTTGATAATTTCATAGCCATGCCGGGGTTGTTCGGCTAACAAATCCAGCACCGCAAATTTCACAAAGCCGCGTTTCTGGCGGTGTCCGCCGCCACCTCTGCCAGAATGGGAACCTTTGAACCCTTCGCTGGTTTCACTAAACGGTTCAATTCTTCCCAAATCCTCCCTTTTTGGGGCTGGGTCGCCTTCAAACCGCCGCCTTATGCCAAAAACGTTAAACATTGGGCCTTTCTCCAAAGCTTCATTAACCCCTTTTTTTAGTCAGAAAGGGTGGGCGTAGCCCATTCGATTACCAGAGTTTCATTTACGGCAAAGCGCTGCAAATGGGAGGCGACTACATCTTGTAAACGCTGCACCGTTTCAAGGTCGGGAGCGCTGACGCGAATAGCTAAAACAGCAGGCTGGCGGGCATCCAGTTCACAATAACCCGTCGGGAACGTGATTTCGCCCGTTTCCTCATCAAAGCGTACTTCTAGCTTGTGCGACCAATGCTTGCACAATTTACGCATTAAGCTGGTCGGTTTCTCGGTCGCCGGCGTTGCCGTAACAGTCAGCTGGTTTTTTGTTGAATTAGTCATAAATTTTCTCCTGGTTTAGTTTCTATACTATCGTCATAAAGCTGATAGCAGCTTTATGATTATCGAATGGATAGTTTGAATTAGGCACTTCTATATATAACGATATGTCGTTATATATAGAAGTTATACCACGATAACGATATGTCGTCAAGAGGTTATGGTCAAAATTGGAGCATTTGTAATAAAGCCGGGTTCAATGCTACAATTAGCTTCGTCTGACAGAGAACTATCTTGAAAACGAAAAGGAATTTTAAATGATACTAGATACAAAATACCGAAAAGCCCGGTGCCATAGACACAACCAGACCAGACGCACCCGCTTCTACTGCGCAATACTGGGTAGTTTGCTGGTGGGTTTATTATTGGTGGGTTGCGGCGAAGAAAATACACCGACCCCTGTCACACCGGCTACTACCACTGTTGTTGCAACCACTAGCGCTGCTATTACTGCCGCAATTAGCCCTGGCACGGTAGCGAATAGTACGACTGCGGCTTCGGTTGCAGCTACCACGTCCACAACTACCGCCTCTGCTACTACGACGGCAGCTATTGCGACGACGGCTAACGTTACCACAGCCGCCGCTACTACTATTGCACCTACTACCGTCACTCGTGCGCGAGCATTTGACCGGGTGTTTGTGATTGTGCTGGAAAATGCCGATTATTCCAGAGCGATTGCCCAGCCCTATCTGGCTAAACTGGCCGAACAGGGCGCGTTGTTAACTAATTTCTTTGGTGTAAGCCATCCTTCTTACCCGAATTATCTGGCAATGATAGCCGGTACTACTTTTGATATTGATACCGACGGTCAGACCGATATTTCCAAAACCAGTCTGGTAGATTTAATGGAAGCTAAAGGGATAAGCTGGAAAAGCTACGCGCAACAGTACCCCACCAACCCGCCCTGTTTCAAGGGAGTTATTCAGGGTAACTATGTCCGCAAGCATTTGCCTTTTCTGTCCTTTACTAATATTCAAAACAACCCGACCCGATGCAGCAAGATTGTGCCTGCCGAACAACTCCAAAAAGACCTGGCTGCCGATGCGCTGCCCCAATACGTGATGTACGTTCCCGACCAAAATAACGATGGACACGATACCGGGGTAAATTTTGCCGCTAAATGGCTGGAAGGTTTTTTGACACCACTGATGAAAAATCCGGCTTTTACCCGCAATACGTTGGTAGTAATCACCTTTGACGAAGGCGACCAGGGTACGAAAAACCAGATTTATACCTTGCTACTAGGTGAGCCGGTCAAAATTGGAGTACGTAATAATACCAAATACAACCACTATAGCCTGTTGCGAACGATTGAAGATAATTTTGGGTTAGGCACTTTAGGCCGTGAGGATGACAAGGCTAGCCCTATAACCGAGGTCTGGAACACAACTGGAACACGTTAAAGGTTAGTCTTCATCATTGAATAAATGAAGCGAATATTTCTGCGTTAAAAAGCTACCGAGAAAGGATTTGTTAATATGCAGCCACCTCCTAATCAACCGCCTGGTTCTCAGCCGCCTTATGGTGGTCAGCCACCCTACCAGGGGCAACCACCCCAACCGCCCTATCAAGGACAGCCGCCCCAACCGCCTTATCAGGGGCAACCACCATATCCGGGACAGGGACAGCCGCCTTACCAGGGACAGCCACCATATCCGGGTCAAGGGCCGTATCCACCTTATCAGCAACCGCCGCCACCTCGAAAAAAGGGATTGGGACTTGGCTGTGTCATCGCCATAATTCTAACCGTTTTTGCCGTACCAGTAATAGTTGTGGCGATTCTGATATTATTTGGCCCGGAAATTGAAAAAGCCAGCAACCAGTTGACCGCAATCAAAAGCGTTCAGATGGCACGTGGCGTTAAAGATTTGAAGGCAGAGGGAGTAACCAGTGTCTTCAAGCCGAACGATAGCGCGTTTCACTGTGTGGTCAATCTAACCGCCCCAACTACCACGACCAAAGTCAAGATAATCTGGACGCTGGTTGAGAGCGCCGCCGCCAGTGATTTGAAAATAGAGGAAATTGAATATATTACCGCCAAGCGCGAAAATGTGCTGGATTTATATTTGACAGCTAAAAATCCCTGGCCGGTTGGTAAATACAAGGCCGACCTGTATCTAAACGACCAGTTTGACCGCTCAGTCGAGTTTAGTGTGGAGGCTTAAAAACAAGAAGCCTGTTCAGGATTTTCGGTTGTCGCCATAAAAGTAGTAGCGATTGATGCTCTTTAACTAAATAATCCGCCAATGGTCTTTGGTAGGGACGAATCGCATACGCCCGTGAACGCTGTGCTGGGTCAACGAGGGCGTATGCGATTCGCCCCTACCCTTACTCACGGCTTAATTTGTTAAAAAGCATCAATCGCTACTACCAAAACCAAAGTCCTACTATTATTTTTCCAGCCCATTTCGGACGGCATAGAGCGCCAGTTGGGTGCGGTCGCTCATACTTAGCTTGGTCAACAGGCTATGGACGTGAGCTTTGGCAGTGCTTTCGGTAAAAGAGAGGGTACTGGCAATTTCTTTATTAGATAGACCTTGCCCGACCAACCGCAGCACCTGTTTTTCGCGTTCACTCAAATTGTTAAGTGGGTCAACCGTTTTAACCGCCGGGTGACTGACCCCGCTAATCAGGCGTTGTGTCACTTGCGGGGCGAGGGCTGGTTCGCCGCGTACCACTTTATGAATAGATTCGATTAAATCATGTTCAGCTACATCTTTGAGAACATACCCGCTTGCTCCGGCTCGTAGCGCACTAAAAATTCGCTCGTCGTCAGCAAAGGTAGTCAGGATAATTACTTTTGAGCCGGGACTTTTTTCGATAATGCGGGGTAAGGCCGCTAAACCATCTAATCGAGGCATTTCCACATCCAGCAATATTACGTCGGGCTGCAAAATTTCGGCTTGAGTAATTGCTTCCAGGCCATCCACCGCTTGCCCGACCACTTCCAGGCCATCTTCCGATTCAACCAGACTGGTCAGGCCGCGGCGCACTACCATGTGGTCATCTACAATCAAAATTTTGATCGGGTCTTCCAACTTTACCACCTCGTTCTAAACTTTCACTCGTCATTCTTGAGTTTCAAATTTAACTTTACAAATTGAGTGCATTTTAGCGTTTGATAGGGTTATTATAGCATAGCCTTGTTTTTTAGCTATCTTTGGCTATTGGAATGCTTCGATACTTGCGCTTTCGCAAAGGCTGCCACGACAAGCCCCATTCCTTGAGCAAGCGTCGGACTTTCTTTTGACCAATCTTATAACCGGCTTTTTGCAAAGCCTTTGTTACCCGCCTGGGTACCCTCTGGGTGCCGTAGCCGGCGTAATCTTTGAGCAATTGCTCGACAAAAGTTTTGAGTTCGGTTTGCACGGTCTGCTGCTGGGCCTTCAGCTTTTGGCGAACGTAATACCAGGCCCGATTGACCTTGAACAACTGGCACAACCCTCGCAAAGAATAGCCCAAAGCCTCTTTTTGACTGAGCTGGTAAAGCGAAGCGATCATTTGACACCGTTGTTCGACGGAGCGGAACTCACTATTTGCGAGAGTTTTTTTAAGCTCGAAAGCTCCACAGTTTGCTGCCCAATCAGACGTTCCAGTTCGGCTACCTTGTTACTATTACGCAAAGCTTGTAGCTCCTGAGCCTCCTGAGAAGCAGGAGCGGCACTAGCGCGGGAATGGGTCGGGCAGTGAAGGCCGCCTCTCCTTTACATTCCACTCAACGGGCAATGGCGTTGTGATATATGAGTGTTAATAGAGGTACTATCGTTCGCTTCAAGATTAAAACGGATGCAACCAATTATCGCCTCGATATTTATCGGATGGGTTACTACCAGGGAAATGGGGCGCGTAAAATTACGATTATAACCCCTTCGGCAACTTTACCGCAAACCCAACCAAATTGTTTAAATGATGCAGCTATCGGCCTGGTGGATTGTGGGAGTTGGGCCGAGTCCGCCTCGTGGACTATTCCAGTCACCGCTACCTCTGGCATCTATTTCGCCAAGCTGGTTCGCCAGGATAATACCAGTGGGTCTAGCCATATCTTCTTTGTCGTTCGAGATGATAGCAGCCAGTCCGATTTACTTTTTCAAACTTCGGATACTACCTGGCAGGCTTATAATACTTATGGTGGCAACAGCTTATATGCTGGTTCGCCCGCCGGACGAGCTTATAAAGTAAGCTACAATCGCCCCTTTAGCACGCGCAACAACGCCGGTGGCGAGGATTTTGTCTTTAATGCCGAGTATCCGATGGTGCGTTGGTTGGAAGCCAACGGCTATGACGTAAGCTACTTTAGCGGTTTGGATACGGACCGATTTGGGAGCCTGCTCCAAAACCACAAAGTCTTTATGTCAGTCGGTCATGACGAGTATTGGTCGGGCCAGCAGCGAACAAACGTGGAAGCCGCCCGCAACAAGGGTGTGCATCTGGCTTTTTTCAGTAGCAATGAAATTTTCTGGAAAACGCGCTGGGAGCCAAGCATTGACGGCTCAAATACCACTTACCGTACTTTAGTTTCTTATAAAGAAACCCATGCTAACGCCAACATAGACCCAACTCCTAGTTGGACAGGAACCTGGCGAGACCCTAGTTTTAGTCCTCCCGGCGATGGAGGTCGCCCGGAAAATGCTCTAACCGGCCAGATTTTTACGGTCAATTGCTGTTCGTATCCGCTCAAAGTACCAGCAGCCGAGGGAAAACTGCGTTTCTGGCGGGGGACGGTTATCGCCAACCAGACCGCAGGTCAGGAAGCTACCTTGCCGGACGGAACATTGGGCTATGAGTGGGATGAAGACCTGGACAATGACTCACGCCCGGCAGGTCTAATGCGCCTGTCCAGCACTACGGTAAATGTCTCAGAATATCTACAGGACTATGGTTCTAATTATGCTCCTGGCACTGCTACCCATCACCTCACGCTCTATCGTCATAGCAGTGGAGCGCTGGTTTTTGGCGCTGGCACGTTACAGTGGTCTTGGGGTCTGGACAGCAACCACGGCCGGGGTAATACTGCCCCCAGCCTGAGTATGCAGCAAGCCACCGTTAACCTTTTCGCGGATATGGGAGTGCAACCGGCCAGTCTGCAACCCGGCTTAACCGCCGCTATTGCTTCAACCGATACGACTGCGCCAACTTCGACGATCAGCTCCCCAACGGCTGGCGCGATGCCATCCCGTGTTTTGTGTAAAAACTAGACCGAATTTTCTAAAAACTCCACCAGTCTAATCCCTGGCTTAACCCTCCCCAACTTCGCGTCGCTTAGCGCTTTTTTAAGCGCTTTTGCTAACAATTCCTGGCCCCTTTGCCGCTTTGAAGGCTAATTCTAACCGTTTTTGAGCGCAAAAAGCCACCTTAACTACTCCACCTCTTCCCGATGGCTCCTTTGGCTTTAGCTTCTCT
>JBBQXW010000133.1:0-17557 GCA_038209275.1 Chloroflexia bacterium | reverse complement strand
GATGGGGCGCAGCCGGGGCGTTTTCGGGAAGGAGAGCGAAGCGGGTGCGCCTTCCGGGATAATTTTGTCGCTGACCTCGAACTGGATAAAGTGCTTTACGATGCGGTCTTCCAGCGAATGAAACGAAATTACCGCCAATCTGCCCCCTGGCCCTAATGCTTCTACTGCCCCGGCCAGACCTTGCTTCAACCGCTCTAGTTCCTGGTTTACCTCCATTCGGAGCGCCTGAAAAACGCGGGTGGCCGGGTGAATCGGGCGTTTAGTCCTTCCGGCGGCGTGACCTCCGCCTACTCTTTCCAATAAACCCGCCAGTTGTCCCGTCGTCTTAAACGGCGATGCCTGACGGTCTGTGACAATTGCCCGCGCCATTCGGCGGGCTTGCGGCTCTTCACCCAGTTCAAAAAAGAGCTTTACCAGACGCTCTTCCGACCATTCATTCACAATTCGTGCCGCCGTCAGGTCGCCCTGAACCTCGCCAAAGCGCATATCGAGCGGGCCATCGCCTCTGAAAGAAAAGCCGCGCGCCGGGTCATCCAGTTGCATCGAAGACAAGCCCAGGTCAAGCACTACTCCATCGGCGGGAACGAAGCCTTCGCGCTGGCCTACTTCCAGCATATTTGCAAAATTGCTTTGCACCAAACGCGTCCGCGCTCCAAACTCTTTGAGCCATTCCCCAGCGATACCCAGCGCCACTGAGTCTGCATCCAATCCCAGCACCTTACCGTCCGGCCCGGTGCGTTCTAAAATGCCCTGAGAGTGTCCGCCTGCGCCCAGCGTCCCATCAATATATTTGCCGCCCGGCTTCAAGTTCAGCCCGTCCAGCGTCTCCTGGTAAAGTACCGAGTAATGGGGTGATTGAAATTCCGGCTCACTCATCCTTGTTCTTCAATCCCCCAAAAGGTGATTTGTAGAAGTCTGTAGCAACTGCCGCTATCCGCTCCTTGTCGGGAGGAGGGCTTTCGGATAGCCGCCCATCACTACCTCATCCCTCTACAAACCACCCTTGCTTCAATTATGAATTTTGAGTTTTGAATTTTGAGTTGGTAATTCAAAATTCAAAATTCATAATTCATAATTCATAATTCAAAATTTTAAATCAGTTGTGCCAGTTGTGCGGCGATAGAGTTAGGGTCGTCCTCTACTTCGTTCTGCACTTCGAGCCATTTTTCTCTGGCCCAGATTTCGATGTAATCGTTCATACCGACCACCATCACTTCGGCATCATCTTCGCCAATCCCGGCAAACTCGCGCAAATTGGCGGGTAAATTAATCCGGCCTTGCCTATCAAATTCCAGGTCGGCGGCATCCGAGAAAAAAATGCGGCGGAGTTGGCGGGCGTTTTGGTCGGCGATGGAGAGAGCGCTAATCTTTGAAGCCAGCGTCTCAAAAGTCGGAGCAGGATAGAGGGCCAGACATTTATCGAGCCAGCGAGTCACATACATCCGTTCGCCCAATTCACCGCGAAATTTGGCGGGAATGGCGACACGGCCTTTATTATCTACAGTATGTTCATACCGACCTAAAAACACGATTACTAACTCCCTGCACGCAACCAACATTTCTCGAAAAAGCAGCTTTTGTGGCGTAACTCTAAAAGGTTTCCCCACTTTTCCCCACTTTTCCCCACATCTAAGCCAATTATACACAATTTTAAGTTTTTTACAATACTTTTTAATAGGAAATAAGATTAATTTCGCAAAACTCGTTTTCAGGATAAGTGGAAACAGGGTTGATACATAATCGGATATTAGAACTAGCGTTCTAGTTTTTTAAGTTCTCAGTTTTCAGTCGTCAGTTTTCAGTTATTAGAAGCGGTTTGGAGAATAAAATTTGAAGTGAGAATATATAATTTCAATTCCGGGCAGTTCGTAGGGGCTAATTGAATTCGCCCCTTTTGACCTGGCATTGGGTCATTGGGCGAATTCAATTAGCCCCTACCGTAAATTCGATGCATGTTTACGCAACCAAAATTGTAAGGGTTCTTACTTGGTCGCGTGGGCGCGCTGCATTGCTGAACGATTCGCCGTCAGTTCGACGCTGTCATCGAGGGGGGCAAGTTTGGTCGGCCCGTAGCGACGTTCCAGGGCTAATTCAATTAGGTGGTCGGTAAAATGCGGATTTTTGGGCAACAGCGAACCGTGCAAATAGCAACCGAAAATTTTGCCCTGAATTGCCCCTTCGTAACCGTCCTCGCCGTTGTTGCCGCCACCAACGATGCTTTTACCGAGCGGACGTGCCTGCGGCCCTAAGTAGGTCTTACCAGAATGATTTTCAAACGCTACCAGCGACCCAAACTCGGTTTCAACGATTACGTTGCCGATGTAGCGGTCGTGTCCGGCGACGGTATGCACATCCAGCACGCCAATGCCCGGCAAATCCGGCCCTTCAAATGGGCGGTAATAATGGCCTAACATTTGGTAGCCGCCACACACTCCCAGAAAAACCGCGCCGTTCTTGACCGCCTGCTTGAGCAGCTGGCCCTTCTCGCCCTTCAGGTCGTCGGCGACGGTATATTGTTCGCGGTCTTGACCGCCACCAAAGAAATAAAGGTCGTATTTGTCCGGGTCAACCTTATCCCCAACCGTCAGCGACGTAACGTTCGCCTCGATTCCGCGCCATTCGCAGCGCCGCTTCAAAGTAATAATATTGCCCCGGTCGCCGTAGATGTTCATCAAATCGCTATAGAGAAAAACTATTTCCAGTTTCATTTATTTTTACTCCTCCCAAAAAGGCAACACCATGCCCATCTTCTGCAAAATCTGGCGCGTTTGAAGCATAGCGGTGTAGGTTGGGGTGACGTAGAGGGTTTCGCCAGGGCTGAGGCGGTCAGTAGCCTGTTTTAGAGCAGTGGCAATGTCTTCTTCGTTACTGAGCAAAGCTGGTTCAATTCCGGCGTACTTGAGGCGGTTCGCCATATCCGGCCCACGCAAGCCGCTCGTAACGGCCCATTCTACCTTGCCGAATAACACCTCGAAATCCACGTCCCAGAGCCAGCTAACATCCCGCCCGTCCGCAGTTAGGTCGTTGATAATAATCAGCATTTTTAGTTTTTGGTCAGAAGTGGTCAACATCCGCAATACTTCGTTAAAGCCAACCGGATTTTTCACCAGTGCCAGCAACAGCGCCTTCTCCTCACCCAGTGCTACCCGCTCAATTCGTCCGAAAGCCGCCTTGAACGCCGCCAATCCACGTTGGATATTTTCCGGCGCAATACCCATCGTTAAAGTAGCCGCCGCCGCCCCTGTCGCATTGTAAACATTGTACAAACCCGGCACGCCCAGGCTTAATGTTATTGGTTCGTCCGGCGTAATCAGGCTAAACTGCGCGCCGGAAGTGCCTTGCAGCAAAATATTTTGGGCCAGATAATCCGGTGTAGGGCGCTTGAAATCACAATTGGTACATTCGTAGTGGCCCATATGGGATATGTATACCGAACTGTAGCGCATAACTGAACCGCAGACCACGCACTTGGCGGCATCTACCGCGTGCGGCAATTCGGGCAAAGTTTGGGCCGGGTCGTCCAGGCCGAAGAAAACGCAGCGCACTCCTTCGGGCGCAAACCGGGCCAGATACGCCACCGAAGGGTCATCGGCGTTCAACACCAGCGTTGTACCGACGGGTAGCTTTTCTACCGAGGCAATCCAGCGCTTGCGAATAGTATCTATTTCGCCATAGCGGTCTAGCTGGTCGCGAAATAGATTATTCACCAGAATAATGCGTGGCCCAATCTCGGTCACTGCCTGCGGAAAAGCGGCCTCGTCCACTTCAAACAAACCCACGTCAGCCTCAAGCTTGCCGCTAAACTTGGCCTGGTCGAGCAAGGTAGAAATCAGGCCGCGAATCAAATTCGAGCCACTGCGGTTATTTACAATTTTCAGTCCGGCTTGTTGTAAAATCGTGGAAAAAAGGCGGGTAGTAGTCGTTTTGCCGTTCGTGCCAGTGACGACTGCGCTACCCCCCGGAAAACGCGCCGTCAATTCGCTCAGAATACGCGGGTTAAGTCGTTGGGCCACCAGACCGGGCAAAGCGGTTCCGCCCCGACCCGTCCGTTGCAAAACTTCCAGAATAGTTTTCCCCGTTGCAATTGCCAGCGTTTGTCTCAAATTCGCTCCTTTTATTGTTAAAACTTTTATTTACACTCAGGCTAAAGCCCAGGAATTTATAACTTTTGAGAATTTTTTGCAAAAAATTCTCAAAAGTTATAAAAGTTTAAGAAAAGTCAAATAGGCGCGATAAATCGCGCCCCTAGCAAATACACTCTATTTGGAATAAAGTATCCGACCACAGCTAGGGCAATTTACGATAGTCATGCCGCTCTTGGTTTCGCGCTGTTTCGTCAGAGGCAATTCTACCCGGCAACGCCCACAAGTTTTGCCGTTCTGCACCAGCGCTACTGCGATACCCTGCTTCTGGGTTCGCAACTTTTCGTAAAGCGGCAAATCGGCTGGCATCAAAGCTTTGACCCGCTTCTCGCGCTCGGCTTGCAAGCCCGGTATGTTGCCTTGCAAGCGGTCGCGTTCCTCCTGGAGCGCCGCCATCGCTTTATTCCATTCGGCCTCGATTTCAGCCAGCTTCACTTTAGCACCTTTGTTGGTTGCTTCGGCTTCTTCGAGCGAAATCATGGCCTCGACGCTCTGGTCGTCCAAATCTTTACGACGCTGGCGAAAAGTCTCTATTTCATGTTGAGCCGCAGTTAGCTCCTTGATACCCTTAATCTTACCATCGTAAAGCTTCTTTTCCAGATCAGAAGCGTGACGGGCGCTCTCTTCCGAGGCGGCTTCAAGCTCACGCAGTTTAGAACGAGCCGCTACCAGCGCGGCCAGCGCTTCCTGGGCTACCTGCCGCGCCTCATCCACCATCGCCGTATTACCGAGCGCAACCTCAATTTGACCGATTGAAGTGAGCCGCCCATCAATCTCACTATCGGTCTGCTGCAAAGCATATAACGCCGCTATCCGGCTCATGCAAAATCCTTTGCAATTTTGAATTTTGAATTTTGAATTTTGAATTAAAGAGGTATCTGCGTAGGGGTTTGATAAATCAAACCTCATTGGGTTAATAAACCAAGATTTGGCGAAAAATTCTTAAGATAGCATCACTTTAATTCAAAATTCAAAATTCAAAATTCAAAATTTGATTTGTATTTATCTTTCTTGTAAAAATTCGAGGGAGTTGGGGCCACGCTCGACCAACATCAACTTCAATTCGGGCATGGCGGACAACACCTCATCTAATTTTACATCAGGAGAGTGCCTCACGTCCATCTCTAGTACGCCTTTGCGAAAATCGGTGACAGTAACATGGCGCACTCCCTGGAGGCCGCGCACCACTTTCTCCATCATCAACAACGAAAGACCCTGGAGATTTGAAATTGTCAGCTTGGTTTCAGTGTCGCTTTCACTGACCTGCTCATCGCGTGGCCCGCTCGATGAGGGGGGCATCGGAATAGGCGGCGGCGGAGGTAAATCCATGCGGCGGAACTGATGGGCAAAATCATCGCCTATTTCGCCGATACGTGGGGCAGGGGTAGTCACTTCCATCTGCTCATCCCCAAAATCGGGTGGAGGAGTAATCGGTTCGCGCTCGGTGGTTCCCCGGCCCGGCATAAAGTTTAATACCGGCGGCAACGCTTCAACTAGCGGCGGGGTTACTTTATCAAAATCGTGCAGCAATTCGTCGGAAGGGTCGCGCGGCAGTACATCAGAAGGAGCAGACCGATTTGGCCTGGACGAAGCGTTTGCACCCGGATTAAAACCAGCCCCAAATCGTATCGAACCAATCGGCGGCGGGGTAAAGACTTCCAATCCCAGCTTTGCTCCGATTTCTTCCAGTTCAGCCCGGTCACGGTCTTTATTGCGCTGCAAGCGCTCAGACTGAGCAGCCTCGCTTCCCGCTTCCGCGTTATCATTATTAGTCCCGGCATTGCGCCGCCCTAGCAACCGCTGGATGCGCTGCTCAATCGCCTGGTCGTGGGTACGCCGGGCGGGTGCGGTCTGGTTTTGGTTCGCGGCTACCTCCGGCAAAATAGTCTCATTTTCGGCGGGCGGCAAAATAGTCAGGTGACGGCGGTCAGGACGAGATGAAGAAGATGGTGATTGCTCCACCGGGCTACCCGTCCAGATAGCCTTATCAGGGCGCACTACCGGGCTACCACCTTCAATCCGGGGCGTAGGAGCATCATCAAAATCCTGTAGCTCAAAATCGTCTTCCAAAGACAATTCAGACAAATCGAAGGCGGTTTCATCCGGCGTAGCAATCTGCTCTACCGAACCAAACGGCGTTGAAATCGGGTCAGCCGCAAAGACGGCGGGCCTCAACTCCGATTCGTCTTTGTGCTGAATTAATGGTGCAACCGGGGTTGACCTTGCGGGCATCGGCGGTTTAGCTACCGGGGTAGCATTAATTTTAAGTTCTTCGTTATTTAAGGCTATTAGCGATTCGGGCATTGGCGGTACTGGCTGGCCTT
Source organism: Chloroflexia bacterium (assembly GCA_038209275.1). Taxonomy (GTDB): domain Bacteria; phylum Chloroflexota; class Chloroflexia; order Chloroheliales; family Chloroheliaceae; genus L227-5C. Next base: position 11,091 of record JBBQXW010000133.1, on the reverse strand, counting down.
GTGTCACCAGCGTTTCAACAAAATTCTCCCAGAGTTGGGTAAAGCGTTGCTGAAGAAAAGAACGCATCTGCTGGCCCATCGCGTCCATCTGAGTAGTCAGGTGGTTAACTTCGCGCTGAATCCGTTCGCGTTCTCCTTCCGATTCGCGCAAAATACCCTGCGCCTCGCGCTCAACTGCATATTTCTGGGTGCGTACTTCTTCCAGGTTACGCCGCGCTTGCTTGATTTCATCCTGAAGTTGCACCTGTTCCAGACGCAAATCTTCAACCTCACGGCGCAAAGTTTCGCGCTCGCTTCCAAGCGATTGAATGGTCTGGCGGGCATCTTCTTCAATCCGATATTTTAATTCAGTCAGCGACCCGACTGCCTCGACAATTTGCCGGGTCATGGCGGCATCGAGCGAAGCATAAATCGCTAACCGTTCTTCGGCCCAGGCATTTAGCTGCGCGTTATTGCCGTGTGCCACTGGCGGATTTGGCGGCAACTTAAAATTAAAATCATCATTGTCAGGGTAAGCGCCAGAGCGAAATTCACTACTCATAATAATTTGCTGCATTCTTTCACGTACACGCCTTTTCCATATTAGTCAGTTCAATCAGGCCCAACCTGCCTCACCTATATTATCAACGAAGTAACTATCCTTTGGTTACATCTCTTAAATATTATACCTTTGTATTATCTTTAATACAACATGAGTTATTTATTTTAAGGTAATTTTAGCATTTTAACCTTACGTATAACCTTACAACTATATAAATGGATTTTAAGGGTCTGGTATTATCCATTTTAGCAAGCTCCAAGCTACAGATGAGCATATAAACAGAGCAGTGAGTTACCAACCCAAGAGCAATAACTAATTGCCTAATAGACCAGTAAACTCACAAAGGCTTTGTTATACAAGATATATGGCCTTCTCATTTCATCTAAACGTCAACAACTTCCGAACTATTGAATGAAATAGTATAAAAGTAATGTTTATTAAAATTAAGGCTTGACAAATAAATTATCATTTGATACAGCGTAACCGTACCAGAGAAATAAAAAAATTTGATCTTGATTTAAAGAGTTTTGTAATTAACCTAACATTGGTTTATTTACTAACCAATACATTGGTGTGTGAGTATAATACACTACTTTTTAGTTCAAAGTTTTGTCAAGTTTTTAGAATGCTGCCGTTTCCGTCTGTAATTTCTTTTGAGATAAAACTCATAGCTGATATCCTGTTAGAAATTATAGCGGCTGAGATGTAACCCACAGAAAGGGGTTTTATGTTTTTTAACAAGAGACTGCGAAACAAAAGCAGCTACAAGTTTGTTATGATGCTGGGAGTTGTTATAGTAGCAATTGGCTTAAATGCCACAGCTGTGCTTGCTGCTTGGGACTTCACGCTCAACCATCAAGTTACTGGTCATTATAAGACCAGTTACAGCATTGAAGGTGCTGATTATGGTGCTGATTATGGGCAGGATACCTATGGTAGAGGGGTTTATATGCTAAACTCTAATCTGCATTGGAATCAGGCTGCTGTGAGCTGGATGTAGAGTAAACAGTGGAGTAGTGGAATTTTTAGCTCTGCTCCTAACAAGCCTGCTCTTGTTTGGCATGCTCAAGATGTATACGCTGGATGTGCTGGTATTTATGCAAATGGCTGGACTAGTAGTAACTTACCCGCTTACTATACACAGCTAAAGACCCATTGTGCCAACTACAACGAAGAGATAAGACTTGTAGTAGGCGATCTTTCAAGTTTACAGGGAACAACTTGGCACAATTATTGGGCAAAAGCTCAATTCCATGATGTAGTTGGTACTAATCCTTCTACTAATAGTCAATTCGCTATTGATACATATTGGCTAAGTGGTAGTAATGATCCTACCGACAATGGTGGCGCACAGGGTAATACAGGCGTTGGAAGAGACTTTATGGATAAACTATGTGCTTATCAGGGCCAAAGATTTAACCCTAACCCTCCTAAAGTATATTACAACCCTGGTGGTGCTAACTATAATTGTTAGTGGTAATTTTAACATTAGAATAGAGGGAGAACTTGAAAGTGAATAAAAAACATATAACTTGGCGTATAGCCCTACCAGGGCTGGTGTTGTTGACCATTCTAGGTTTGGGTTTACTAATGCTACACTTCAACAGTGTAGCATCAGCTGCGGAAGCCCAAAAGGTTAAGCCAGTGGAGAAGGATTTTGGCTCTTGGTCTTACCAAGCTAATGAGAGCGGTGCTAACGATGTCGAAGCGGCTATTCACTATGACAAGAAGAGTACTCAAAGCTTGAAAGCTTTTGTTAAGACCAATAAGGACTTGGCGAAGCAGCTCAAAAGCAATAATACTCAGCGCTTAGAAAGTTTGGTTACTTTCAAGCGAGCATTGAGCGTTGAAGAGTTTACTCGTTTGGTAGCAGAGCAGAACTTGACTGTCCATTCCTACATTTTAAGAATGGTAACACCTGCTGGCTTACGTATAACAATCACTGGAACCCCTGACACAAGTGCTTTGGTTCCAGAAGATAAGCTTAACAGGGAAAAAGCAAATGTACTTCAGCGTTATCCGGGTACGACGCTTCAAGGTGTTGTAGATGCCGAGATAAGTTTTGATGTCAAGCAATATGATGCCTTACAAGCTCACAACGAAGTTTTCTTGGTTGATGTTACTAAAACTTTTGTCAGGCAAGAATTAAATCAGCTTTTCCCTAATGCTGATCCTAAAAGAGTATATGTGGACGTTGAACATCCATATTGGTTTATGGAAGATCTGGGTCTACGGAACTTTTAGCAGATTTTGAATTGAAATCTCACAATAGGTTGAGGAAGTTTCTCTCAACCTATTGTGAGATTTCAAATTTATAAAATAGGATTGAACTTCATTAAAGAAAGGTCTTTCAAAGACATGGATACATTCTTAATAATTTCTCCAGCAATTTTGTTATCGGTTTTTGCATTTTTTTTGAATTTCAGTAATCTTAAATGGCGCTATATTTCTATAGTGCCACTAATCGGATTAACAATGTTCATAGTGTTATTCCTGGCAAAGTGGTTACAGGAATGGTTCAGCGATAGAGTTTATTACGTTGTCAATTGGTTGTCCGTTGGAATATTAATCGGAGTTGTTACATTGTTTCTGAGGATTAATAACTGGTTAGCAATCCTTATAGCTTTAATCATTCCAATGGCGTTGCAATATGGTTTGAATTCTTCCTCTTCTCATGATATAGCGTTTGGCTGGGGTTGGTATGCTCTACCATTGTCGGTTGCCGCTGTTATATTTATTCGTTCTTTGAATCAAACATACAAAGACCGAGCAATTTATACAGGTTGTTGGCTATTTGTTATAACTGCTACCATATTTCCTCTTTACATGAGAGAGTTAGATCATTTAGCAACGATGGACCCACGAAGTTACCCCTCCGTTTTACAGGGATTGTTGCTTCCTAAAGCGGTAGAGCTAAATATATTATATCTACTCGGTACATTGTTTCTACTATTCCTGCCTGGACTGCTAAAAATGATGCGTTTGGGCCGTTTTAGTTTATCTGCCATATTCCGAACTTCTACCACACACTAAAGTTAACCACGACCTTTGGAGACCTGGTATTAATCTTTAGCGTGCTTATTTGCGGAAATTTATGTCAACTTATAAACTCCGTGGGCGGTCTGCGCCCAGATTGCCGCCTGTTCCGTTTCGCTCAACGAAGCAGTAAGCTCGGTCATGGCCTGATTGACCTGGCTATAATTACCAGCCAATAAACAGACCGGCCAATCGCTACCAAACAAGAGGCGGGATGGCCCAAACAGTCTCAACACTGCCTCAAAATAAGGCCGCAAATCCGCCACCGTCCAGTTTTGTTGGTCAGCTTCGGTTATCATGCCCGACACTTTGCAATAGACGTTGGGATAGGCGGCAGCCCGCTTCAGATCCGATAGCCAGGGTTCAAGCTGCCCGCTTTTAATTTCAGGCTTGGCAAGATGGTCAATTACCCAGCGCATATTCGGAACCGCCTCGAACAATTCCGGCAAAATTTTCAGGTGCGGCGGACGCAACAATAAATCGTAAACCAGTTCTTTGTGAGCGACCAATCGTAAGCCCCGCAAAATTTTGCCCTGTAACAACCAGCGTGGGTCAGCTTCGTCGTGTACCTGATGGCGGATGCCGCAGAGTGGCCCTTTTGCCGCCAGCATCTCTAACTGTTCATCTAAATCGTAAGCCGCCAGGTCAACCCAGCCAACTACGCCCTTGATAAAGCTGTTTTCATTCGCCAGCCTCAAGAACCACTCGGCTTCGGCGCGAGAATGGGTCGCCTGCACCACGATAGTACCAGATACACTGTTCTCATCAAGCGATGGCTTTAAATCGGCAGGCTCAAAATCGCGGTAGAGCGTGGTTAATTCGGAGGTCAGCCAGGGGTAATTAAATTCTTTGAGCTTCCAGAAATGTTGGTGAGCATCTATTTTCAGCATATCTACAACCTCAGATTACTTTATAATAGTTTGAAAAAATTTTTTGCAAAAAATTTTTTCAAACTATTATAAAAACTAGCTATCCGGCATAAAGTCAACCTGAAGTACCATTTTTTCGCTCTCGAAGCGAAAACCAGTTGGGGTAGCCGAAACTTTTACGGGGGCATCGAGGCTATAGTCTACTTTGGCCGTACCGTTATCAGGATTAACGGCGATATTCATCTGAGTGGAGTTAATAGTAACCGCCTCCACCATTCCGACGGTCATGCTAAATGCAGCCAGGTTAATAACCACAATCTTGCGCCCAGTCAGGGCAGAATTGAGTTTATCCAACTCTTGAGTCATCGGCTAAAATTCTCCTGCATCACACAAAATTGGCACAACAAGGGTTGATTTCAGGGTAAAATTCAAGAGCAAAACCAGGCTCAATTGTCCCTTACTACTGCGTGTCGGGCCATAGATTGCGGTATTTCGAGTGAAGCTGCCGCCAGTATTCAGTTGCTTCCAGTTTATCGAACAGGCCAAGCTCAACGCTGAAACCCAGAGCATCAAAAGCCCCTTTAACCATAATCGTCTGTACTTCTCGGATAGATTGATATTTGTAGTCGGGCGGCAGCGACAAATTCATCTGATAAAGATCAAGGTCGCTCAGGCTGGCGGCTTTTTCAAGCCGCACTTCGACTATTTCACGAGCTTTTTGTTTAAAATCTTCTAACCTCATGGCCTCATTATACTCTACCTCATTTGCCTTGACAAGAATTTTTTCCAAAAAAACTGTTATCAGAATTTCGCTGGTCATTCTGAGGTACGAAGAAGCTCAGCTTCTTCGTACCTCAGAATGACCAAAGTCAACAAAAATCTCGCTTACAAAAAGTTGGTTATAAAATGTAAGTGGCGAGGGAGCGAACCTCGCCAGCTTTGACTTAGCATTAGGAGAGTATGTAGAGGGGGATAGAGTGGTATGTTACCATACCAGAAATTAGAGGAAATAATAGATAATTACTATTTACTTATTAAGCAATTCGCGTGCCAGCGAACTCTACCGTATCTTCTATCCCGTCAACCTGATAAATGTTTTTCGATTATAAGTACAGCATAGCGCGTGCCAGGACACACTGATCTTAGACTGAGTTTTAAAATTGGATGGCTATATAGAGCGGTTAAAAAGCAGCGATGGCTTCCGGGCCTAGTCCGGCAAGTTCGAGGCGGCGAAAATAATCAATTGAAGCTTCGCACAGGCTGAGATTGCGCTGTGATGGAGTGAGGGGGAGTTTTAGCCGTTCGGCATAACCCTGAATTTCGAGGGTAGCTTTACGCAGTTCTTCTGCCGAAAGAGCAAAAGCGTTGAGGCTGGCAACCAGCCAGGGCCAAAAAACCTCTTCCCGTCCAGTCAGGCCGCGCCAACTAAATGCGGGGTGCAGGAGTAGCAGACGGCAAAATTGACCAAACCTAAATCCGGCCTGACCTAATAACTCGATAAAAGGAAACTGCCGGCCCAAAAATCTCCGTAACAACCCCGGTTGACATTCGTGGCCTGAGCCAGCCAACAAATAGTGGCGCGGCGGGCAGGCTGGACCAAAATACCAGGCTTTGACAAAGGCAACACCATAAAGCCGATACCATTCGCGGGCTAATTCTGTCATATTTAGCGCTGGCGCACCGTTTAGTTTACGAACAGCCTGGTATTGAAGAATAGCTTCCCAGATAGATACCGCCAGCGCATCAGGGAAACGTTTATCGAGAAGTTGCAGCAATTGACGGGCATAAGAATGTGGGTCGGTGGGCGGATGAGCAAAAGGTACAACATCGGCAGCGCTATACCATTCGCCGCGCTGAAGGTCGAGCGCCCCATAGCCCAGGCGCTGAATAAAATCGGGGTCGCGTACCCGGTCAGCAACGGCTTTATGCTGCAACCAATGCGTTACTTCAGCTTGCGGTTTACCCATCAATTTGAGCCAGGTTTCGAGATGAAGATAGTAGTCGTAATGAAATTGGTTGGAAGGAACGACGGGCAGTGAAGAAACTTCGAGTAGCTCGGCCCATTCCCCCGCCATCAGTAGCAACCCGGCATCGCGCTGGGGTGAACGCAAAAAAGCCGCAATAAGCGGTTCGGCCCGTTCAATTTCACGGGCGGCTTGCGGTTGCCAGTCGGGGTGCTGCCGGGCCAATTGCTGTAGAAATTCCTGGGATTGCTTTTGAAATTGGGCGAAGGCTTCGGCTGGATTAGACCAGCGTGGGCCAGTATCAAAGTAAACCACCAGCACAGACTGTTCAAGCCCCCGAAATGGCTGGTCGGTAATTTTGGTTATTCTGGAAAGTAGTTCCAACGGCTCTTCTTTGAGCATAATGGATACCCTCCTTTAGGAAGATTTACCATTAGATTTTTAATAATACGCCAGAGTACCCGTTAAAAGCAGTAGCGATTTCAATCGCTTTTCTGATCAGGATAAGACCAAAGCGATTGAAATCGCTACTACCTAATCACAAATTCACATACTAGAATCAGGCGGTGCGATAGCGGCGGTCAAAGTGATGACCGGCATATTTGGTGACTTCGTTGAGGGAACGGATGCCTTCATCGGGCAGCGCCGCGTCTTCTTTGACAAAACGAATGCGGTTGGCAGGGTCGGCGAAAAATTCTTCGACCAACCGGGCGGCCCGTCCGTTGAGCAGCCGACCCGCTTCTTCCAGATTGCCTTCTTCCATCATCGTAATGGTCGGCTCGATTATTTCAGCCAGCCTTTGCAACGAAGGGTATTCGGAATTACGCATTACTTCGGCATAAACTTTTAGTTCATCAATTGTCGCCGATTGCAGACGCGGATGCTGGATGACGTAGAAACCCGCCGTATTTGCCATCAGCACAAAACTGGGCAAAAAACTTTCAAAGCGAATGTTCAAGCCATATCTGGCGGCTACATCTTGCATGGTCACAAAATCGTCCCAGGAGCCAAAAAGCGGACTTTCTACGGGTACTTGAATCAGAAAATCTTTAAAGCCCTGGCAATGTTGCTCGATTAGTTCGGCGATTAGTTCGTCCAACAATTTAAAGTTGCGGTCTACTTCGAGGTAGAAAAAGCCTTTGGGTGAAGGGGTGGCAATGCGAAGCAAATCGTCGTTCTCGACGGGCCAGAGTTCTTCCGGGCTGGGTTCTGGCCCGGTATCATTTTCCAGCACACGGGCGGTAAAACCAAAAGCACGGGCCAGTTCCGCTTGCAACAGCGATTCGGTCAAAAGCGTTACGTCCCATTTGAGCGATTGGCTCATGCCCTGCAAGAGTTCAAAATCATACAAATCTTGCAGGTTGTGAAAAAGTACTCCGCCCGGCGGCACGGTGATAAGTACTTCGCGTTCACCCGAACGCACCACCCGGTTAATCAAAATCGAAATATCGGTTAAGTTAAAATCTGCGACTATGCTAAACATAAATTGCCTTTTGTTTCTGGTCGGTTCTGATGGGCGACCAGGTTCTATCCCGTTAACCCGTTTATTTAGTTACTTTTATATTTACGTACAGGCACAACAATAGTTGCTTATCCGTACAGCAATAGACTATTGGCCTGGAGTCGGCTCGGCTGGCTCGGCTTTCGGTGTGCCAAATTCTTGCTCGGCTTTGGTAATCGCGGTAGCTAAATCTTGCTGAAATTGTTTGGCTTCTTCCAACGTCATCCGTAAAGTAATGCCGTTGTAATCGCCCAGTTCCGAAACGAACAGCACTTCCGCCGCCAGCACTACTCGCTCTTTCATCAATTTCACCCCGAGCTTATCGCCGTTCGACAATTTTTTCAAACTACTGCCCGGCTTTTCGCGGTTCAAATTCAAATTTATCATAATTATAAAACCCTTCTATCATCCCATCATCTTTATTGCTATGCCGATAATACCCTAAATTAGAGCTTGTGGCAAGACTTTTGCGGCCCGAAATAGAACGAAAAGAACAGATTATTGTTGGTATAGCAAAGATTATGGTATAGTTAGGCGGAAGAGCTGTAATAAAAAGGAAGGCCCAAAAATGACTACTGAAATAAAGCCGATTGATTTTACCAAAATATACAGCAATGAAGAATTTGAAAATATGCCGGAGTTTGACGAACCTTATGAACTGATAGAAGGGAAGATAATTAAAAGAGTGCCTTGCGATACACACGGCAGAATCGCCCGCCGAATAAGCAACCACCTGTTTATGTTCGACCCGGATGAGCAAATAGGTACGGCCTGGCTTGCTACCACTTTCAATATGGGTCAGGGCTGGATGCCTATTCCCGATTTGGGCTTTATGATTGCCAGCCATGTGCCGGAAGAAAGCGAAAAATCTATCAAAGGCGTGCCTGATTTACTGGTTGAGGTAGATTCGCCGAGCGATTTGGATAGCAAACCAGGACGGGATGCCGCCAGCAATAAAATCAAAAAATATCAAGAATTTGGTGTACGAATTATCTGGGCAATTAGTCCGCGCACTAAAACCGTCGAAATCTATCATCCAGGACAAGCCGAGCCAGTAAAGCGATTGAATATAGATGATAAATTAGAAGGCGAGGATGTATTTCCCGGCTTTGAACTATCAGTGAAGGCAATTTTCGGCTAAATCACAGCTTGCCAGATTAAAATAATTTTCTGTAGGGGGACTGCGCCTCATAAGCGTCAACTTAAGCCTTTTAGCTTGAAATTGATACGCCTGTGCAGAGCGCCCCGAAATAAATTTCAGGGCTAAATCGCTAAAACCATCTGAAGATGGTTGAAATACCTTTGGCACAAGCAAAAATTCAGTTAGCTTGAGCTAACTTGAGCGACTCAGCCCTGAAATTTATTTCGGGGCGCTTTTGCTCAAGCCACCAATTTCACGAGTAGCGCCTTAAGTTGACGCTTATGGGGCGCAGCCCTCCTACAAATTTTTGCGGTTATTCTAATAAGGGTAGCGCAACGCTTCCAGCACTTCGGGCGGCGCAACCGGGCGAGAGCGAGGAATAACGACGCTGTAGGGTACGAAGTCGCGGCGGGTGAAGGTAACACCTAACTGGTTCAGGCGTTCTTCCAGAGGAAGCGCTCCGCCCGATGGGTTAATCAGTATGTAACCAACCCTCCGACCCGGTTCGAGAATGGCAGCAGTCAATTGCGGGAAGCGTTCCAGCCCGCCTTGCTGCAAATCGTAATAATCTACGCACTTCACTGCGTCGGCGGCATTGAGCATCAAGCGGTTGCCGACCCAATGATTACAGGCAGCGTACTCAACTCCTTCTTGCTTTAAGTAACCAATCACCGGGCCATTATCTATGGGCGGGCGTAAGTTCATATAATACGGCGACTGAAAAACCAGCCCAAAGTCAGCCTTGCGATACAAATAAACATTGCAAAACAACACCGCCACCAGCCCCAAACCGACAATTGAATTTTGAATTTTGAATTTTGAATTTTGAATTAGTAGTTTCGGGTTTCGGGTTTCCTCTAGCCCATTTTTGAAACCTGGAACTTGAAACCTGGAACTTGAAACCTGAAACTAGCGAAGCCAGACCACCGCCGAGCAGGAGCGGGGCGATGCCCATGAGGGGGAGGAGGTAGCGCCCGGTGGTGTCTACGCCGGGGAGGGTGAAGGCGTTAGTGCCAACGCCACTGACGACGTAGAGCAAAGGCGAGAGCAGCACGAAAAGCAAAAGCATATCTACCGGGCGGGCGGGTTTGAGCGAAAGCCGAAACCAACCTGTAATGCCACGCCACCGGGCGATTAGCCAACCGACCAGCGTCAGACCGTAGATAGTGTGGAGTACCAGCGCGAAGGCCGTGCCAATTGGAAACCAGTAATTGAAGCTGCCGACGGCTAACCGCAGCGAGGTGGTCAGGAAGAAATTCAGTACATCGAGGGCAGGCGGTTTGCCGCCACCACCGCCGGGTTTGGGCGCGCCAAAGAAAAACTGAAAAGTACCCCAATCATTAAAAATATTCCAGAGCCAGAACGGGGAACTCCCAACCAAAAAAGCCGCCACAAACAGCAAGAACGGGCGGCGCAGGAAGAAAATTTTGTCTTTCAAGAAGACGAAAAAGAAAATAGGCAGATAGTAGAAAGCCGCCAGCCAGTAGCCGTAAAAGCTGTAGCCGACTGCCAGCCCGAACAGCCCCCAATATTTCCACTCGCGCCCACGAATATCGGTAAAGATGATGTAATAGGCCAGCAAAAAGAGAATATCGCCAAAGAGCAAAGTTTCGATGAAGTTGCCCCAGGCCCGTAGCCCGGTAATCAGCAAGTAGAGCGGCGGGAAGGCGGTCAGGGTGGCGGCGAATAAACCAGCCAATGCGCTATCAAAAAAGCGCCGCGCCACCAGATAATTCAGGACAATCAGGCCGGACGAAGCCAGCCAGGGCGCGATTTTCATGCCCGCTTCAGAAACACCAAACAGCAGATAAATCGGGGCAATAAAATATGACTCGGTAGCCGCCATATAGGGCAAGCCGTAAGTAAAAACCGGGAACTGGCCTTCGGTGATATGCTTCGCCATCAAGCCAATCAGCGCTTCATCGCCATCGCCGACAAAATGGGCTTTGCCCAGCACAAACAAACGCAACCCTGCCCCGGCCAGCACCAGCAGGGCCAGCACCAGCCAGTTCCAATGCCGCAGCGCCCATTCCAACAAC
>JBBQXW010000132.1:0-17562 GCA_038209275.1 Chloroflexia bacterium | reverse complement strand
CGGATTATCCACGTTGAGCCAGTGACCGCCGCTCAAATAGTGCAACTGAATTTGTCCGTTCTGTCGCCCGGCTTCTTCCAGCCGGGCAATTTCTGTAGCGCCTAAAATCGCTGATTTCTCGGCTTTTACAAAATGCAGCTTCACTCTCGGCGGCGGGTTTTCTACTATTGACCACAAATCGGCACGGAAGAAATCGAGCAGCAGTGCTTCCAGCCCGGCGAAATCGAGCCGCCAGCGCCAGCTTCCTTCTAATTGAACCAGATTGGTTGCCATCCACTGCGCCAGCCCCGATGAATAACCCGCTTCGATTATCTTCTCTACCGCTATTTGTCGCGTCAGGAAATTTTCAGGCAAACGGCGAATTACTTCCAATAGTTCCCAGGCATCGCCATCGGGCGGGCGGGCCTGCGGGGTCGAGTCCATTATCCAGACCTGTTCCAACCCGGCTGGTCTTTGTTCAAGGTAGCGCAAAACGACTTTGCCTCCAAAAGAATGTCCGGCAATCGCCGCTATCGGAAGGCCAAGCTGATCTAAAAGTTCGGCAACATCTTGCGCGGCAGTAGCCAGCGTATGCGGTGCAGCGAACTGCTGCGAACCGCCGTGCAGCCTCAAATCTACCAGGATACCGCCCCATTCGGGCCGCGCTTCAGTCAGACGGCGGGCGATGCTCTGCCAGTTCCGTCCTGCCCCGTAAATCCCATGCAAAATAACCAACCAGCGTTCGGCCTGATTATTTTGGCTGATTAAAGTATAATTTAGAACTGGTTTCATAAATTCCATTTTGAGATTTAGATTGAAAACTCTTTTGAAAACTAATCAACAATGAAAAGTTTAGCACCAGTGCTTGTTTGAGAGCGATGCGCTTCGCCATCATGTTGAACTTCGTAACTCATGCCGGGCGTAAGAGTAAAAATACGCCCATCTTCCAGTTCGGTAACAAGTTCTCCTTCCAAAACCAGAAGAACATGCCCCCGTTTGCACCAGTGGTCGGCCTTATAGCCAGCACTATACTCCACCATGCGGACACGGACACACCCAAAATCCAATGTGCGCCATAAAGCTTGCCCGGTTTCGCCTTTATGCTCGGTGACAGCAATTTTTGACCAATCGGTTACGGTAAACGGAATATTTGAAAGCTCCAATTAATATGTCTCCTTCGTTAAGGCGGTATAAAGAATTAACTTTCGGCTGTGGTAGGGGCGAATCGCATACGCCCTTGAACGGTGTGCCAAATCAAACGGTCGTATGCGATTCGCCCCTACGAAAAAAGGGAACTTAATTTTTAACGCTGCCTAAGTGCCTCATTCGGTTTTCTCTATCGGGCAAGACGGGTCAGTACCCCATTCTTCCCACGAAGCATCATACAAAGCCAGATTTTTGTAACCAGCCAGATGCAGACCGAACAAGCCCAGCGAGGCCGAAATTCCTACGCCACAGTAAGTTATGATGCGCTGCTCCTGAGACAGACCCGCCGCCCCGGTTTTGTGCTGAATCACTTCTGGTGGCAAATAAGTCCAATCTGCTTGATTTAGAAAAGTAGGCGAAGCGTGCAGATTAATCGCTCCCGAAATATGTCCGGCCCGCATTTGCCCGCGCCCGCCTGTCTCAATAGTTGCTGCGCCTTCCGGCAGAAAAAGACTGCCGGGTGGTGTCCAGACCGCTTTCCCCTGATATTGTTCCGGCGGACGAGTATCCACCAATTTTACATGGGCATCCTTTTGTTCAAGGGCGGCTTTTATCTCGGTCTGAGTAGCCAGCAAGTGATTTTGAGGCCGGGGAGTAAACCGAAATTTGCCTGGCTCAAAACTGGGAACAAAAGTACCCGTGCTAATCGGTCTGCCTTCTGCCTGCCACTGGTTCCAGCCGCCGTCCAGCACCGCCACCTTGTCATGTCCATAATATTTCAAGGCCCACCAGAGCCGGGTAGCCCCTGAGTAATCGGTATCGGCATAGGCCACAACTAGCGTATCGTCGCCAATGCCAGCCTTTTTCATAACCTGAGCAAACCGCTCCGGCGGCAAAAGAAGGTCTCGTATGCCGCGCTCGTCCGTCCAGCTTAAATCAAACTGCCAGTCCAGATGAACCGCACCCGGAATATGCCCATGCTCATACAATGCCCGGCTGGAAGTACCATCGCCGCGCCAGCGTGCATCCAATATTCGTAATCCAGAAATTTCTTCCTGTTCCTCGCTAAATTGGTCGGCTAACCAGCCAGTTGTCACCAGCGCGGAAGGTAATTCGTTTGACACAAAAGCTTCCTCTTAGCAAACTCAAGACAAATTCACCACGGAGGCACGGAGAAACACGAAGTTAAAACTAAATGTAATTACTCAGGTTAATTTAAGGAATAACCGCCAAGACGCAAAGAACACCAAGAATTTTAGGAATATTGCCTGCTTTTTATTGTATCGAGTACGTAATTACAGCCAAATTCTAATTTCCCTCCGTGTTTCTCCGTGCCTCCGTGGTGAATAATTATAAGATTTTCACTAAATCCGGCCCGCTTCCCGCAGTTTTTGTTCAATTGCTTTGTAGTGCTGTTCGGGGATTTTAGCTTTCCAGGCCGGATTATTATAGACCCATTCGTCCCAGCGTAAAGTATTGAACGAACCGGGCGCGTAATCCTTCTGGGCGCGTTGGTTAGCGGTATGAAGCGGCGTGTATGGCGCAACCAGAAGAAAAATCAGCAAGGCCAGACCGGGCCAGAACCGCCATCCACCCCGCGAATAGCCCACAAACCGCACCAGTAGCGCCACCAGCGCCGCCGCTATAATAGCATAGCCGATTTCGGGCAAGAATAAAACGCGGGCCGTCACGCTATAACTTGCCCCCAGAAAAGCCAGTGGCCCACAGGTAATCAGTAGCCAGCCCAAACCGAAAAACAGCACTCGCCAGTCACTAGCACCAAATCCTCGCGCTGATTCATTATTGGTAGGGGCTAATTGCATTCGCCCAACCCGCTTGAACAACCCCAATCTTTTAAGACTGACTAGAATTTCGGCTTTGCGCCCAACCAGCAGCACCAACGCCATTACCACCAGCAGCGTCAGAGTTAACCAGGGCGCGGCCTGTTCGGTCAGCCAGTTGTTCAAACCATAAAAGCTCTGGTAGACCGCGCTATGGTAGCCGCTCCATAGCGTTTCCAGGTTGACGCGCTTTGCCGGGTCGGGGTCAGGGACAGCCGCAGGCAGCACCAGCGCCCGCCACGCCAGATATAAACCCAGCGTCACAAAGGCCGGGCCAAAAACTAAGGCTAACCTTTTCCAGCACCCGAATATCCGTCCCCAGGCATTATTTCCGTCGAACCACCAGTACAAAACGTACAGAAAAGGCAGCGCCACCGCAATTTCTTTGCAGCAAAGTGCCAGCACCAGCGCCGTATTCGCCAGACCTAGCCAATAAATTTTGGAGGTGCGGCAAAAAGTAACGAACGCTATTAGCCCGGTCAGCATAAAAATTGCTACCAGCGCATCGCTGCGCTGGCTAATCCAGGCGGCAGAAGCGACATTAGGCGGCGAAATCACGAAAAAAAGCGCCCCCGACAGCGCCGCCGTCCAGCCCAAATCCAGCTTCCGCAACAAAAAATAGATTAGCAGCGCCGCCAGACTGTAAAACAAAAGATTGGTCAGATGGTAGCCACGCGGTTCAAAGCCGTACAAAGCCCAATCCAGCGCAAAACTCGTCACGGTCAAGGGGCGGTAATAGGGCGGCTCAAGCCCCAGCGCATCCCATGGCCCGGCAAAAGTACCAGCTACTTCACCCAGAGGCCAGGGCCGGGCAATATGGTAATCATCCCAGAAAAAACCGAAATCCAGCACGCGACCATACTCAAAAAAGACCAACCCCACTACCAGAAGCGGCAACACTAGCGCCACTATTTTTGAGTATGACCAAACTAAAGATTTTGGGCTAGAATTTTCGCCTGCTGCCGGAATAGTAGTAGCGATTTGCCCAATCGGGCCACTGGTTGCAATCGCTTTTTCCTGAGTGTTACTACCAAAGCGATTGGAATCGCTACTACCAAAACCAGGACCCTTTAAATTAAGTGACCAACCGCCGCCATTAAGGGCGTACCAACGTCCAGCCTGATTTTTATTTTGTACTGGTGGGAAGAAAGCGCGCGGATAAAGCCCAATAAAGGTAGCTAAACCCACGACGAGCGCCACCCAACCTACCAGCATCGAGCTATAAAAACGGTCAAACTGATAATAGAGCGTCAGTAGCAGCATTGAGCCGAGCGAAACCATCACTGTATGTCGCGCCCCGAAGCCGACCCAGCGCCCCGCCAATAACAGCCCCACTCCCAGCGCCAGCGTAACCAGCACTAGGCCAAATGGTGCAACCCGGCTCACTTCCAAATCTACTGACCGCACCGCTACCCCTAACTCACGATTATCACCTTTGCGCGGGGCAAGCGCATTTTCTATCACCAGTTCGAGCGGCCCGGTTGCTGCTTCCAAACCAGACGGAAACGTCGCTATCACCTGCGTCCAGCCAGTTTCGATAAGCTGGTTGGCGATTTCCTCATTATTGTAGCGCAAGTGCAAGCGTGGGCGGGGCGAGCCTTCGGGGTAAGCGGCGGCAACCTCAAACGTTATTTTTTGCAGGGCAAGCACTTCGGGCAGATAAATTTTAGCCGAGGCCGCCGTCCAGCGAAAAGTATCCCGCCCGTTGCTTTCGGTTGGATAAAACTGGTCCAGGCGTACCGGGTTCTGCAAGTTATTCAGTAGAGGCAAAGGTAATTTATTGGAGCGGACAAAACCGGGGAGCAGCGCCAAAATCAGCCCTGCCACTACCACAAATATTAACAGACGAAAAGTTTGGGGCGTAAAAAGACGCGCTGCCTTTCTATCCCGAATTTTGGCGGGAGCAGGCGGTTTATTCTCAGTAACCAGCGTCTCCGCATCCAGCGCCGCCATATTTTTTGTTAGACCCCGTAAACCTCACGCCAGACCGCAAAGGCGTGCATAAAGGCGGGAGCGCCAGTTGGCGGCAAGGTCATTTCCAGCACTTCCAGCATTTCGCGTTTGGTCGCGCCCAGCTTTTTCGCTACTTCCATATGAGTCTTGATATGGTCGGGCTGGCTACGAACCGCCATCAACACCGCCACAAAAATCAATTCTTTGGTTTTGGCATCCAGCGTGCGGGCGTTGGTGTAGGCTGCTTCCAGCAGGGCATTGTAGCCTTTGAGAAAATCTAAATCTTCTTCCGCCAGCACCCTGTGAAAATCCAGAATATAGCCACGCTCTTCCTCCATCTGCTGAAGGTAAGCCCGCCGCTCCTCATCTCTATTATCAATCTCGCTCATTTTTATCCTTTCAAACCGCGAACTTCATTATTTTTAAGTTTTGAAAATTTTTTGCAAAAAATTTTCAAAACTTAAAAATAAAAATTAACGAATGGTTACTTCGGCGACGGCGCGGCGGGGACTCTTTTCGCCGCGTGCGGTAATCGAAAAAGTGCCGGGTACTTCCGGGCTGGGCCGATATTCAAGGCGAATGCGGCCCTGTGCGTCGGCAAAAATGCCTGGTAAGCTTTTAGCGCCAGTCGCATCGTAGCTAATCCAGAGAAAAACCCGTTCGCCAGGGTCAAAATCTTCGCCAGTAAAGACAAACTGCTGGTCAAGCCGACCAACTTCGGGCGTAACCGATAGCGGTTTATCGAGCGGACGGCTGTAAATCTCATACGAGCCGTAAGTAACTTTGTCGCGGTAGCGGGTGACTAATTGTCGAATACGCTCCTCGTCTCCCGCCGATTTCAGATTTATCCAGACCGTCGGCTTATCATCCCGAATGGTTTTCTCAAAACCTTCGATGTCGGAAATCACCCGTAAGCCTTTGGCCTGTGAACCCGCCAGTCGCCAGCCATCGGGTCGGTTGGTCAAGACCGAGAGGCCGTAGATAGCGCTGTAATCCGCCCCTGCCGCCGATAGTGGACTGGGAAAATGGGCCGGGATAACGGTATCTTTGGGCAATTTCCCGGCGGCAGTCTGATTTTTGAACCAGAGTGCCACCTGTCGCATATCGCTATCGGGGAAATCAAGCGGACGGGCCAAAATAGTTTGGACAAAGAGCAACGGCAAGGCCAGGAAAACCAGCGCCAACCCAACCCGCAAAGCAACCGCAAAAAACGACTTTTGTAAGAAATTGCTCCGCCAATGGATTTCCCCCCGCCCCAATCCCTCTTGTAAGACATTGCTCCGCCAATGGACTTTCCCCAACCACTTCGCCACACACAGAAAAAGATAGACCACTACCGGCAGCAAAAACATCAAATTAGAGACAGGATAGCGGGCGCTACCCGGCGCAATATTATTGGTCGGCAGCGTACTGACAATAAAAAGTGCAAATTCGCCCCAGATTAGCGTCAGATAAACTCGCGCCCTGCCTATTGGTCGCCACAGCAGCAGTAGCGACCCGGCAATAGCCAGCAGCGTCAGGGGCGGCAGCAAATTGAAGAAAATCTTGGGGTAAAAGAGCAATCGCCCCACTAGCGACACATTGGCGTTGGTCTCTTCCAGGCTGGCGTTAATTTTGCTGGTCAGGGTAATAAAGGCAATCGGCGACCCCTTCTGCACCCAACTCGCCACCACCCACACCAATGCGAACCCAAACGCCAACCCCAAAGGCGCGAGAGTTTTGAGTTTTGAGTTTTGAGTTTTGAGTTTTGAATTCTGGAATTCGGCCCGTAGGGTTGCCCTGTGGGTGAAACTTGGAACTTGAAACTTGGAACTTGAAACTATGATGACGATGGCGCTGTAGGTGATACTGTAGAACCAGGCTTCGTAGCGCAGCATGGTTGCGCCGAACAGACCGAGGCTGGTCAGCCAGAGGTCACGCGAATTTTGAGTGCGTAGCCAGCGACAGAAGAAGACCAGGCCAAAACTCAAAAACATCTGGGTCAGGCTCTCGCTCATTCCGCTCAGGCCAAACCAGATTTCCCAGGGAAACAGCGCCGCCAGTAGCGCCGTGCCATATCCGGCCCAGCGCCCGAACAAAAAGCGCCCGATAAAGAAAAAATTGACCGTCGTTAGCAGCGAAGCCAGCAAATTTACCAGGCGCGGCTCTCGAAAAATATCGGGCCAGATTTGCAGCAGCGTACCGTTTAACCAGAATTGCAAAGGCAACCACGCATCTACCTCAAAGCGGGGCTGCTGTCCCCATTCCCAGGCGTGTAACGAGCGGGTAAAGCCGTCGGCATCGTATTCCAAAAAGCCGTTGCGCCATTCCAAATAGCATACCAAAGCTTTAAGCGCAAAAATCCCTAATAAAAAGGGCAAAATTAACCATATTTCGCGGCGATCTTCGGGTTCAACCGCCGTTTCAATTTGTCTAACGCTAGTTTTTATTTCTGTCTTCATCCTTTAGAACAACGCACCAGCAGTTGTTTTGGTTACAAGCAGGCATAACAGAGGTTAATAATATCATATTTTGCTAGAATCTTCCGAAAAATTTTCACTGAAAATTTTTCGGAAGATTCTAGCAAAAACTTGGAGGAATAGAAAAACCCGCTCTGGGTAAAGCGGGTTTTTCTTTTATATTCAAGCCTAAGCAAAAAAGCAAGCGATTGGGCAGTTAAACCTTTAGCTTGCTTTCTTCTCAGTCCAGACTGTTTTAGTGTTGGGTTGGTTATTCCGGGCCAGCGCCGCACAGCGCCGAGAACAGAACTTGTTACCCTTGACAATCTGCGCGTGGCTAAGTACCTGACCACATTCAGACCGCGCACAACTTCCGCTCTGCGGCTGCGCCACGGGCAGAAGGGTCTCCTTCTTGGTAATCAGCATAGTGTGTCGCCCATCTCGGTAGAGACGATGCTGCCGTTTCTTTATATCAGCTTCACAAAAAGTGCAGTAACCATTCTCAGTTTGTCGGGCGAGTCGTTTCGGCCCCATCAAAATATTACAGATAGGGCAAACTTGCTCACCCGGCGCTAATTTATAAGGTGAATGAGACATGATTTCTCCTTTCGGCGGCTACGCCGTCACTGATAGTCATCTTCGCGCTACCAGCGGCTATTGATTGTCCGCCACTTTTTTTATAATATCAGATAACACCCCGGCGATAACGAGTTGTTGGTAGAGCGTATCTATAGCTTTGTTATGTATCAGAGCCTTAGATTATACGAAAGGTCGGTGACCTGCTTTCCCTTTCTAGTAAATTTGTAGAACTAGCAAAATGAAAGCAAATACTATATAGGTTAGGAAGGACAATTCAGTTGCGACTGAAATTGCATAACAGATTAGTTGGGCGTTTCTATCTCTCATTGCTTTGTAGATATGAGCAAAACAACGAAATAGTTGCTAATACTAATTATACCGCATTACAACAAGTTTTGCATTAACATTTGATTACAATCGCATAGTCTATTCTTTACAACCCCGTTTTCGCTTGACATTTTAGGGCGGATAGCTTGTGAAATTTATAATAAATCTCTAATAAAAATCAGATAACCCACCCAATCCAGGAAGCTGTAAGCTTTGTAATAACTTAAATCCCTTTTTTGTAATATAATTGTGGCACTGCTTGAAAACTAAATCTTGTAGTTATTTGCGAATAAATAAAAGTAGTAGCGATTTCAATCGCTTTCGCCTTGCGAAGAAATAAAGGAACAGAAAATAGCCTATGAACGAGTCGCTGGTTGAAACTGAGAATAGTAGCAATAGTATGCCGATTTTGGAATGGAAGTTGTGGCTTTACACCAATTATGACTGCAATTTGCGCTGCACCTATTGCGTAGCCAAATCCAGCCCTAATGCCGCACGCCGGGCGCTGGGCCTTGCCAATGTGCAACGACTGGTGGATGAAGCGGTGGCACTTGGTTTTAGCGACATCTTTTTTACGGGCGGCGAACCATTTTTGCTGCCCGATATTTACCAAATGCTGGCCTATTCTTCGGCCAGGGTCAGAACCACCATACTGACCAACGCCATGCTTTTACACGGAGTGCGGCTGGATAAATTAATGGAGGTTGCCAACCCAAACCTGATTATCCAGGTCAGTCTGGATGGTGGTCGGGCCGCCGAACACGATGCCTACCGAGGCAAAGGAGCCTGGGATAAGACGGTGGAAGGTATCCGTTTGCTACAGGAGCGCGGCTTGCGAGTGCGCCTCAGCACCACCGAAACCCCGGCTAACTCGCCTTTTCTGGAACAAGTCTGCGAATTTCACCGTGGCCTGGGTATTCCCGACGAAGACCATTTTGTGCGCCCTCTGGCAAAGCGCGGCTACTCCAAAGAAGGTCTCGAACTGGGCATGGCGAATTTAGTACCCGAACTTACCGTAAATCTGGACGGGATTTTCTGGCATCCGCTTTCCACCGATAGCGACATGCAGGTAAGCAAGAAAATTTTTCCGTTAGCGGCGGCTTACGAACGGGTACAAAGCCAGCTTGAAATAATGGCCCGCGAGGGCGCAGTTCCTATGATGACTTTCACTTGAGGCTAAACTCACTACTTCCGTGAGAAGCGTCACATTATCGTAGGGGTTCGATTTATCGAACCCAATCGGGCTTGATAAATCAAGCCCCTACCGTATTATGAAACCGCCCGTTAAATTAAAATTCAGGAGAAATATTTATGATTTATGCCTACGTAATGATAAAAGCCGAACCAACCAGGGTGCAGGAACTGGTGCAAGAGTTGCGCGATATGCGACTGGCTGGTTCGGTCATTAAAAGTGTTCACGCCGTGACAGGCCAATACGATTTAATCGCCTTTGTCGAAAGCCCCGACGTACCCTCGCTGGGCAACTGAATTACCAATGGTATAGCGAACGCCGTGGGCGTTCGAAGCACCGAAACTTCTCTGGTAATCTGGTAATTCAGCCATCCGCGAATTGGTCAAGCAGCTATTTTGTGACGGTAAAAGTAGTAAAAGCGATTCGGTTTTTATCGTTTTCGGCTGCCGCCCCCAAAATCCATACCCCCGGCACAAGATATTTCTCAGGGTAGAAAGTTCTGAGTTTTAGCAGCGCCGTAAAGCCGCCGCCAGTATTGGTCAGGCGGGTCGTACCATAGACCGGGGCGTTGGGGGCGGGCGAAGTAAAGGCCAGCTTGACCAACTCTTCCGACTCGAAGCCGACTACTAATATTGTTATATCCTGGTCGAGCCGCGACGGATTGGGGTAAACAATAATAGTCGGCTTGGTTACGGGTTTATCCAACCAGAAGTAAGCCGTTCCCTCCTTTTTGCTGTTCTGGGCTTTGAAATTGAAAATCCATTTTCCCTGCGGACTGTTCCTGGTCGTATCGTAGGACGTAATAAAATTGCCATCCGAGCGGACGGTTTGGGTATAGCCGTCGGTACTATTATCCGGCCTGGTTACGCTAACCTGTACTGTGTCGCCCGCCGTTGCCGCCATCGCCAGCACTACTTCCATTCCGGCTGGCCCGCACTTCACAAACGGGAATGCGCTACCCGTGTTAGCTGGTAAGCTATCACAACCCGCCGGGGCGGGCGCGGGCGGCTGGGTTGGGGCAGGAGTGGGAGTGGGCGTAGGCGTAGATGCAGGCGGGGCGGTTTGGTCGTACTTGGTGGTATAGCGCCAGGTGAAATAATGTCGACCAACGTTGCCCATCTCAACCTGAAAGGCGGGTGGATTGGTCGGCGTGTAGGTTAATACTCGGCGCTCGAAGCCCTGGATTAACACGTCTTTTACTTCGCCACCAACCGTAACTTTAGACCAATACGCCTCGGTAATAGGCAGTCCCATTGCATCCACCCAGGGCGCGGCCTGATTATCCGACAAAACGGGCTGGTTCGCCACCAGACCACCGTTTTGATAGACCGTGCCGCGCTGGTTCATAAATTGCCAGAAGACATCCGGCACGTTATGCTTCAGGCTCTGGTCAAAATAAGCGTATTTGGCTTTGCCGCCTAGTTCGGCATTGCTGCCCACCATGCCAGCCTTATCAATCGTATCACCAACGGCCTGCCCGGTGCGATCAGAAGCAGGGTTATCGTTGTTGAGGGTGGCGAGTTTGGCAAAGCTGGCGTAAACCGGGCCGTTATTGCCGGAAGGGTCGCCCGCGACTGGAATATCATCGGCGGCGCGGCGCTGGGTAAAAGCAGCATCGCCAATCGCCTGCTTGCCGGAGATTAGCTCTCGCACCAACAGACCGTTGGTAACTGCGCCAGCCGCCGGGTTATTTAGTTCCATGCGGGCCTTGTCAAAATACTGGACGGCCCGGATGCCGTTAGGACTTTCACTGTAAGCCTCAGTATTACCGTTTGCCGGACTAAAGCCATCTGGCCCCCAGAGCCAGCTGCGTTGCGGATTAGCCGCGCCATCGTTAACTGGCTTGTCGGCGCGTTGCCATTTCTGGCGGAAAGCATCGCTGGTGAAAGCTGGGTCTGCCAGGGCCAGCGCACTCGGCAGTAAGCTCAAAATGAACACGAGACCCAAAGCCAACGACAGGCGACGGTAGAGCCGGAATCTTGCGAAACCCATAGGAATTTCTCCTCCTTTGTGGGGCGAACTAGAGTTAAGTTGTCAATTTGGGATGCCGTACTGCGGGATAGGGTTGCCGTAGAACTTGTTTCAAAAGTGGCTGATGTCTCAAAAACCCGGAAGCAGGAAGGGTTTTCGGTTTGCTAATAGTAAACAGTTTAGCACACTTTAACTATTTGTCTAGCCGTTGAAATAAGTTCTTGTTAATGTAACGTGGCTGAAACACAAAAAATTACAAGCAAATAGCCGATTTTGCAAAAGAAACGCAAAATCGGCTTTTTGCATAACAAAATTATCTATAATGAGTGAGGAGTGAGGAGTAGTTCATTTATACTCATCACTCATTACTCATTACTCACTACTTCAACCTCTGCTCGATACTTTCAAGGCGGTCTCGGAGGTCGCGGTTTTCGGTGGAGAGCTTTTCGAGGTCGTCGCGCAGCTTTTTGACTTCATCATCGCGGCCCAGGCTTTCGCGGATACTCAAAAGCGCTTCGCGGCTGCGCCGAATTTCGCG
This sequence comes from Chloroflexia bacterium, assembly GCA_038209275.1. Classification (GTDB taxonomy): domain Bacteria; phylum Chloroflexota; class Chloroflexia; order Chloroheliales; family Chloroheliaceae; genus L227-5C. The sequence goes on along the minus strand of JBBQXW010000132.1, from coordinate 5,598 downwards.
ACCTTCCTCGGCAACCTCGGCATTACGCTGCAAAGCGGGCAACGCTTTTTCATCCGCCAGCGTCTGAAGTGCGCCGATGGCGGAAAGGCGAGTACGCCAGCTTTTGTCTTCCAAGAGTTCCAGCAGGCGGTCAGTAATGCGCTCCTTCTCTTTATCTTTGAACAATTTGGCAAGATGACCAAGCGCGTTGGTAGCGGCATTGCGGGCCTGTTCCGGCTTACCGTAGTTAGTTAGCTCCAATAGGGCCGGAATCGCTCGTTCATCGCGCAATTCGGTAAAGCCCTGGCACGCCCCGGCCCGTACCACTTCGTTAAACGAAGCGCGGCCCAGTGCCTGAGTAAGCGCCGCAAAAGCGTTGGGCTGACGGGTCTTGCCCAGCGCAACGGCGGCGGACATTTCCACAATATCGGTAACATCGCCCTTGAGGATTTTTTCGAGAGCAGTAGCCGATTTTTCGTCGCGGAACTCACCCAACGCCCCTACAATTGCCCGGCGGACTTTGGCATGTTTCTCGTTTTCCAGCGCGTCCAACAAAACGGCCTGGGCATTGCCAGACTTAATCGAGCCTAGCGCCGAAGCCGCTTCGCTCCGCACTGCCCAAAACGAATCATTTTTCAGGGTCTTTTCCAGGGCCGCTACTATTTCTGGCCCACTCAGTTTGCCCAACGCATGGGCCGCCATGATGCGACCAAACGCCTCAGTATCTTTCTCCACCTGAGCGATGAGCATTTCTTTGGGCCGCGTCCAGTCTACCGTTTTCAGAATCCAGTTGGATGGGTCAAAGCCGACAAATTCGGGCCGCTCGGTCAGCCGAAAGTAAAAAGTATGCTCCTTTTCTTCCAGTTCCACCTTGTAGACATCGCGAACGCCCGCCGCGTTAACGAAAGCGATTTCGATTGGCAAAGTAAAGAGCGGAGTTTCGTTGTCAATGCGCTGAGTTTGCATCACCTTGAGCTTGGCGGTCTTGCTAGTATCGTCCCACTGGTAATCGAGCTTGAATTGCGGATAGCCCGCCTTGTAAACCCACTGCTCGAAGAACGGTTGCAGATTGCGCCCGGTAGCTTCCTCGACGGCCCGCTCCAAATCGGCGGTAATGACGTTCTGGCCTCGGTGCTTGGTAACGTAGTAGTTGATAGTTTTCCACCAACTTTCGTCGCCCAGCAGATAGCGTAGCATGTGAAGCACCAGCGCACCTTTTTCGTACAGGTGGCGGTCAAACAAATCAATCGGCTGATTAAAAGTGTAGGCGACAATCGGGCGGCGGTAATGCCCGCTATCTTCGCTCAAATAGCTATGCGCGTTCCCGTACATCTCGTAAATAAATTCGTCGCGGCCCAAATCGTGTTCGCCCCAGAGCGCCTCAAAATAAGTTGCAAACCCTTCGTTCAGCCAGCCGTTCGACCAATCGCGACAGGTCAACAAATCGCCAAACCATTGATGGGCCAGTTCGTGCGCCACCAACGGGTCGCTGCTATAATCCTGGTCAGCCCGTTCGTCATGCAAAGTATATTCGGTCAGGGTCGTCGCGGTGGTATTTTCCATTCCACCAAAAATAAAATCGGTGACGCAAACCGTAGCATATTGAGCATAAGGATAGCGCACCCCGATTTGCTTCGAGAAAAAATCTACCATCTTAGGCGTTTTGCCCAGCGAGACTTTAGCCTCGGCCTCGCGGCCCGGCAGCACATAATACGGCACGGGAATATCCTGCCACTCGTTCATAATTTCGACGAATGGCCCGGCAGCCAGTGTAATCAAATAGCTGGAATGGGGCGTGTTGTGCTTCCAGTAGAAAGTTTTAGTGCCGTCCCCTTCCTTGACTTCGATCAATTCGCCATTGGAAAGCGCAAAATAATCGGCGGGAACGGTTACGGTCATTTCACTGGTAGATTTCTGGTTAGGCGCATCGTAACAGGGAAACCAGAAATGATTATCAGTATCCTGGCCCTGACTCCAGACCTGCACAATTTTGTTGGGATAGTCCTCGTCGGGCGCAATAAAATAAAGGCCAAAACGGGGGGTAGCCCGGTATTGCACCACTATCGTCATTTCCTCATCGGCTTTCTTTGGGCTGTTCAGGGTAATCTTGAGCTTATTATCTTCCAGCCGGAAAGCCAGCGGCGTATCATCACCTTCAAGATTAATGCTTTTAATCTGCATTTCGCCCGCGTCAAAATCTAGTTGGGCCAATTCATCGTTGACCGGGGTAATGGTAGTCCGTACCGTTCCCTCAACGCTTTTGGCGGGGAAATCCACGGTTAGTTCCAGGGCAATATGTTTGACCGAATAGTGGCGATCAGGCGCATAATGGGGTTTATCGCCGGGCAGGGGAAAGGGCCGATAGCGGGCCGCACCCAGTGCCTGTTCATAAATACCTTGCGAATGGTTGCACCGATGGCCCAGTAAGCGTCCATAATTATAGTCGTTAAAAGAGGAATTTAAGCCAGCCAAGTAGTCCCTTCTTTCTATTTCTTTGTTTTCGTTTGGTTGTTTTAAGCTTGAATTTCGCTTTATTTTACGCTATTCTGCCAGAACACGCAAAATTTAGCCAGGGGGTGGCTGAACTCAATTTTCTTAAAATAAATTATGTGTGGGAGCGAGCTTCCGCTCGCGATTTGCCTCTGCCCTTCCAAAATCGCGAGCGGAAGCTCGCTCCCACACATAATTTACTCATATTTGAATGATATTGCGGTTAAGACTTGCTTGAGCTTAGTAGAAACGGACGAATCGCTTCGTGGGTTGCGGGCAGGTTTGGTAGTTCGGCGTGCGCGCCCTCTACTGTTATACGGGTGGCTTTTTCGTCGTGATTGGCGCTGACTTCGGTCACGGTCAAATCGCCAATTGTCAAGCGTTCCGGGTATTCCAATTGTCCATCATAGTTGGCGTGAGCATAAGTCGGCATCGAGGCACAATAAATCACTAAATTCTCCTGTCCCGGCAATTCCCGGCCCAGTCGCTCCTTAAAGCGCATGGCCTGTCGCACCTTAAGCTGTTGTGCTGTCGTCAATTGCCAGGCATGTTTGTAATAAGTATCTTCCACCCCCTTGACTGAAACAGGTGGAGTGCTGGTCGTGTCTATTATTAAACTCTGCTCCTCATCCAGGTAAAAGGAGTCGGGGAGCAATTCGTACATAGATTGAAATGAGCCGACCAGCCGAAGTAACCAGTTCTGCAAAAACCAGACGTTCGGAAAAGCTTTTAGCAAATCCCAATACCAGCCCGGCAAAAAACCTTTGATAAAATCGTCAATCAGCGTTGGAGCGGTATCGGGATGCAAGGCAAAAAAGGCTTTTGCCACGCCGTAATGTCCCGAAGCAATATAAACTACCCGGCGCACTGGCGCTAAATATTCTACCTGGGCCGAACGGGTGACAAATCCGCCCATCGAATGATTGATTATATCCACTTTCTCCCAGGCTGGCAGACCTCGCACCGAGCGCAAGGCATTAGCCCGTGCCAACTTGTCGCAAATAAAATCGTATAATTCCCGCCCCGATACTTCGCACGATTGCCGCCAATCGTAGGCAAACACCCAAAAGTTCTCGTCGCGTTTCCGGCCTAACCCGCCCCGCTCTGACGGACGGGTAATAAAATCAATCAAGCCGTCATAATAATTCCCAACTAAGCCTTCTGCCTTTAACGGATATTGTTCGCTCAACAAAATCAACTGGGCCGTCAGGGTATAAATATTGAGCGGCCAGGCCAGTACCGGCAGCGTCAGTAATCCCTTCCGCACTCGCCACAAATTCGAGGCCATAAACCCCGGCACCAGCACTATCGGCGTATCATCCAACTCATTTTCCATTTTCTTTTCCATTTCTTTTCCGGGCATCTTAGGTTTTTTATTTAGGCTTTCGTTTACGGTCAGAGTAAACTCCTGGGCTTTTTTAGCTTTTGAGAATTTTGTAAAAATTCTCAAAAGCTAAAAGAAAAGTTGCTGATTTCTGCTAGGTAGGATAGTAGGCCAAACGAAACCCCTGAAGATAATAAACCAAATATAGACAGTAGCGCAATCCTGCTGAAAAAGGAGAAGTAATTATTGTAGCAGGTAAATTCAATTGTAGGAGGGGTGGCACCCTCGATTTTTCGGTAAAGGCACCATTCAAGGGTAAATCTATTGCCGATTTGGTGGCGGCAATGGAAGCAGGTAATGCCCCTATGTCAATGTCCACACTGACCAACACCCCGGCGGTGAGGTTCGGGGACAAGTTCTCTCGATTCGCAGCTTTAAAGCTCATCTGACGGGCAAACAAGAAGTACCATCGGTACAGACCGAAGCTGACGGAGGCGCACGCTTTAGCTTGAGCAAGGATGGCACAAAGACGCAGCCACTTTTAACAAGATTAAAAGTGGCTGCGTCTTTTACATTCGAATTTTCAAAACTTCGCTATAATTGGATTACTTAATCAAACGACGGCGCATTAAAACAACCGCTATAGAATAGAAAATCGCTGATAACGCCAGCAACCAGACGCTATAGCCTACCAAATCCAGCGAAACCTGACCCCTGAACAGCGCCCGTGTTAGCTGCACGCAGGGGTAGAGCGGCGAAAGATAGACCAGCCAGCCAATCCCCGCCGATAGCTGCGAGACCGGGAAGAAGATACCGCTAAATAACTGCATCGGGATAATGCCCAACGTAATAAAGTAGTTATAGGAGTTAATGCTCGGTACAAGGCTCGTCACAATCATAGACAAACTTGCCAGCATAAACGCACTCACCAGCGCCACCAGCGGCACCAGCAACACCCACCACGACGGGGTTAGCCCAATCACCGCCAGCACCAGCAGCACACAACTGCCGGTAAATCCGGCCCGTGTCGCCGCCCACATAATCTCGGCACTCACCACTTCTTCCAGGCTAATTGGGGTAGCGACAATCGCGTCGAACATCTTTTGTAATTCCATCCGAATGTATGTCCCGAACATACACTCGAAGCTGGCAGTAAAAAGCACCGAACTCATTATCAGCCCCGGCGCGATAAATTGGAGGTAGCTCATCCCCTCTATATCGCCTTTAATGTACACCCCCAGCCCAAACCCGAAGGCCAGCAGGGTCATTATCGCTTCGGCAAAAGGCGGCCACAATTCGGTCTTCCACAACCGCAAAAAAGCATCACGGTTGCGCTGCCAGACCCGATAAGTTCCCCGCGAAAATGGGTTTGTCAGCTTCAACCCCGGTCTTTCCCGCACAATACTCGCCATTAAATTTTTCTCCTGCTCAAATTACTTTAAATCCACTGCAAATGCTTGCCGATAGATCACCTGAATCTCTCACCGCAATTATACACTAACTTAGCTGTTTATACTATATCTTTGGTTATACCAAAAAGAGCCTCATTCCCAGCTTTTTGTTTTAAAGCCAACCAGCCACTACTTTGTGTTATAATCACCCCGGACAAATCTTGAATTTCGGCCCATAGGGTTGCCCGTGGGTAAACTTTGAACTTTGAACTTTGAACTTTTTGAGAGAATAAGGTGGCAAACAAACTTAGATTAAGCTCAAATTCCAATGATGAGGCGCACCCCCGGTTGCGCCTCGCTATTCATAAAGAGGGTCGGCTGACCTAGCAGACTTTGGGTCTGCTCCGTAGCGTC
>JBBQXW010000131.1:0-17691 GCA_038209275.1 Chloroflexia bacterium | reverse complement strand
CAAATGAGCAGCAACCGTTTGAGCATCCGGCGGCGGGTCATTTGCCCGGCCTGATAATCTTCAATCGTTTCTTCACCCAGGTAGCGTTGCATATCGTTTAGTTGCTCAATCGCTTTGGGGTCACGATTTTTTATACTCAACTCTTCCTCCTGAATCTACTTGTTTAATTTAACCTTCAAGCTTTCTGACCGATAGAAGTTTAATACTGTGGCAGGATGAACGGGTAGCACGTATCGTGAACTGTAAACCATGCTAACATACCTGAACAACTTGAGACTTCACATCGCCGGTCTAAAAGTTTTAAATCTGTTAAATTTTCTCAAAGAATTCAGAAAAGTTTAGGCATGGAGTCAGGGTTCGCTATAGATACGGCAAATGAGGGAAAATAGATAATAATTAACTATCTGAGCGCTGATTTAGCCAGTTGTCCAGCACAGGCCAAAAATTATTGGCGGCTGAACGCCCGACAACCAGCCCAACATGTCCGCCCGGTAGCACCAACTGCGTTTTGTCCGGGCTGCTTACTAAATTCAGCAAAGGTAAGCTTTGTGAAGGCGGGGTAATATGGTCGTTTTCGGCAATAACATTAAGCAAATTAGCCTTGACTTTACATAATTCTACTAACTGGCCGCGCATGGTTAACTGCCCGGTGACAAGTTTGTTGCCCAAATAGAAATCCTTGACCCATTGCCGAAAAGCCTCCCCCGCAAACGGTACGCCATCGTTAACCCAACGCTGCATACTGACCCAGCCCTCGACTGCCCGCTCGTCGCACAGTTTATCCAGCAAATTAGTGTAGGTCAGCACAAAATTGTTGAAAGGCTTGAGCATTTTCGTGCCAAAATCCACCACTTCGGCTGGAATCAGCCCGTAAACCTCGACCACACGGTCAATTTCAAAATGTTCTGGGTTGAGCCAGCTTTGGAGTAGACCTTTTTCACTAAAGTCTACCGGCGCAGCTATCAGCACCAGATTTTTAATTGGCAGCGCCGGATGCAATGCAGTCGCACACAGTGTCAGGAGCGCCCCCAGGCAATAACCAAAGAGGGTAATCTCAGTCGTTTTCGCATGGCGTAAAACATGCTTGATGGCGCGTGGCAAATAATCCAGCACATAATCGTCCAGCTTGAGATGGCGGTCTTCCGGGCCGGGCGTTCCCCAATCCAGCAGATAAACCTCGTAGCCCTGACCCAGCAAATATTCTACCAGGCTGGCTCCAGGGCGCAAATCCAGGATGTAAGGTTTATTGATTAAGGAGTAAATTAGCAGTAGCGGCACACTATGGCGTTTTGTGTTAGAAGTAGTTGGGAGATAGTGATAAAGCCGAGCCTTGTTGCGCGTCCAGATAAGTTCTTTGGGCGATTGGCCGACTGGCACGTCCGGCAGATTTTGAGCTATGTTCAAAATCTGCTCGTGATGTTTCAGGGCCAACTCAAGCATAGCTTGAAAGTTGGGGGCAGCCTCGTGGGTCGCCCCGCTTTGATTTACTGCCTCGGTTAGATTGGCTTCTTCGCCTATCGTGGCCTTGGTCTTCATAGGTGCAGCCCTTCCTAATATTTAGGCTTGTTTGGATTTTCGGGCGCGAGTTTTCGGTTTTGGCTCGATTTCGGTTTGTACGGGCGCAGGCATATTCGATTCGTCTGCTAGAACGGGCATACTCGATTCGTTGGTTAAAACGGGTGCGGATGCAGTTGTATCTACCTCAGCAACTGACATTGGTGCATCGGCAGAGTCAACCAGGAGCCGACTTTCTTCCAGGGATACACTTGTATCCGCCTCAACAACTGGCATCGGTGCTACCGCCGGGCTGTAGGAATTGGCGGCACTTAGCTGGCTTTGCAATTGGCTAAGTTGCTCCTGCAACGCGGTCAATTGGGCCGTAATCGCACTCAACTCGTCGTGGCCCGGCACTTTATTTTCGAGGGTTGCCAGCCGTCCGTCTAATTGATTCATGCCATTATCGGCACTCAGCTTGGCTTCTACCCCTTCCAGGCGCTGCGCTATCTGGCCCAGTTCGTCGCGGCCCGGCACTTTGTTTTCCAGTGCGGCGAGTCGTTCGGTCAGGCTATCTACCCCTTGCGGAGCGTTCAGCTTGTGCTCAAGCGTCATTAACCATTCGCGGATACCACTCATATCTTCGGGGTTGGGCAACTTAGCTTCCACGCCTGAAAGCCGCTCGTTGATGCCGCCCAAATCTTGCGGGTTGGGCATTTTGTTCTCAAGGGCCATCAGCCAATCGCGCAAGCTGGTAATATCTTCCTGACCCAGGGTTTTGCCCTCTAGTGCGCCCAATCGCTCGGTCAGGCCGTTCAAATCTTCGCGCCCAATCTGCTTATTTTCAAGCGTCATCAGCCAATCACGAATACCCTGCACATCTTCGGTGCTAGGAGTGCGGGCTTCCAATGCGCCCAGGCGCTCGGCAACTGGCCCTAGACTTTCCTGAGTCAAGCCATTTGCTTCCAATGCGCTTAAGCGCTCGGTGACAGCCGACAAATCGGCTCTGGTTAAAACTTTGCCCTCTAAATTTCCCAGCCGATTTTCCAGCGTTTCCAAAATAGCGACGACCCGGTTCAGTACCATTGGCACGCTGCCAAATCCGTCCACCCAGCTATCGCTCAAATCGTCTACCTTCGCATCAAGCATCACAATTTGCTCGGCGACGCGGGTGATGTCTTCGCGGGTCGGCATGTTGGCGGCTTCCAGGTAAGCTCTGGCGACCTGACGTATCATGGTGCGATAGGTCGCGGTGGTGCTGGTCGAGCGGCCCAACACCTGAGCAAATTCGGGCGTTGATACCATCTGCTGCATAAATTTCGACCACATCTCTTCATTCTTCTGAGCCATGTTCTTCCACATGCCCAGTGGGTCAGCCAGATTTGGCGGAGTTCCCGGCGTGGTCGGTATTGCATTCGCTGCCATATTTGCCGCGTTTGCCGCCGCATTGACGGGTAGCATCATCATCTGGTTCATCCAACCAAAGAAATCCGCCGGGCCAGGTATGTTGCCGCTCGGTTTCTCACTCATTGTTACTTCTCCTCAATTAAATATTCAAGTTCTCAAAAATAGTTGCAATTCCCTGACCGCCCCCAATACAGGCCGTCACAATCCCATAGCGTGCGCCACGCCGTTCTAGCTCGTACATCAGCTTGATGGTCAGAATTGCCCCGGTTGCGCCAATCGGATGACCCAATGCCACCGCGCCACCGTTCACATTTACCCGCTCTTCGTCCATGCCCAGTTCGCGCATACAGGCCAGCGCCTGGGTTGCAAAGGCTTCGTTCAGTTCAATAATATCAATCTGGTCAAGGGTCATACCGGCCCGTGCCAGCACCTTCTTAACAGCAGGAACCGGGCCAATGCCCATTATTTCGGGCGGTACGCCCGCTACGGCCTGGGCGATTATACGCAAACGCGGTTTCAGCTTCAATTCCTGGGCTTTCGAGGCCGACATCAGCACGACGGCAGCCCCGGCATCGTTGATACCACTGGCGTTTCCGGCGGTGACTATGCCGCCGCTTTTGAAAGCGGGTTTCAGTTTGGCAAGTCCTTCCAGATTGGTCTGCGGGCGCGGATGTTCGTCCGCCACCACCTGCAACGCTTCGCCTTTCTTCTGGGCTACCGCTACGGGCGTAATTTGCGCGGCAAAATAACCCGCCTTTATTGCCGCATCGGTCAATTGCTGGCTGCGTAGCGCAAAAGCATCGGAATCTTCCCGGCTGATGCCGTATTTTTCGGCTAAATTCTCGGCGGTAATTCCCATGTGGCAACTGGTAAAGGGGTCGCTCAACACAGTGGTCAAATTATCCAGCAACGCGGCATCGCCCATACGGTAGCCATAGCGGGCTTTTTCCAGCAAATAGGGATAGCGGGTCATATTTTCCGTGCCACCTGCCACCATAAGCTCGGCATTGCCACTGATAATCTCCTGGGCGGCACTGTTAATCGCCTGCAAGCCGCTTCCGCACAACCGATTGACCGTAAAAGCGGGCGTTTCCACTGGCAAACCCGCGCCCAATGCCGCCGCTCGCGAAACATAAGCGTCTTTGCCGACCTGACCGACGCAGCCCATTACCACGCCTTCAATCTGGCTGCCTTCCAGTCCGGCCCGCTCGACTGCCGCTTTAATCGCGACTGACCCAAGCTGGGCTGCCGGAACTTCGGTAAATTGTCCGCCAAACGTACCAATGCCGGTGCGCGCTCCGGCGACAATTACTACTTCTTCTCGTGCTGTCTGAGCCATTCTGAAGCCTCCTTACTTCAAGCTTAACGCAGTCCATTTGACCCAGCCTTATTTTATCAGATTGTACAGAATATCACAAGTTAGCAGGTAATGTGGGGTGAGCGTCAGTTTTTTGCAGAACCCGGACGTGAATGTCCGGGCTAAAAATTTCGGCTCATTTATTTTTAGCCCGGCCCGGACGTGATGAACTTTAACAAAATAAATCGGGTATGTCAGTAGGGGCGAATCGCATACGCCCTCTTGATTTGGCACAGTGTTCAAGGGCGTTTGCGATTCGCCCCTACGAAAACTATTGCCCATACCCGAATTTAATAGTTAAACTTCATCACGTCCGGGTCGGCCTGACCCTGGTGCAAAAAATTGACGCTTACCCGGTAATGTGGGCAAAAGAGGATAAGTGCAGCCTGAAAATCAGGCGACGCTGGCGAGATGATAGCCGCGCTTGAGACGGCGCTTAATCAGACGACGCACCAGTTCCTGGGCCGGGCGAGGGCTGCCAAAATGGGCATCTATCCGAAGCTGGCGCTCCGAGCCAACCCGCCCCCACTGGCGGGAGACGGTGTACTTATCCCAAAGCGAGGGCTGGTAAGTAATAATATAGCGGCGAAAGCAGTTTTTCTCAGGCGTATTTTTGGCGAAACAATAAATTCCGTAGCCTTCCGCCCGAATTTGCAGCCAACGTTCTACTTCGTCCAGTTCCTCAACCGGGCGCTCTTCGGTGGTAGAATTTGTGCCGAGATGCACTGGCTCATCGTTCCAGGCGACGCTATCTCCGGCAAAAAAATCAAAACTGGTCTGGTAAAAAAGAGTTCCCTCAACAGAATTTGGCGACATTATCGCTCCTCAATCAGAGAAATTTTGTTCTTTAGGCTTTATTTTACCAGCCCTGTCAAGTTTAAGTTTTGAATTTTGAATTTTGAATTGAGGCAGGAACACAGATGAACACGGATGTTTTAAAACTTTAGGCAGGAACACAGATGAACACGGATTAGCATAGATGAACACTGATTTTTTAAATTGTAATTTCATCTGTGTTAATCTGTGGCTCTCTGTGTTCATCTGTGTTCTGTATTTTAAATTTCCATCTGTGTTCATCTCTATTCCTGACTAAAAATTTTGTAATTTGACCTGCTACGGTTTAGTAGTTATAATAGTCAAACTTGACTATGTTCGTTATTTGTACTTGAAATAGAAAGGAGTTACCAAAATGTTTGTAGTTCAGAATCGCTTGATTGCTCCAACCGTGATGGGACAGCGCGTTGAGCAGGGTTTTGCCCATGCCAATACCAATATGCACGAGCTACCCGGTTTTGTCAGCTTCAAATTGCTACGGGCCGAAGGCCAACCCGCTGGAGTAGGCGAAGGCGAAATTCTCTATATCGCCCAAACCGTCTGGCGTGACCGCGAAGCCTATGAAGCCTGGCACAATAGCGACGCTTTTTCTCACGCCCACTCCGGCCCTAACGCCAGCACCAACAGCCCGCTCAAAGCTACCCTCGAAATCTTTGAATCCGTCCTCGAAACCGCCACGCCATAAAAAAAGAATTCCTGATTATTCAGCAGGGAGGCACGGAGAAACACGGAGAGAAGATTAATTTTAATTCTTCTCCGTGTTTCTCCGTGCCTCCCTGCTGAATTTTTGTTCAGCCAACCTCATCCTCACACCAATAGGGATTTTTACCCATAAGTGATTTTTAACTTGCCCGACTAAATGGGTAGTTTTATAGATGTGCTAATAATCCACCTGTGTTAATTAATAAGGGTTGTTTTTAACGCCTATTTTGGCATGTAGGGAACAGAACGTGGTTTATATGGGAAACCAATTATCAATTTAGCAGCAACCTACCACCCCCGACAAAAGTAGCGGTCAAGTGGCACTAAAAGGTTAAAAGCTATCAAAGCAGCTTAGTTCAAGCAGATTGGAAAAATGTATGCGAGGTCAAATGCAAGTAAATCAATTTAATTCAAAACCCCTCATCCTGGCGGTATTTGCCCATCCAGACGATGAGAGTTTTCTTGTAGGTGGTACTTTAGCTCATTACGCCGCTAATGGGGTAGAGGTTCAACTACTTTGTCTGACTCACGGGGAACAAGGTTATAACGAGCGGGCTTCTAGTGAGGAACGACAGCAACTACCAAAAACACGCCAGCGTGAACTGGAACAGTGTTGTGAAGTGTTAGGGATTAAACTTTTGTCGGTACTGGATTTGCCGGATGGCGGACTGTCTGAGATTAGTCTATCGAAACTGGCTCAACCAATCGCCCGCGCTATCTGGCAACTCAAGCCGGAAATCATCATAACCTTTGGGGCGGATGGTCTGACAGGTCATCCAGACCATATTACGGTTCATCAGGCCACTACTCTGGCTTTTGAAGTAGTAGCAGAGGTCGGTACAGCGCTCTTCTATGCTGGCTTGAGTGAGAAGAGCGTGGGGCAACTTTCTAATCCCCCGGAAGGTTCGCTTGGTTCGCTTCCATTAAGATTGACTGGTGTACCGCGCATAAATCTGGATACCGCTATCAACATTTCCCACACCAGTCATTTAAAGTGGTCAGCTTTAGAGTGTCACCAGAGCCAGGCCCAGAGCTTTGTAGGCTTGGACAAAGCGAATCGCCAGCTATTGAGCCAGAATGAATATTTTCAGTTAGCGCAGGTAGCGGGAGCTTATCCAATAAGTGCTATTCATGCTTATCAGTCTGGCCCGCTTGCAACGGATTTATTTACCAGGGTAAGGCAGTGTCCTCTACTATTACAAACCGCCTGAAGTAGCAAACTGGCAAGTTTATTACAGGAACTTGCCAGTTTGTAATAAATTTCAGCCGTTGCTTTATGGTACAATTTGGGTCAGGCAGCTGAATTTGCCAGAAGGAGAAATTAGCTAATGAGCAATCACGTCTTTCAATTAAATTCTACTTTTATTCAGCCGTCCATTTTATTTATTAGCGACATTGGCCCAGTAGCGGTCACGGAGCAAGCGTTTGTAGAGCTTTCCGGCGGGGCTTCTTGGTAGTTCGGCTTCAAAATCAACCGATTTGGGACATTTGAAGTTGGCAAGTTTGTCACGGCAGAATTCGAGCAATTCCTGTTCCAGCGCAGACCCGGCTTCGCTCATGTTGCGGGGCTGCACTACCGCTTTTACTTCTTCGCCGAACTCAGGGTGTGGTATCCCGAACACCGCTACGTCGGTCACTTTGGGATGCAGCACCAGAATATTTTCTACTTCCTGCGGATAGATATTTACTCCGCCGGAAATAATCATAAAGGATTTACGGTCGGTAAGATACAGATAACCTTCTTCATCCAGATAGCCCACGTCCCACAAAGTACTCCAGCCCTTTTCATTGTAGCTCTCTGCGGTCTTGTTTGGGTCGTTGTGGTAAAGGAACTGATTTCCGCCACCAAACCAGATTACGCCTGGCTGTCCCAGTGGTAATTCCGCCCCGGCATCGTCCAAAATATGCACCTCGCCGATTACCGCTTGCCCGACTGAACCGGGATGCGCCAGCCATTGAGCCGAATTGATAAAGGTCATTCCGTTGCCTTCAGTTCCGGCATAATACTCGAAGATAACCGGCCCCCACCACTCAATCATCTGCTGTTTTATTTCGATTGGACAAGGCGCGGCGGCATGAATTGCTACTTTCATACTCGATATATCAAAAGCTTTACGAACTTCCGGCGGCAATTTTAACATTCGTATAAACATGGTTGGCACAAATTGACCGCAAGTGACCCGGTATTGTTCTATCAAACGCAAAGCTTCGGTTGCGTCGAAGCGCTCCATTACTATCAGGGTCACGCCCAACCGCAGTGCATTCATAGTCCATTGCAAAGGGGCAGCATGATAAAGCGGGGCAGGGCTGATATAAACCGAGGTTTCGTCAAAGCCAAAACGCTGCTCCAACTGGGCTACCGCTGTGAGTGTTCCAAATGGTTCTTCACTCAGCTTATTCTTTACCCCTTTAGGACGGCCTGTTGTGCCTGAAGAGTAGAGCATAGCCGAGCCTTCAAATTCCTGTTCCAGTGGTTGCGTCGGAAAATCGGCTACCATCTGGTGATACGCTTCGTAACCCGCCACTTCTCCGCCAACCGCAATCCGGCGTTCGATTTTGGGAGTAAGCGCAATAAGTTGCTCGGCGAGGGCTGCCAGCGCTTGAGAAGTAATCAGCAGACGCGCTCCACAATCATTTATAATATAGGCAACTTCTTCAGGCTTGAGATGATGATTAATCGCGGTGTAATACATGCCAGAACGTTGGGCAGCCCAACACACCTGATGAAAATAGGCATTATTTTCTAGCACAATCGCAATGTGGTCGCCGCGTCGTAAGCCAAAGGCATAGAAAGATTGGGCAAGCTGATTAGAATTGTCTTCAAGCTGGCGGTACGTTAGAACCTGACCAGAAGAAGCCATAATAATAGCCGCTTTATCAGGCGTAGTTTGGGCATACGTCCCTGGATAATTATCAGGCATCTTTGCCTCCTTAACTTAACGGCATCTTGCCGCATTTTCACCTTATTCAGAACTTCGCCTCAATTTAAGCAGAAACCCACTCTTTTTTCAAATCAACTGGCGCTTTTAGCTGTCTCAACAGATATATTTTTTGACAGATTTGTTTATTGGGCGGTATATTGCTTATGCTTGAAACTCTGAGCGGAAAAACGAGGAGAACAGCTAACATGAGAAAGCTTTTTGCGTTTAATATGGTTACGCTCGATGGCTTTTTTGAAGGGCCGAACTGTGATATAAGCTGGCACAATGCGGATGAGGAATTTAACGAATTCGCCATCGAACAGACCAGTACATTAGGTGCAATTCTGTTTGGACGAGTGACATATCAGATGATGGAAAGCTACTGGCCTACTTCAGACGCGATTCGCGATGACCCAATTGTGGCTGATTTGATGAATAGTTTGCCAAAGGTGGTTTTTTCAAGAACGTTGCAAAAGGCCGACTGGAACAACTCGCGGTTGATAAAAGACAACCTGGCAGAAGAAATCTTGAAAATGAAGCAGCAGCCCGGCAAAGAACTTGCCTTATTTGGAAGTGCTGACCTTTTAGCAACTCTGATACAGCTAGATTTGATTGATGAACATCGAATTATGGTCAACCCAATCGTCCTGGGCAAGGGTACTCCTTTATTTAAAGGCATTGACCATGCATCTAAACTAAAACTTGTAAATACCAGAACGTTTCGGTCAGGGAACGTGCTACTTTGTTATCAGCCCGATAAGCAAGAATAACCTGACTTAATCTGGAAGGAACAATTTAGGTAACGTTTATGTGTAGAAATATCAGAACGCTCTACAATTTCGAGCCGCCCGTAAATGAGGAAGAAATTCAGGCGGCGGCTTTGCAATTCGTGCGAAAAGTTAGCGGTTTCACTCGTCCCTCGAAGGCCAATGAAGCGGCTTTTCAGGCGGCGGTTGACGAGATAGCAGCAGTCTCGCGTAAGCTGCTCAATTCGCTTGAAACAAACGCTCCGCCCAAGAACCGGGCTGAAGAAGCCACCAAAGCGCAAGCTCGCTCTGCTCAAAGGTTCGCCCGCTAAACAGGCGGCATAACCCTCCTGACCTGAAGGAAATTCATCTGGTTCTGCCTTGTTTTGCCCTGAAAATCCCAACCCAAAATTAGACTAATTTCCTTTAATGAGATACAATATCAAAAGAAACAAATGGCAGGTTAGAAAGAACAGCATATTAAGTGAGCCAACTTTTAGACTGGTTTAGCGTTCCCTTTGAACAAGAATTTATGCGGCGGGCTTTGCTGCAAATAGCTTTGTTAGCGCTGGTTAGCGGCGTGGTTGGCACGTTTGTAGTTCTCAAAGGGATTGCCTTTATTGTAGATGCCCTGTCGCACGCTATTTTGCCGGGTATTGCTCTGGCCTATCTCTTTGGTTTTAGCCTGTTAACCGGCGCATTGGTTGCCGGAGTAGTAGTAGCCCTGGCGATTAGCGGAGTGGCCCGAAACGGACAGGTAAGCGAGGACTCGGCGATTGGGATTTTCTTTACTGGCGCTTTCTCGTTAGGGGTTATTTTAATTAGCAAAACAGGGTCGCGTTCGCTCTCCGACATTCTTTTTGGTCAGATTTTCGGAGTTAGCGAAGGCGATTTGTGGACGACCTTTCTGATTGGCGGCGCGGCAATACTGACGGTGTTGGCTTTACGCAAAGAATTGCTCTTGAGCGCTTTCGATAGCCAGCAAGCCCGTGCGATGGGTTTGCCAGTGGCCGGGTTAAACATCTTACTGTATGTGTTGGTAGCCGTGACCGTAGTCATTTCGCTTCCGGCGGTAGGCAATATTCTGGTACTTTCGCTTTTGATTACGCCTGCGGCAACTGCCCGGTTGCTGACCGACCACTTCTACCGAATGATGGGTCTGGCAATTGGTTGTGCGCTCCTGACTGGCCTGGGTGGACTGTACCTGAGCTATCACGCGAGTTGGGCCGGGGGTGCTTCAGTTGTGATGGTAAGCACCGCGCTGTTTTTGATTGTGTTGGTACTTTCGCCCCGTTATGGTCTGGTGGCTTACTGGCGCACCCGCTTTAATCAATCACCGACTATTACCAGCAATCCAACGCAGGGGAGTAACTAAATCTCGTGTTTGATTTTTTGATAAAACCTCTGCAAACCCCTTTTGTCCAACAAGCGCTGGCTGAAATAGCGGTTTTGAGCGTGGTAGTCGGTGTAATTGGGGTGTATGTGGTACTGAGGGGCTTATCTTTTTTGAGCCTCGCTTTGTCCCACGCTATTTTTCCGGCAGTGGTAGTGGCTTATATAACCGGGCTGAACTATCTGGTGGTCAGCTTGTTAGCCGGAGTAGTGGTAAGTATCCTAATTGGGCTGGTCAGCCGCAACCGACAGGTCGGGAACGAGGCAGCGATAGGCTCGGTTTACACTGGCGTATTTGCGCTGGGCATTGTGCTTATCAGTACGGCTAAATCCAACCGGCGGCTTTCTGAAATTCTTTTCGGGCGACTTTTTGGAGTGGGCTGGGACGATGTTTTAACCAGCGTTGTGGTAGGAATTATTGTATTATTAATTATGCTTGCCATTCGTAAAGAATTTTTGCTAAACAGTTTTGACCGTAATTTTGGTCGAGCGTTGGGCTTACCTTCTATTAGCCTGGATTTGCTCTTTTTTGCACTTATGGCTATCACCGTAATAGTTTCGCTGCCCGCCGTTGGTAATATTCAAATCATTGCGTTACTGGTGACTCCGCCCGCCACCGCCCGCCTGTTAACCCAGCAGTTGAAAATAATGACCTTACTTTCGGTACTGGTTGCGCTGCTGGGTGGGATAATCGGAGTGTATCTGGCTTATCACCTCGATTTAGTGCCGGGAGCGACTGTTGTAGCTGTATTAACCCTGCTCTTTTTGCTGGCCTTATTTTTCTCGCCTCGAAACGGTCTATTTATAGCCCGATTACAGCGCTCCAAGTGGTTTAACTCGTCTGCTAACTCCTGATGCCAGGCGAGATGTCGCCATATTTGAATACTTTTGCACCAAAAACTTAATGCGCCACTTGTGCCAGCTTAAACTGGTCTTCTAGCCGCGCCGCGATAGCATCCCGCACTTTTCGATAGACCGCCAGTTGTTCATCCTCAGTACCAACTGCTTTAGAAGGGTCGGGAAAGCTCCAGTGCAATCGGTTAACCGCACCGGGGAAAATCGGGCAACTTGAAATTAATCCCCTTTATGAACTTCTTTGTTCGGGTTTGAGCTATTTTCGCCGCGTAAAAGTTGGTAGGTTAGTGCGCCTGTTATCGCTCCTGGAATTGGCCCTAGCCAGTAAACCCACTGGTCTTGCCAGTACCACGCCGCCAGTGCCGGGCCGAAACTACGAGCCGGATTCATCGAGCCGCCGGAGATAGGCCCGGCTAACAGTATCGCGAACGTAACCGTGACCCCAATCGCCAGTGCTGCCGCCTGTCCTACCGCTCTGGTATCGGTTGCGACTGCCATAATTACAAACATCAGAAAGAACGAAATAATAATTTCGAGAACCAGCGCCTGTCCACTCGATTGAGACGGGCTATTTGCTCCAAGATGGGCAATATCACCAAACAAGAGGCGAAGAATAAAAGCCGCCAGCGCTGACCCGCCTAACTGGGCCAAAATGTAGCCCGGCACTTCTTTCAACGGAAAGTGGCGGGCAATAGTGAAAGCAATTGTCACTGCCGGATTAAAGTGCGCCCCGCAAATATGCCCGACGGTGTAAATCATAGCCATTACCGCCAGCCCGGAAGCCAGCGCCGCTCCCACTAAGCCCAACTGTATGCCGGAAAGCTGGCTGGTGACAGTAGAACCGCCTGCCGCAAAGACAATCGTAAAAGTTCCCACCGCCTCTGCGCCGCGTCGTCGCCAGCGTTCGGTATTGCTCCAACCTTTGATTTTTACCATTGCGTCCGCTTTTGGTTCTTCCAATGTCACAGCCATAAACACATTGACCTTTATCAATATAATTCAGCAAAAAAATTTGACGATTAGCGCACTGAAAGTACTGAGGCAGCTAGCACCCGGTCAACCAGTTCTTTGATTTCGGTGGCTTTGCTGTGGACTAGAGAATAGTAGACCCACTTGCCGCGTTTGTCGCCGTTTACTAGCCCGGCTTCTTTCAAAATTTTCAGGTGATGCGAAATAGTTGGTTGCCCTAGCTTGAAACTGCCAGTAATATCGCAGACGCAAACCTCGCCTTCGCTTTCGCTGAGTAATTTAAGAATCGCCAGCCGATGCGGGTCGGAAAGGGCCGCAAAAATAGCCGCAAAAGCCTTTATTTCCTCGGACTCCGGGTTAAAGGTAGATCGTGCTACCGGCTCACAGCAGTTTTCAGATTGTACCAAATGCAGTTTATCATTTATCATAGGCTAATTCTAACAAACGTAGTGATGGTTGTCAATGTATATTAAGTTGGTGATTATTCATTTCCGCACCATCCCAATCCCGCCTTCGCCTAGCGCCGTCGAAATGGCACTAATTGTGTCTGTGTACATAGTTTTGAGTTTTGAGTTTTGAGTTTTGAGTTTTGAGTTTTGAGTAAATTTGTCGGCTGACAGAGCAGCATCTTACAATTTTTCCGATTCTGTAGGACATTGCTCCGCCAATGGATTTTTACTCATCACTCATCACTTTTTAAACAATCCGACTATTTTGTCAAAGGTAGTATCGGTGCTGCCTTTGCCCTTGATGATGGTCACGAAATCACGGAGTTGCCCGGTGCTGAGTTCGGCGCGGAGGGTGTCGAGTTCGGCGGTTAGAGTGGCTTCCAGTTCGGCAGTGGTTTGCTTGAGGTTTAGCCGCTCGTTGCCATCAAAATAGCGGGCTGGGCCGACGCTGATAAAAATTTCCGGGAATTGCTCTCGCGTGAACTCAAAGCGGGTCGCCACCGGGTAGGTGTAGCAAGGGCCAATGCGCCGTAGCGTATGAGCCAGCCCGGTATAAAAACTGAGCGGACGCTGCTCCTGCGGCCTGATTTCGCCCTGCGGAAAAATCCACAGCGCCCGTCCCGGCCCTTTGTGCAATTCCTGGGCGATATAATCAATCGAGCGCAGGGCTTCGCGTCCGTTCTCGCGGTCTACCGAAAAACAGCCCGCCCAGCTAAAAAACGGGTAGCGCCGCAATTGCCGCACATCCATCATCAAATGCGGCTCCAGGCCATAAACTTGCCGCACAATTATATGGGCCAGATAGCCATCCCACCAGCTATGATGATTGGCGTAAAAAATTACTGGCAGGTTTAGCTTTGAAGGCGGCGCGGGCAATTGTTCTGCCGCCCGAAAATGTACTGCATGAAAAGCCCGGTAAAGCGAACGGCGACACATCCAGAAAACCAGTAATTCGCCAAAAAAATTCCGATGCGACGGAATAAAGTTGGTTTCTTTCTTCGTTTTTTCTTTCATCAGAGGTAATTATAACACTTGCAAGCAGATTTTTGGCACAAAGAGGAATTGCACTTGCACTCAGGCGAAAGTTAGAAAAATGTTCGTTTTTTGGAAATTTTGCAAAATTTCCAAAAAACGAACAAAAATAATTTTATAACAAAAATTTAGAGTGAGCTTAGAAAGAGCGGGCTGGATTCGGCAAATTCGTCCTGGCCGGTAGCCTCGTTCTTGCCAAGTTCGTGACGACGCTGCATCAAGCTTCTTAGCTCAAAGAGTTTGTCGTATTGCTTTTTGCTAAACCCGGCTTTTTGGGCTAATTTCGAGGGGAGTTGCAGGCTTATTATAGCAACCGCTTCACTCCAGATCTTTTCAAAAATTTTCATTATCTGTAGCTCGGTAGAGGTCAAGCGGTAATCATGCGGGATAAAGCCGGGAACTTCGCTCAACAATTTATCGGCTAATGGCTTGCAGCCAATCAACAGGTCAATTACTTCGGCTTCGCTCAAAGATTCATTCATTCCACGCCGACCTGATTGAAGAATCCCTTCCAGGGTTTGGGGCGGATTTTGCTCGGTTTCCCTTTCCTGGCGTGCCACCAACAAATTGAATACTTCTTCGCCGGAGGTGCTTTCGGTAAAATCATGGCGCTGGTGAGTTTGGGGGTCATAGAAGGTAGCGACAAAACTGACACTGATAGCTCGGCCTACATTTGGATTTTCTTCGCCAATCCATGCAAGCACTTCTTCTCGGCTATATTCGCCTTGCAGAGTAACACTATCGTGATGAATTTTATCGGGCGGGAATAGAATTGAGTATTTCACTACTAAATCATAATTTTTGGATTGTGGCATGGCAATGTCCCTTTAAAAACTAACACCTTAAATTTCTTTATGATAATAACACTTTGGGCGAAGTTATTCAATAGGACTTGATTAGTACCTTCATCCAGCCAAATTTAGCCCATTCGATCAGGCACAATGGGCTAAATTTAACTTGGGCCGACCCAGACAAAATATTAATCTTTCGATTCGGCTACAAGTTTACGCCACTTAAACGGCGGCAATTTTGCATCCTCATCGCGTAGTACTATAACCGCCAATAGACCAACTATGATGAGGCCCATACCGCCAGCCACGTAATAGGTGTGGCTCAAGTTGACCAGCGCAAACATCATCAAATTCATGGTGTAAAGAGCCAGTGGAATAAAATTATATTGCCGCCGTTCGGCCCGGCCCATTAGCTTGCCATGGCCCATTATTTTGCTCACCAATAGTACCAGCACCAGACTAATCGCCAACCACGCCACGAAGTTCGAGAGTGGCACGCCATAATAGCCCTCTGCCCCGTACCAGACCCAATAACCCTGGACGTGTACTGCTACCGGTTCCATCAGCAAATCGCTTAACACCGCCAAAGTTGCACTCAGACAAATAACCAACCCTTCGCTATAATTTGCCAGAAGCTTGTTCAGAATAAAACGAGCGGTAAAAAACGAGGCAATCGTCATCATGAGCCAGGCAAACATAATACCAATCGGTACAATAAACAATTTAGGATAAAGTACATCGGTATAGGAGTAATGACCAAAAGGAAAGCCCGTCGAAGCACCGATAGCCTCGACCAGAAAAGCCAGCAACAGTACTACCAGCGCCGCCAAAAATCCGCGCCACGCGCCGTAGTTGCCGACTGTCCAGGCCGTTGCAATCACGCCCTGCAACACCAGCATCAGCGTCGCCATCCACTCTGTTCCGGCAGGAACCTGGTCTGTCACCAATAAAAAGAGCGAAGACGGGTAGATAAAGCAATAAACTCCAAATGCAATAAAAAGCACTATTTTATTTGTGCGGTTCCACATTCCTTTTGGTTTTTTCCTCTCCAGATTACATTAAACTAACATCGGTTCGTCCGCCGTAATTGCCAGGTACGGGACGGTTTGCGGGCCTTGCGGCAGGACGCAAATAGTGGCGGCTGGCCCATATTGTTGCTTAAGTTGTGCCACCGTTGCCTCGATACTTTCGACAGGTTCGAGCATTGCCATGCGTACCTGGGCCGGGGACAGATAGCTACTCTTCAGAAAAACTTTGGCCCGCAACAGAATCTGGGCCAATACCTGAGCTTCCCACTGGTCGAACATCTCAAAATCGGGCGAGTTAATCAGTTTGAGCAAATCGTGCGGGTTAGAAGCCATCGGTAAAATATCCTTAAAGTTGCCGTGTTCGGGCAGACCGTCGGCACATTCGGCGGCAGCAATTATCGCGCCCCCCTCTTTGACCACCAGTGCCGCCGCGCTCATCCCCTTCACCGCCTGATACAGGTTCTGGTCGAGCGGATAGCCCGAATTAGTGGTAATGACAATATCGAACAGTTCTGGCACGGCCCGCATTGCCGTCTGGCGGACAAATTCGCACCCTTGCTTGTGACTCTCGAAGACTTCGCCCGCGAAAACGTTGGTAATGGCGTGGTCTTTATTGAGCGTGACGTTCAGGCTAAAAGTCGAGCCAGCCATGCTTGCGCCTTCGCGAATCTCATCGTGAATCGGGTTGCCGTAAGTGATGCCCCAGGTAGATTTGGGGCTACCGACCAGCTTTGCACCGTGCGCGTGCATAACCGTATCAATTCCGGCTACGCCTGGCAAAATCATTTTTGGCCCGCCGCTAAATCCGGCGAAAAAGTGCGGCTCGATAAAGCCGGTCAGGATTTTTACATCAGATTTCAGATACTCGGTGCAAAGCCAGACTTCTGCCCCAAAGCTGGTGTGGCCCAGATGCGTCAGGGTACTTTGGTCGTGGGCGGTATGGTTAATCACCCGGTAATTCTGGACAATCTCCGCGCCCAACATCTGTTCCAACTCTTCTGGAGTTTGCGCCCGGTGCGTGCCGGTAGCATTAATCAGGGTAATATTCTGGCGCGGCACTCCGACTTCTTCCAGTTCATCCAATACCACCGGCAACACTCGGTCGTTGGGCATGGGCCGGGTAATATCGCAAAAGACGATGCAGACGCTATTCTCAGGTTGCACCAGTTCGCGCAAGGGCCGCGAATTAATCGGATTACGCATAGCCGACACCAGAGCGGCTCGCTCATCGCCCAATCCTTCAACGTAGCGCGGCTCTATTACCGTTACGTTTTCGTCCGGCAACTCAATATCCAGTCCATCCCTGCCATAGGCCAATTTCACTTTAAGCATACTCATAGCTATCCTCTCCTGTTCATCCTTGCTGAGTCTTTCTTGACTTACTTATTATAGCCCTTTTTAGCGGGCTGAAAGAGAAGAAAGCGTCTATTTATTATAAAAATACGGAATCCTCCGAAAGTGCTACAGGTAGACAAAAGACCCTTCCTACGTCAGGGTGACAGTGGTTAGACAGTTGTAGCTACAAGAAACCATCAATTCATAACAAGCGGTAGCTACCCCACTAAATTTACGATATAATAGTAATGCAATAACTAAATTTGGGAATAGGCGCAAAAGTTCAGGGCAAGAGTATTAAATTATGGTGATGACTACTACCGCACAGGGCAAACGAAATAAAACTAAAACTAAAATCAAAGCTGCGCCGCCAGCTGCT
>JBBQXW010000130.1:0-17708 GCA_038209275.1 Chloroflexia bacterium | reverse complement strand
AAGGCTGCGCCCGCTACCATTCCTGGGTAACTGACTGGCAGCGTTTGCCAGTGTCCCCGGTCTCCCCAATCGGTAATCAAATAGCCGTTTGCGCCGTGCTTTAAGCCAGCCTCAGCAGCGTGAAGCAAATTACCCAGCGCGTTTTTGGTGCGTCCGGCCAGACTGCACCAGGCCGAAGTGCCGGGACAAACATAAAAAGGAATGCCCGCTTCTTCAAAACGGCTACACTCAAGTTCAAAAGGATGGTCTTCCTCGTAGCCCCAATCCAGCGCAATCACGCCTTTGGGTATTTGAGAAATTACTTCGGGGTGTTCCAGCACAATATCGCCCCAGAATTGCACCGTGTAGCCGCGCTGCAATAAATTAGTGCTAACTTTGGTCAGAAAATCCAGGTACACGTTATATTTGCCAAACTCTTCACAGGCGACTTTGCTCTTGCCCTGCCCTAGGTCAAAAGTCTCGTCACAGCCAATGTTGACCTGACGGCTGGAAAAATGCGGCAATAGTTCATCAAACAAACCACTCACCAGTTCAAAACTGGCCGGATTAGTCGGGTCAAGACTAAACGGCCCTTCGACATATCCCCAGGGTGTCGTAAAACCATCCGTTACTTCGGCCAGAGGGCTATAGCGGGGATGAATCAGCCAGCGATGCAGGTGACCGAAAGAATTCTGGTTAGGCACAAGCTCGATGAAACGCTCCTGGCAATAGGCATCCAACTCCAGAATTTCCTGCCCGGTCAGGGGCGAAGCCTCTTTCCAAACTTCGGGATGATTGCGATAGGCAAAAGTATGCTCGGTGTAGAGTTGTAGCTGGTTTATTTTCCAGCTTGCCAGTTTATCTATCAGGCTAAACAGGGTTGGCATAGTCGGTACTTTATCCCGGCTAACATCCAGCATAAAGCCACGCACCCGGAAATCGGGCCAATCCGAAATATGTAGGCCGGGCAGCGACTTAGCGTGTTGTTTGATAAGTTGAATCAGGCTACAAACGGCATAAAAAATTCCAGCGGGAGTTTGTGCGATTGCCGTAATTCGCTCCGGCGTAATCGTCAGGTCATAGCCTTGTTCCGACATTGCAGGAGTGTCGGTTAGACGCAGCACAATCCCAATTTCTTCGTCTGGCCCGCTAGAACTGGCTGAAACAGGATAAACTATACTGGCATATTGTTGAAGGGCCGCTTGCAACCTTTTGGCACCAAATAAAAGCCGGGATGGTTCTTCCGCTTGCAAAAGTATGAATCGCCTGGCCTTGAACTGATACTGGCCTGTCGTAACCTCAATCGAACGCGGCATGGGCAGCAGCGAAACATTATTCATTGGAGTTCACCTTCCCCTTGTCAGCAAAAACGATACAAACTGGACTACCTATCTGAATAACCTGCCCGGTAGGAGTCAACTTGCCGTTAATTTCATCAACCTCGAAGGCCACAATAGTATGACTATTCTGGTTAGCTGCATACAGCAATTTACCCGTAGCATCCAGGCTAAAAAAGCGGGGGGCGCTACCTTGCGTTGAAACCCACTCAACCGGGCTAAGTTGTCCATTATTTTGGTCAACCGCATACACCACAATACTATCGTGTCCACGATTAGAGCCGTAGACAAATTTTCCCGAAGGGGCTACCGTAATTTCGGCACAGGTGTTAGACCCGCTAAAATCGCCCGGCAAAGTCGAAATTGTTTGGCGCGGCTCTAATCGGCCTTGTTCACTGGTGTAGCTAAAAGCAGTAATCGTGGAATCTAGCTCGTTGATAAAGTAGGCGTAAGGTTGGCTGGATTGGTCAGGCTGAAAAGCGATATGGCGCGGGCCAGCACCAGCGCGTTCCGTTACTGAAGGCGGATCGTTCGGTATCAGTTTTCCACTCTCCGCTTCTTGCTTGAAGCTAAAAATTTTGTCAAAACCTTTATCTGGTACTATTAAATAGCGACCATTGGGGTCAAACACAATATCGTGCGGGTGCGAAGAACTTTGCTCGGCCTGGTTTGGGCCAGGTTCGCCCTCTAAACTGATTAGCTGAATGATTGAGCCGAGTCTGCCCTCCTGCTCAACCGGGAAAACCGCTACCGAACCGCCAAAATAATTTCCCACAATCACATAGCACCCGGTTGAGTCAAGGCTGAGTGAAGCCGGGGTAGAACTCCCGGTGGGTTGGCTATTCAAAAAGGTCAGGTGTCCCGTGTCGGCATCAATTGAGAAGGCATTAACTGTGTCCTGGCTTTCGCTGACGCAGTAGAGGCAACGCCCTTCGCGGTCAAGCGCCAGAAACGAAGGGTCAGCCACCGCTTTTACAGGCTGAACATGCGTCCAGTTGTTAGAAACTGGCTCTATCTCGAAAACATTAATGCCATTTCCCTGCCCGTTCATGGCCGGGCTGGTATAGCTGCCTACATAAGCAAATTTTTTCGTCATAGGTTTATAGCCCGTTAGCCTGAATTACTTTAGAATACCAGTGTCCGCTTTCTTTAATAATGCGCTGCTGGGTAGCATAATCCACGTAGATTATCCCAAAGCGTTTGCTATAGCCGAAAGCCCACTCAAAATTGTCCATCAGACTCCAGACAAAATAGCCGCTCAGGTTTACCCCATCGGCAATCGCGCGGTGAGCTTGCCGAAAATGTTCGCGTAGATAATTCAAGCGCAACTCATCTACTACCTGACCGCTTGCGTTGGGCGCATCGTCGGTGCTGGCTCCGTTCTCGGTGATAACGTAACGCGACGGATAATCGCGCTGCATTCTGGTGAGCAGTTCATACAAACCTTCGGGATAAACTTCCCAGCCCATTGTGGTATAAGTTCCCGGCGGATTGATTTCCTGGTAGCTATTAGTTTGCGGGTCAAGGTGCAACACGGCACGAGTATAATAATTGATGCCCAGAAAATCAATCGGCGCAGCAATCCTTTCAAGGTCGCCCGCTTTAACCAGTTCAGCCGCCATCTCGTTCATCATGGTGTGGTCGGCAGGATAACGACCTTTGAAGAGCGGGTCAAGAAACAGGCGGTTGCGTTCGCAATCGGCCTGGCGTACTAGCTCATCGTCGGCACTACCCGGTTGGGCCGCGTGGAACACTCCCAAATTGAGGGTAATCCCGGCTTCCGTCTGCGGTGCATATTGCCGGATAATCGGCATCGCAAGACCGTGCGAAAGCAGCAAATGGTGCGTCGCAGCAATGGCTTGTCGGTAATCGGTCAGTCCTGGCGCATGGTTTCCTATCTGATAGCCCAAAAAGGCGGCACACCAGGGTTCGTTATGAGTAATCCAGCCCTTGACCCGGTTTCCCAGCCGCTTTAGCACCGCTTCGGTATATTCGGCGTAGGCATAAGCCGTTTCGCGGTTCGCCCAGCCGCCCTTATCCTGCAAAACCTGGGGTAAATCCCAGTGATAGAGCGTAGCGTAAGGCGCGATGCCCGCTTCCAACAGTTTATCTACCAAACGGTCATAAAAATCGAGACCCTTCTGGTTAACTTCGCCGCGTCCATTTGGTACAACGCGAGGCCAGGCCACCGAAAAGCGGTATGCCTGTAAACCCAGCGTCTGCATTAGTTTAATATCTTCGGGCCAACGATGATAATGGTCACAGGCTATCGCGCCACTATCGCCGTTTTCAACTTTGCCGGGGGTAGCGCAAAAACGATCCCAAATGCTTTCGCTTCGCCCATCTTCGTGAACAGCACCTTCAATCTGGTAAGAAGCGGTAGCCGACCCCCACACAAAACCCGGCGGGAATTTTAAAGCTTCAGTTTGTGATTGCACTACGGTAGACATTTATCCTTAGTTCCTTTCCAAAGGTGCTTCGTTCACCAATTTAACAAGTGCGTCAACCGCTTCGTCCGATATATTGCCGAAGCTGACCAGCTTGCTGATAGGGAGTGAGCCAATAAACCCGTCGTCGTGCTGCAAAAGTTTTTCGGCGCGCGTCCCTTTAATAGCCTCGGTCAATATTCGGTGGCCTACCGCATCTTCGATGAAATATTTTAGCGCTGTCATGCGGCCAAAGATGCGGCGGGCCGATTGCGGGTCTTCTTTCAGGCTGATTATAGTCTGTAGCGGAAGGTTCTGGCTAGAGCCGCCAACCAAAATCTCGTAGTCGCCGCCCTCCAAACGCCAAGCCTTGCGTTCAATATCGTAAACTGCAAAGTCGCGCTCTTGCAAAGTTAGCACCACTTCTTTACTCTCGCCCGGCTCTAGCGCAACTTTCGCGAAGGCTTTTAGCTCCTTGACCGGACGGCTATATTGCGAGTTTAGCGCCCGAACATAAAGCTGCACCACCTCTTTACCAGCCCGTGTCCCGCTATTGTGTACTTTAACAGCAACTTCCAGGGTTTGTCCAGCACTGATTTCCGTTTTAGCGGGCTTTAACTCGCTATACTCAAAAGTAGTATAGGAAAGGCCATAGCCAAAAGGAAAAAGCGGCACAATCTTTTTGGTATCATAGTAGCGGTAGCCAACAAAAATACCTTCTCCATAGCGCACGGTGCCACCCTCGCCCGGATAATTGAGATAAGCCGGAGTGTCTTCCATTCGCATCGGGAAGGTTTCGGCCAGCTTGCCACAGGGATTAACTTTCCCCGATAGAACATCTACGATAGCGCTACCGATAGCCTGTCCACCCAGACCCGCTTCCACGACTGCCTTTGGCCCGGCTAACCAGGGCATGGCTATGGCTGAACCATTGTGCAGCACGACAATAGTATTAGGCTGTACCCGGCAGACTTCGCTGATTAAGCGATTGTGGCTTTCGGGCATAGAAAGATGCGAACGGTCAAAGCCTTCTGACTCAAAAGAGCCGGGCAAGCCTGCAAAAATTATGGCAACCGAAGCAACTTTAGCTTGCGCTACGGCTTCATTCAACAAGGCTTCGTCAGGCTGTTCGGTTGCGGCATAGCCATCGGCATAGCTCAGTTTCGACGCATCACCGAGCCACTCCTGAAGGGTATCGTAGGCCGAATCGAGCTGAGTAGGCACTACCTGAGAGCTACCTGCGCCCTGGTAGCGTGGCTTTTTGGCGAACCGCCCAATAACGGCTACTGTTTCTAGTCCGTCTGGCTTGAGCGGTAGCAAATCCGCCGTGTTCTTCAATAAAACTATTGATTCGGCGGCGGCTCTACGGGCCAGCGCGTGATGGGCAGCTTGATCAAAACTACTACCGGGGCGACGGTTGGCGTAACCTTGCAACATCATGCCAAGAACTCGCGCGGCGGCGCGGTCAATCGCCGCTTCCCCCAGTTGGCCTTCCCTAACCAACCCGGCAATTTTTTCAGTATGTTTCTTATTGCCAGGGCCGGGCATTTCCAAATCCAGCCCGGCGGCTAACGCCTTCGGTTTCTCGTTGACCGCTCCCCAATCTGAAACCACTACTCCGTCAAAGCCCCATTCCTCGGTCAATATCTCGGTCAACAACTGCGGATTTTCGGAGGCGTAAGTGCCGTTCAGCATATTATAGGCCGCCATAATCGTCCAGGGACGGGCCTGTTTGACTATCCGCTCGAAAGCACCAAGATAAATTTCGCGCAAAGTACGCTGGTCAACCTGGGCGTTGATGGTCATGCGCTCCCATTCCTGATTGTTGCAGGCGTAGTGTTTGAGCGACGTACCCACCCCTTTGCTCTGCACCCCGCGCACCCAGCCCGCCCCCATTTCGCCTGCCAGCAGCGGGTCTTCCGAGAAATATTCAAAATTGCGCCCGCCCAAAGGAGTGCGCTTGATATTTACGCCAGGGCCAAGCAATACCTGCACATCCAGCGCCAGACATTCTTCGCCCAGCGCCTGCCCGATTTCTTCGGCTAAATCGGTATCCCAGGAGGCAGCCAGCGATACGGCGGTTGGAAAACAGGTCGCTGGTATCGAGTCACCAATCCCAATTTCGGTGCCGCCACCCGGTTTACGCACACCGTGCGGGCCGTCGTTGAGAGCAATCGGCGGGATACCCAGCCGTTCTACGCCGTTGGTACTCCAAAAATTACGACCAATCGTTAAGGCGATTTTTTCTTCCAGGGTCATCTGCCCAAGTAATTCTGCTACCTGGGCCTTAATTGCTTCGCTTTCCATTTCCATACCGACCTTACTCCTTCCTTTATGCTTCTCTGGCAATTGTGTCTGGCTCCTTCGCTCATTCTAGAAAAGGGTACGAAATCAAGCTAAGGAAGTAACCCTGAAATTGGTGGCTGGTGTTGGCCCGCCCTGGACAACCCTACGGGCCGAATTCTGGGGCGGGCTTCATTCGCGTACCAATTCCAAATTTAGACCCTTAACTTCATGCTTACGGGCGAACGCGCTTCACCCCTACTTCTATACTTTTTCTACGACGAACGGTGCGTAGCTTACCTGACTTGTGTTTATTTGTCTACCCTGGTAGCAACCACGCCCTGCATAAACTGGCGCTGGGCGAAGAAAAACATTAGCGCCGGAAGAATCATTTAACACCAGCGCCAATACCGAAGCATACTTGGGAACTGATGTGATGGCGGTCAAACTCCGAGTCGTTGCAGACGTAGTGTTTAATAGTTGCGCCAACCCCCTGACTTTGCACACCACCAATATAGGCCACTGCCACTCTAGCCGCCAGAAAAAGGTCTTCGGAGAAACACTCAAAGTTACGACCACCCAGCGGGGAACGCTGAATATTAACGTTGGGGGCAAGCAGAACATGGGCTTGTTTGTATTTGGTTTCTTGCCCCAGCGCCTGCCCAACCCGCTCAACCAGTGCTGTATTCCAGGTGGCGGCAAGTGCAATCGCAGCCGGAAAACAGGCGGAAGTTACGTTGCTCACAAAACCACCTGCCCCCTGGTTCCATTAGGGCCGTCCGTCAACCTTGATTGCAGGAATACTCAGTCGCTCAACTGGCGTGGTATGCCACATATCCGCCCCAGCCAGCATTGACACTTTTTCTTCAAGCGTCATTTGACTGAGCAAATCTTCTATCTCATAGCCCAAATGCTTGCTCCTTTCAGCCCCGAATGAAGCAATCGTCTAATATTAGCCAGATTTTCTAGCTATTTATTTCATTATTAATCTGTAATAGATAGCTGGTCACTGTAAAGCAAAGGAAATAAACCTGCCGCACCGAAACGGATTTCGCAGTCCAAAAAACACACCTTAAATTGTCAAAACAGAATTATTTGCGGTCTGCTAATGCGATGCGCTAGAAAGTTTAGGTATGTTGTTGCTAGAAATTGAATTAGTATTTTAGGTATCGTTTCAATAAATCGGGGCTTTTCTAAAAATAGAAAAGCCGTTATAATGTTGCAATGCTAGATTATTTTGACCCTTCTCAAATTAAAGACGAGGCTTTACGCCAGCAGTTTAGGGTGCTGGTTAATTTGCTTGAGAAGGCTCTAAGCGACAATCGGCAGCCGCCAAGAAAGAACGCTTGCTACAGGTGTTAGAACATCCCGAACGCTTGTTACACAATAACCCAGCCGAACTGGGAGCGCGGTAAAGAGTACGAAAGCGCGATGTCAGTCTACAAGCCTGCAAAGAACATTACCGACAATTCTATCAAGCTTTGGGGTAGCTTTTCTACCCCGACTTATTGAGAGGATACCATTTGTGGTTGAGATATTAACTAAGCTGCGAAAAATCTTTCGACAAGGCATGTATCGCTTATTAGTGTTGGCCTTCAACGCGCTTTATTACCCGCTTGCTCCGCTTTACGACAAAATTAGCTATTACAGCTTTGTCGGGCAGTGGCCCAAGTGGCAGCAGTCCGCCATTCCGCGTATCCAGGGTAAGCGAGTGCTGGAAATTGGCTGCGGCACTGGTTCGTTGTTGAGCGAAATGCTAGGGCGCGGCTTCAAAGCTTATGGTGTGGATGCTTCGCCCCGGATGCTTTCGCAAGCCCGCAAAAAACTGAATGCCGCCGGATTTTCGGGTCGGATAATTCAAAGCCAGGTGCAGCACTTGCCCTTCCCCGACAACTGTTTCGAGACGGTCATTAGCACTTTCCCGTCGCAGTACATCGCTGACCCTGCTTCCCTCAATGAGATTCAGCGCGTTCTTTATCCCGGTGGACGGTTGGTAATAGTGGATGCCGCTTTGCTCAAGCCTTTCAATTTACCTGCCAAAATTTTGACCTGGATTTATCGGGTCATTCTAGGCTACGGCGGGCGCAACGTCCAGGGCATCAATCTTCCCCTGGCTCAAGCCGGGCTAATCCGTCGCGACGAAACCTTCGAGGATGAGCAAGGCGAGGCACATATTATCATTGCTCTCAAAGCCTGGTGATGAGTTTTGAATTTTGAGTTTTGAATTTTGAATTTTGAATTTTGAATTTTGAATTTTGAATTTTGAGTTTTGAATTTTGAATTAAAGAACACAAATGAACACAGATAGCCACCACCCTTCGGGCGTGAACACAGATTTTATAAAGTTTTGAATTTTGGTCGTAGACTACTATGGCGGGGCGAGTTTTGAGCTTTGGATTAAGGTTATAAAAGTTTGCGGTTGAGGGTTTGCTCCATTAGCTGCCAACCTTCCTGGTGGTCTTCGGTTTTCAGGTAGGGGACGAAACCAAATTCAAGATAAAGATTGACCGCGCGGTAGCTGGTTATTTCCAATCAAGGGCGAATGCAATTAGCCCCATACGCATCAAATTAAGGAAATATGCCCGGAATTCGGCCCGTAGGGTTGTCCAGGGCGGGCTTTCATCGCGTAGCATCTTCAAGCTTAAACTCTTAGCTTGATGCGTATGGGGCGAATGCAATTAGCCCCTACACAATCATATTCACTATTCTTCCTCTGCGTCCTCTGTGGTTAAAACTAATTCTGCATCAGCCCCGTATCCACGATGCGGCGAGAGGCCAGCCAGACGAGCGGTACGGCACAGGCACTCAAAATTCCGCCGATTGCCATCGAGAAAGGCGTACCACCCCAGCTTGCCAGCCAGCCCACGAACAGACTGCCGATTGGGGTTGTTCCGGCGAAAACCAGCATATACACGCCCATTACCCGCCCGCGCAAAGCATCTGGCGTGGTAATTTGCACCGTTGTATTGGCGGTGTTGAAGACGGCAATTGAGGCTACCCCCGCCAGAAACATAAAAACCAGGCTCACAAAATACCAGGACGAGCAGGCCACTATTACCTCGCACAAACCAAACAGTAGCACCATCACCATTACGCCGCGCTGCGACGGACGCTTTCCCTGAGCGGCCATGGTCAGCGCCCGCCCCAGCGAACCCAGTCCCAGCGCGGCCATCAGCACCCCATAGCCCTCTGCTCCGACCTGTAAATAGCTACGTGATAATACTGGAATCCATACATTAAAATTAACCCCGAACGCGCCGACCATGCCCACTAACAAAATAATCGAGCGCACTTTGGGGGTTTGCCGGATATAAACTAAACCTTCCTTCAGGTTGCTCAGAATCGAGCCAGGTACAGCCTTGCGCGGTGCGGTAAAAAGTTCCGAAGTCCGAATCCGGGCCAGCCCGTTCAAAACTGCCAGATAACTCAGACCGTTTAGCCAGAAAGCACAGGCCACTCCCGCCAGCGTGCTGTGCAGCAAAGCCTCGCCCAGTCCGATAATCAGACCGGCTATAGCCGGAC
Organism: Chloroflexia bacterium; assembly: GCA_038209275.1. Taxonomy (GTDB): domain Bacteria; phylum Chloroflexota; class Chloroflexia; order Chloroheliales; family Chloroheliaceae; genus L227-5C. The sequence goes on along the minus strand of JBBQXW010000130.1, from coordinate 8,161 downwards.
CAAGAAAACGAGCGGCATTAAAAATAGAAGAATTAAGCGCTACCGCGTTCATCAAATCTTCCTTGCCGACCATTTCTGACACAAACGATTGACGGGCGGGCATATCAAAAGCATTAGCCAGCCCCAGGCAGAAGGCGGTAATATAAATCTGCCAGACCTGCACCACACCCGTTGTGGTCAGCAGTGCCAGAATAATCGCCAGCACCATTGCTGAACTCTGCGTAATAAGTAGCACTTTACGCTTTGGGTAGCGGTCTGCCAGAACGCCCGAAAAGACTGAAAGTAGCATAATGGGTAAGAATTGCAAAGCCGTTACTGTACCCAGCGCAAAAGCATTATTATTGGTCAACTTCAAGACCAGCCAGCCTTGTGCCAGATTTTGCATCCAGGTGCCAATCAGCGAAACCATCTGACCTGTCCAGAATAGCCGATAGTTGCGGTGCTTGAGGGCCGCGCTGCCTCTGACAAAATAAAGTCGGAGTGAAGGCCAGAACCCGACTTTTACAGGGATAGTTTTCACCTCATGGCTAGTTGACATAACTTTTCTGTTGCTCACTTTCAATTACTTCGTGCTTGAGTGCTGTTTATTTATGAATTGATTTTAAATAAATTATAATATTTTCGAGGTCGGCATCGCTTACTTCGGCGGGCGTAAAGGCCACCATCTGCCCTTTACCGTTGCGGACGTTGCTACGGACTAAGGCTGCGTCCAGCGACTTCTCGCTGGTTGCCAGATTTGGGCCAATTCCGCCGCCGCTTTTCCCTTCACCCAGGTGGCAACCCGCACATTGGGTGACAAAAACTTTGCGACCTGCTTCGGCCTTCTGCGGGTCTACACTTGTCGTTGCCGCAGTAGTAGCAGGGGCGGCGGTAGTAGCGGCTAAGGTAGTTGGGATATTAGTGGTCGAAGCGGTGGTTGGAGCAACAGTGGTGGCGGCAACGGTGGTTGGAGCGGCAGTGGGGATGGCAGTAGTGACAGCGGTGGCCCTGGTAGAAGTAGAAGGTGGCGCAATGGTCGGAGCAGCAGGGACTGTGCTGGTAGCAGTCGAATCGCCGCAAGCTACCAAAATGAAGGTTATCAATAAAATTAAGCTCAGTACGCTAAAGCGCGCCTTGTTCAAACTGAAAGACATGGGAATAATTCTCTTTTCTAGTGATTTTATTTTCTGCCAACGAGATATATAACCTGCCTGTTTTAAATTTAGCCTGCCAATAATAACACAAAAGAAAAGAGGCAAGCGTTGTGCCTGCCTCTTTCCCCTTTTTCTACTTTTTTCTTCGCCTAATCACAACTAATCAAAATCGAATAAATCCCCCAGGAAACCTTCCCGCTTCTTCCTCTGGTACTGCCCATTTTGAGGGTAGGGCTGATTATAGGAATTAGAATTATAACCAGGTTTGTGGTGGTCGTCATCATCGTCGTAGTACTGGTTATTGTTGTGAATTGGTGGTTGCTGATACTGGTAGCTTTGGTCAGCATTAGGCTGATTCTGGTAGGCCATTGCTGGATTGGCGGGTGTAGCCCGCTCGATCAGTTTATCCAGTTCCCCCCGGTCAAGCCAGACTCCCCGACACTGCGGGCAGTAATCTATCTCAATTCCTTGCCGATCAGCTATCTTCAAATCTACTGCACATACAGGACAGCGCATTGCTTTTCTCCTTTTCGCTATAATTCAATTTGTTACATCATTATTATGATAAAAGCCGGGCATGAAGTTAACATGAACTGAACCTTAACCCTGGATTAGAACTAAATGCACTTTGAGAGAGTGGTGCGGTAAAAGTTAAAAAGGCTTGTGCTGCCTCCTTTGTACTAACTTTGAATAAGTTGAGAGTTGGAGACGAAACGAGAGGCGGCTAGAAACTCAATCGAATGTTTGGTGCGACCCTCAAGCGCCAGGTCAGCCAATACTTCGCCAATCGCCGCTGCAAATTTGAAACCGTGTCCCGAAAAGCCGCACCCATATACTACATTAGGCTGGGTCGGGTGGCGATCCAGCACAAAATGGCGGTCAGGCGTGTTGGTATACATGCAGGTTAAAGTCCATTTGACGGAACTTGCCCCACCTCGCATATAGCGATTCATTACAACTTGCAAGCTTTCGATTTCGGAGGGGTCAACGGTGCGGTTTATGGTTTGAGGGGTGCAGATTTCGCCAATTTCGTGCCGTCCGATTTTTAACCCTTCGCCCGGTAATAGCGGGAAGCCATAATATTCGCCCTCCGGCACTTCCAGAAGATACACCGGGAAACTTTCAGGAAGGAAACGTTCCGGGCTATCCGGCTCGAAGTGAACATTTACGACGCGCTGAACTTTGAGAGGTATGCCCAGTTCCGCCAATAATTCGCTGGCCCATGGCCCGGTGGTAATCACCAGACGTTCGGCCTGATATTTAGCCTGGCTAGTTTCTACCACAATTTCATTACTCTGGGCTGTCCAGTTCAAAACTTGCTCCTCGTGATGGATTTCTGCGCCGTGACGGGCCGCTTGATCAAGATGGGAGGTAACACAAAGTTCGGGATAAAGAATCCCGGCATTTTTCTCATAAACTGCCGCCAGATTTTCAGTTAAAGTATAACCCGGAAACCGACGGTTTACTTCAGAAGCGGTAAGGTATTCGTAGGGCAAATCAAATCGTTTGGAACTGGCAAGCGCCCCGGTAACAAATTGGCTTTGCGGTTCGCCTATCGTCAGACCCCCGGTAATTTTTAGCAATTCGGTTTCGGTTTCGGCTTCCAGTTCCCGCCATAGTTCATAAGCCCGCCGAACCAGTGGTACATACTCCGCGCCTTCCTGGTAAGCCTCGCGAATAATCCGGCTGGTTCCGTGCGAAGAACCGAGTTTATGCTGCCTTACATTAGCATCCAGTCCAAGTACCCGGTGTCCCCGGCGGGCCAGATGGTAGGCCGTTGCGCTTCCCATTGCGCCCAGACCTACCACGATTACATCATATCTCGGATTTGACATAGCAAACTTTGAGCCTTTCCGCTTTAACTGAGCCACTAGATTTGTTTAATCGCTTTCATTGCCCAAATAAAAATTAGTTGAATTTGAACTAAGCAACTGGTTTTTGGGTTCAGTTTGAGTCTGGTTGAAGTGTTCGGCTAGAAGTTTTTGGATAAATTGTACTGTAAATATGCAGATTCCCGGTCTGAATGGCTATGCAGTCATAGTAGTGGAGAAGTTGATGTTTGTCAATGCTTCTCAGCTTTGGGAGTGCCTAAAACCGCCGAGGTAGGGGCGAATCGCATACGCCCTCTGGCCTTGCGTCAGGTCAAACGGGCGTATGCGATTCGCCCCTACGCAATTTACCTCTGCCAATTTAGGCACTCCTGTCTTAAAGGGTGAGCGTCAATTTTTTGCACTAGGGTCAAGTCAACCCGGACGTGAATGTCTGGGCTAAAAAATTCGGCTTATTTATTTTAGCCCGGACGTTCACGTCCGGGTTTTGCTAAAAGATAACTTTTCAAAGGCGTATTTTTGAGCTATAATATAGCCAGACTTTTATTTTAGACCGTGACCAACCGACAGTAACGGGGTTTTTTTAGACATGACCGTAGAACCAAATCGCGCCCACACGGGCAAATCAGGCCGGAATACCGTCGCCGTACCTGCCGAAAATATGGCCCGCTCTCAATCGCTTTACCGTAAATGGCGTTCACAGACCTTTTCTGAACTGGTCGGGCAGGATGCCATCACCCGCACCTTGCAAAATGCTATCGCCGGAGGGCGGGTGGCCCACGCTTATTTATTTTGTGGCCCGCGTGGAACAGGCAAAACCAGTTCGGCCCGCTTGCTGGCTAAAGCGCTCAATTGTACTTACCCGGATGCCAAAAAGCGTCCCTGCAACGAATGTGAAGCTTGCCGGGCGATTGCCGAAGGGCGGGCGATGGACTTAATTGAGATTGATGCCGCCAGCAATCGCGGTATTGACGAAATTCGCAGCTTGCGCGACACGATTGGCTACCAGCCCAGCCAGTTCAAGTACAAATTCTATATTATTGATGAAGTGCATATGCTGACTGAGCCAGCCTTTAATGCTTTGCTCAAGACACTGGAAGAGCCGCCGCCCCACGCTATTTTTGTGCTGGCGACCACCGACCCGCAGGATATTCCGGCGACGGTGGTTTCGCGTTGCCAGCGTTTCGATTTTCAACGTATTGGCCTGGAACAAATCGCGGCCCGCCTTGCTTACATTTGTGGCGAAGAAGGTATCGAAGCCGAAGCCAGCGCCCTGGAACTGGTGGCACGTCAGGCCACTGGCTCGTTGCGCGATGCCCTTTCGCTGCTCGACCAACTAATTGTCTTTAGTGGCGGGGTAATTACGGCGGACACGGTGCGGTCAATGCTCGGTGTGATGAACAGCGAGGCCACCGCCGAATTTATAGATTGCCTGATTGAGCAGGATATGGCGGGTGGCCTTGAACTGATTAACCGATTGGTGCAAAGCGGCACAGACTTAAAACGGTTCAATCGCGAAATTGTAGATTATTTGCGCGCCCTGATGCTGGTCAAAGCTAATCCCGGTTCGGGCGAACTCGCCGATATGACCCGTGAAGCCATCGAAACGATACAAGCTCAGGCCAGCCGCCTGGATTTGGGCGAAGTTATCGGCTTCCTAAAAATCTTTAGTGGTGTAGATTATAATCTGAAAGTTTCGCCTTATGGTCAGCTACCGCTCGAAATTGCCTTGATGGAAGCCGTTCTGAATCGGCCTTCCGTCGCGCCTGCCCTACAACCGCGTCCGGCGGCGACTGCCGCGCCCGCGCCCACTCGTCCGGCCCAAGCGCCTGCGCCTGCTCTGGCAGCCACCCGTCCGCCGCAGCCCGCGCCCCGGTCTTCTGATGCGCCGTCTATCCCACCGCGCCCGGCTACCACAATTAAGCCAGTTGATGCTTCGCCCGAACCCGAAACGGTAGAGACGATAGAAAAAGTAGTAGCTAAGAAACCTGAAGTACCCGTTCCTGCGCCCCGCCCGATGGCGGCGCAAGCGCCCGCTCCAGCAACCGCCCGTACTTTGCGGCAAGGTTTGGTGAGTGAGAAGGTGAAAGCCGTCTCGGAAGGAGAAGAAAGCAGTGAAGTAGTTATGCTGGAACTGGCTTCGGCTCAGGCGGTCTGGACGCAAGTAGTAGATAGTATTGGCTCGCACAGCCAGATGTTGAAGGCGCTATTGCGCGAAGCCCGCCCGGTGGCTACCGAGGGCAATTATATTGTGCTGGCTTTCAAATGGGATTTTCACCGCGAACGCATTTCGCAGGACAATGACCGCCGGATTGTAGTAGAAGATTACTACTCTCGAACTATCGGGCAGAAAGTTTTGATTAAGTGTATTGCCGAGGATGAAAGCGCCGGGGCTAACGGAGCGCCCAACGGCAATGCTTCCGAGTCCGACAAGCCGGAACGTCAGGCTCGTGATGACCAGCGCCGCCGGGCGGCCCAAGTATTTAACGCTCGTATTTTAGATTAGTACTTGACCCGCTGCCTTATTTGGTAGGGGCGCAATTCATTGCGCCCAAATGGGTTCGACCCTTCGAACCCCTACCGAAATGGTGCGGAAGAGCTAGAAAGGTTAAACGTTATGAGTTCTACCTGGACAAGAAGCATTGATCGGGGTAATCGTGATCGGCTGGTCAATCTGGCGAAGCAAGATTTAGCCGAGCGCGAAGGGATAGACCCGGATAGTGATGTAATCAGCGTAAAAAGCGTCACCCCTGTGACCTGGCTGGATATGGCGATGGGCTACCCTCAGCCTGGTCGCAAGGTCGCCCCCGGCTTAGTTCCCGGCTTCCAGATTATTTTGCTCTATGGAAATCAAGAATACGATTACCATAGCGGCTTTGGCCGGGTCGTCTATGTTCCGCCCGGCAAAGGTCAGGCTCCTCTGCCCGCCGACGCTATCTAAATTAATCTTATATTAGCTTTTGAAATTTTTTGCAAAAAATTTCAAAAGCTAATATAAGATAGTTAAGGAGAAGGGGATGACCGCTAGAGTCGTGGCGGTAAGCCAGAGCGCCACTCATTCGTTCAGTAAGGGCAATCAGTCGGCGATTCGGTTGCTAGAGGGGCTTGGGGTGGCGGACGATGCCCACGCTGGAGTCACGGTCAAGCATCGTTCGCGAGTGGCCCGCGACCCGTCTCAACCGAATTTGCGGCAGGTTCATTTGATTCACACCGAATTGCACCAGGAATTGCGCTTGGCTGGCTTCAATGTCTCGTCAGGGCAGATGGGCGAGAACATCACCACCCAGGGAATTGATTTATTGGGTTTGCCAACTGGCACACGGCTTCATATTGGCAGTGAAGCTGTCGTTGAAATTACCGGGCTGCGTAATCCCTGCGCCCAACTCGAACAGCTTCAAACCGGGCTAATGGCGGCAGTGCTGGGCCGGGATGAGCAGGGTAATTTAATCCGCAAAGCTGGTGTTATGGCGATAGTCCTTGTTGGTGGCCTGATTTGCCCCGGCGATGCCATTACTACCGAATTGCCGCCAACCCCGCATTGCCCTCTTGAGCCTGTTTGAGTTCAAGGCTTAGTTTAAATATCGTTTCAGACCATAACGTTATGGCTAATTCTAAAAAACAACCTACCAGAACAGAATGGAAAACCCAAAGGTATGACCATGTCCAGAGATAAAAATTCCAGGCTACTCAACAACCGCGAGAAAGTCGGCAAAGCCCTGGAGTTACTTAACGATGGGCTGAATCCGTTTGTCTATATCGAAATGACGACGGCTTTTGGCTATAGCTGGAAAAACAAAGCTGCCGAATCGGTCAGAAACCAAGCGCACCAGCCCGACGGTAACAATTTTGATACGCAGGCGCTGCTCACTATTCTCTGGGATAACTGGCAAAACGTCTTTAAGAAAACTTTAAGCTTCGCCCACCGCTCGATTGTCAGCGAACTGCGCGATACCAGAAATAGCTGGGCGCACCAGCGCAGTTTTAGCTTCGATGATACCTACCGCGCCCTCGATAGTGTTCAACGCTTATTGGTAGCGGTTTCTGCCAAAAACCAGGCCGCTGAAATTGAAAATCTCAAGCACGAAACTTTGCGGCAACGCTTCGATGAGCTAAATCAATCTGGCACTCCGGCTTATTTACCTACTCAAGCTGATTACAAACAGGCTTTAACGCAGGACATCGAAATGGCTCAATCCGGGCGGAAGGCCGAAGCGTATCAGCACTTCAAATCTATAGAATTATCCCAGTTTCAGGAAATAAATCTGTTGCTGTGGCTGGCCTTCACCACGCCGTATCAAAATGAAGCCGCAAAATTAGTGGCACTTGCCCACGAGCGCGAACCAAACAACTCCAATGTTATTCAGGCCCGGCAATGGCTCTGGACAACCTATTCTGCGCTACTATGATACCGTAAATCTTCGCCTATCTTTGCCGCGTTGCGATTATCGCGAGGCGCACCCGCTTTACCATTTTTCTCTTTGTCCGCCATACAACCCTTCCTAACTTTTCTCTTTAGAATAAAAAACTCTTACCAATTAAATTATACGGATAAATCAATTGTGTTGCAAAAGGAATAGGAAATAGATTAAAATAGTGCAGGATTCCTTCTATTACACATTACTAATCCTAATTTTGAAGATTTTTCGCGGAAACCCTTAGTTTTCCTTCAAAAAGCTGATTTCTTTACCTTTTGTATTCTTAACGAGCAGAATTAAGTGAGGAATGGCTAAATTTTCCACTAATATTACTTATGACAATCGAAGTTGTCAAAAGTAATGTGCTATAATGGAGAAGTAGAGGTAAAGGGGCTGAATTTACTGGAAGCAAGCGGTATAATAGTGATGAGTAAAAGAGGAAGGGTGGTACGGTGTCAGATAAGGAAGAAGCTTCTAATAACTTTATAGTAGACGGCAAGGTTGTAAGGGACGACGGATTTGTGTCTGTGCCGCCAGTCTTGGCGGTGGTAGAGCCAGTTCCGCCTGCGGCTAATTCCGCTACTAATGTTACAGATGCTAATTCGAGTTTGCAGGAGTTAGCTGTAATAGAAGTAATTCCTCAGTTACCACTCGATCAAAATCCAGCCGCCATCTATCTGGCTTCGCTTCGTCCGGTTGGTCGAAGAGGGATGCGGCGCGCGCTGGCGGCCATCGTCGAAACTATCCGAGGTGAAGTGGGCGACCCACTCGATTTTCCCTGGCA
>JBBQXW010000129.1:0-17749 GCA_038209275.1 Chloroflexia bacterium | reverse complement strand
GATGATGAGGGCTTGCTGGTAGTTGACTATCGCTTCTTCCACTCTCCCTAAATTCGAGTAGGCAAGGCCCAGATTGCCCAATATGACACCCTTAGTGCTGCTAGACCGCCATGTGGTCACTTTAGCCCATTCGGAAAAGATTTCTATCAGTAATACGGCTTGACCCTGGCGGGATAAATCCTCGTGCAAAGCCTCCTCGAAGAACAAATCAAATGCCGCCTCGTAATCGCCCTGTGCGTTGAGATGGTGGACAGCTTCCAGCACGCACCAGGCGTGTTCAAGGATTTTGCGCCCGTAGTTTTCTTTGGGCGGCAAGGTCGGGATGAGCGATTGGAAATAGGTGGCGGCTTGCTGGTGCAGGGTGGCCTGTTCTTCCCGGTTCAGTTTTTCGTTCAGGATAAAGCGGCGAAAGAGTGGGTGCAAATCGTAGCCGCGTATGGTGCGCTGGTCGGTAGCGTCGCGCTCGGCACTGAGCAGGAATTTGGTCGCCAGCCCGTTGAGCAAAGCCTTGAACCGCACTTCGTCGGCGGGTTTTGCCAGAGCGCGCAGGGTTTCGTAGCGGGTCGGCGGGCGCAAAATCGCCGTCAGCTTCAGCAGTTCGTGTTCCGCCAGGTTCAGGCGCTTTTCCCAGGTGCGCGGCAAAAACCGTTCTTCCGCCGCCAGCGTTTTGTCCCACAATTCGCCCTGTTGCAGCAGCGTTTCCAGCGTATCGGTCACAGAATCCAGCACCAACCCCGCCAATAGCCGCAAAGCGAAGGGATTGCCGCCCGAACGCTGCGCTGCCTCGATTAGTTGCGGCCTGTCTTCGCCATCCAGCCCTTGCTCCGCCAGAAAATCGGCCCCGGCTTCCGGCATCAGCCCGGTCAGTCGCAACGTGCGGCGGACGGGTACGCCTTTGGGAACTTCGCGGCTGGTGATAATTAGCTGGCTTGCGCCCCGAAAATTCGCCAGCTTTTCCAATAGTAGCGCCACATCGAGCGGCAAACGGTCATTTTCCTGTAGCGCCGCCTCAAAATTATCCAGCACCACCAGCACAGCGTGTTGGCTCAAAAACTGAAGCACCCTTTCGGCAGTCTCTTGCGGCTGGCCCGAATAAGCCAACCCCAGTTTAGCGGCCAACCCATTTAAATCAGCCCCGTTCCCCTCAATTGTCAGCCAAACCAGGAAGGAATTGACGATTTGCGCACCCAGAGGGTACCCGCGATTTACGATTGGGGACGAGGAAGGCGGAGGTTCGGTTGACTGAGGACTGAGAACTGACGACTGATTACTTTTAATAAACGGTTTCAGGTAATCGTAGGCTAGGGCGGTTTTGCCTTGCCCGCCGACCCCGACGATAGCGACGCAGCCACCGTTGGCAAGCAGTTGGGCGAGTTGCTGGCGCTCGGTGTCGCGGCCTATCAGGTCGGCTTCTCTATCGCCGATCAGGTTGATGTGGTTGTAGCGGAAATATTCGGCTGTTGCCGGGGCGGGTTGTGCATCCAGGTCGGCTTGAATCCGGGCAATATTAGCCAGAATTGATTTTTTATCGTTCTCGTACTTGGCTTTCTCAAGTACGCCCGGTTCAACATTAATCTTGCGTTCAGTTTCTTCTAACAACTCGTGCTGATATTTAAGTTGACCTAACAAATGCTGGCGATAATCTTCGGCTGACATGGGCGAACCTCAAGGCGGAAATAAATAAACAATCACTCGATTTATCTGCATTATATGTAATACCTCCAAAATTGTAAAGCATCAAGAATACCCCGTCGTGAGACTCAATTTTTTTGTACCAGGCAAACCCGGACGTGAACGTCTGGGCTAAAAATAACCGAGCCGAATTTCTTAGCCCGGACGTTCACGTCCGGGTTTTGCTCACCCGAAAACTTGGTAATTTGCCGAAATAAAAGCAAAAGACCCGGTATAATTGCCGGGCCTTTTGCTCTTATTTAATTTTTACTGTTTGAAAATCGGCGGGGCTAAAAATCTTTATGCGTAACCCGCCGGTCAATATTCCTGAAAGAAATTATTGCTAAAGTTCCGAAGAACCCGCCCACCGTCAGGGCCAGGGGAATGAGGGCGAGTATCAAAAAAATGTCCATATTGTGTTTCCTTTGTCTAGCTACTATTTGATCCAAAATCTACCCAATAACCTACTATATTTTCCCTCACCTTCCTACTATATATACGCTGGTTTGCGAAAAAAGTTTTGTGTCCAGTGCTTTCTTCAAAAGCTGAATTGAAGTCTGAACGAACCCTGTGTTGGGAAAAATTTGTGCGAAAATTGCTCAAATAGCCTACACGAGGGCGTTAGAAAAGTTGAACATAGCTGGCAATAACTTAAGATTTAATTAACCTTGAATAAAAGAATGTAGTTACAAAAATTGGGGGTAGGAAAAGCCTGGATAATAAGTTATAATAAATACAAAGCAACTTTTTGGCGAGTATATTGAACTTGCTGAACTTGAAGGGACTACTGGTGTGATTGACGGCTCCGAAGAGATTAAAATAATTGAACAAGCCCATAGTTCGCGCTTGTCCAGCTTTTTAACGCTGGCTGCCGTACTTTTACGGGCGCAAAGCCCCCAGGTAGTATCGCAACTGGTGGTTAATGCTGCCCCCGATTTGTGCCACCGACTGATATTTAGCGCGCTATACCAACCCGATAGCCCGGATAATTCTACTACTGCCCAGATAAATGGTATTTTGCTGCCGCCGGGCGAGGCGACTCGATTGGAAACCCGCCTTCTGGTACTTTTGCCGCCCGAAAGCGAACGCGCCAACCGGGTATGTGAACGAGTTGCCACCGCCGAAATCGAGGCTGAATTAATGGTACGGCGCGTTTACTACTTCCCGGCGTACACCCCGACCCAATTTTATGGCTGGCTGGTCGTTGGCACGACTCAACCTCTGGATAGCGAAGAACTTTATTATCTGCGTTCACTGGCTCAACTATCGGCGATTGCCCTTGAGACCGCCGCCCGCTTTGAAGCCCTCAAAGATAGCGCCGCCGAAACTACCCTGATTAACGAGGTAGCCAGCGCGCTTGCCACTAGCCTCAACGCCGAAGAACTTTTCTACACCTTCATGACCTATTTACGCAATCTGCTTTCGATTGAGCGGGCCACTATTGCGCTACTTTCGCCCGACTGGAGTCAGTACGAATTAACTTATAGCTGGACTGACCCACCAGCCCGCGTCCGGCGCGGCTACATAAAAAACCTGCCTCTATCTGGTAGTGTGCTGGAACGCTCGATTCGGGAGCGCGAAATTGTGATTGACCCGTTCGATTTGCCCCAGGGTAACGAAGAACCATTTTTCAAAGTGATAGATGGTTCGCGCCTGATTGTACCGTTACTCGCCAAAGGCCAGCCTATCGGTGCATTGCAAATCGCCAGTCGGATAGCGGGCTGCTACCGCGAGAACGATGCCCAGTTGCTGCTGGTCGAAAAACTGGCCCGCCTCTTTGCGCTGGCACTGGTAAATAGCCGCCTTTACGAGGAAAAGCAACTTTCAGCCGAGTTTGATAGTCGGGTTGGAGTGTATAATCACGACTATTTTGACCGTGAATTATCGGTTCAGGTGGATAAAGCCCGCCGGATGGGTTACAAGCTCGGCCTGGTTATGCTGGATATGGATAACCTCAAGCAAGTCAACGATGTGCATGGGCATCTGGCTGGCGATGCGGCACTACGCCATATCGCCGGGTTGGTCAGCGAAACCGTGCGGGCTACCGACGTAGTTGCCCGCTATGGCGGCGATGAATTTGGGGTTATGCTGCCCGGTTGTACCGCTCGTAGCCTTGAAATAGTTTCTGAAAAAGCCCGCCGCACCATCAACAATACCCCACTCGAACTGGAAAATGGCACGACGATTAAATTGACAGTCAGCATTGGGGCGGCCCTCTTCCCAGATGATGCTGATACCCCTCTCGAACTCATGAAGCGCGCCGACAGTGCTATGTACGTCGCCAAACAACACCGTAACGAAGTTCGGATTGGGCGCAAATCTCGCCTTGCCAGAGTGTCCGAGCGCGAATTGCATCGCGGTACGCCCGAAACCTCGCCTGTGGTTAACGCCGACAACGATTCCGTTGAGCTGCCAGAAAGCGATGAACTGAATCCCAACACCGAAAACTGGATCGCTGCCGACTACGAACGCTTCCTGAACTGGTTGGGTGGCGATAGACCGGGCGTAGCCGCCCGTTTACTCCGCGAAACCTATCAGCAGTTGGCCCAAACCCGGCAGCAACTGCGCGAATCCGAAGTTCGTTTGACCCAGGTCGAAGAAGGAATGTGGCATGGGTTGCGCCTGGCGGCTTTATCAGTCGAGCAACGTGAACCTTATCTAACGGGTGGGGCGGAGCGATTACACCGCCTGTGTCTTTTACTCGCCAACGAATTAAATTTAAGCCAGGAACAAATTACTGAATTAGAAATAGCTTCGTGGCTGGCAAATCTGGGGCGGCTGGCTATTCCCGAATATATCTGGAGTAAAACAGGTCAGTTTAGCCCGTATGACCGACGGCGGGTACAGCAAGTGCCGATTGAAACGGCACGTCTGGCCGAGCAATGGAAACCGCTGGTGACATCTGGGGTGGTGCTGGCGCTACGTTATCAGCGCGAACGTTTTGATGGATTGGGTTATCCAAAAGGGTTGGCTGGCGAGGAAATTCCGCTATCGGCGCGTATACTTGGTTTGGCGGTGGCGGTGGTGGCCTTGCACCAGCCCCGGCCTTTCCGCTCGGCGCGTCCTCTTTCGGTTATACATAGCGAAGTTGAGCAGGCGGCTGGTCGGCACTTTGACCCACAATTGGCACAAATTATGCTGCGTTTAATTGATAGTGGTCAACTTGTTTTTTTGAACTAGAATTACCTGAACTCAGACATCAAATCTTCTTATTTTTCAAATCAAGGACAATATTGATGCAAGATAGCAATTTTAGTGCATTTCCACCTTCATCATCACAAGAACCCGAAGATGTTACCAGCCTACTTTCCGAACGGTTTCTTTCTTATGTTTTCCATGAGTTGCGAACCCCACTAACCGTTGTACATAGCTATGCCCAAATCGCCTTTGATAAATTGCCTGCTTCACCTGAATTTGATAATTTGCGACGAATTATGGGACGCATGATTAATCAGGGCGAAGAAACCGTCGAGATGATTGAGGAATTGTTAGAAGCGATGCGTATTCCGCTTAATCATCTCAATCTTGACCCAGCCGAAATTGAGTTGAAGCAATTAATTGAAACCACCCTTGAACACCTGAGCGATGAAAATCGCTCAGGTGTTCAGGTTTCGCTCATCGAACAGTCGCTTCACATCAGGGTTGATCAACCCCGGCTGGAACGCGCGCTGATTACTTTAATAAATTTTATTTTTGATACACAGAAAAGCAGCGATAATTCACCCCAATTATTGCTGTCGTGTTATCAAAACCTTGAGAATAATCGGCTCATCTTGCAATTGAAAAGCCCTGGCTTGCAAGTAAGTGAGGAAGAGCAAGCTTTTCTCTTTGACCTCTATCGTCCTATCCACCGGGAAATCCTCAATACCGATACAAAGGCCGGGCCACTGGACATCGGTCTCTATGTCGCTCACGGCATTATCGCTGCTCACGCTGGTAGCCTCCGCTATCAGTCCGACTTGCCCGGCTTCGTTATAGAATTACCTTTTTGAGAGTTCTCATTTAAGCTCAAGCGCAAACCCGTGTTCGCTTACCTTAAAATTGTAGTGTACTCCCGTCAACTCCTCGGACAGCTTCCATAGACGACTCGCTGTTTCTTCGTCGTAAGCTTTGGCGGTGGCGTTCGCCAGCACCGGGTAGCCCCTTAGATAAAAGCGCGGCCCGTAAAACTCAGCCCCTTTTGCCTCTGGTGCAGTCGCGGCGTAAAGCTGTGGCAAGGCTCCCATTGCGGCACTTTGAGACATTACCGGGCCTAAGATAGTATAAAACGCTTGCTCAAGTCGGCTATTGACAGCGGTTGCGCTGGTGGCCTGTAAGTTGGTGTGAGCATAGCCGGGATGGGCCGTCAAGCTTAAAGTATTTTGCCCAGCCGCCGCCAGACGGCGCTGTAGTTCAAAAGTGAACAGCACATTGGCAAATTTGCTCTGCCCGTAAGCCTTCCACCGACCGTAGTTTTGCTGCAACTGTGGGTCGTCGAAATGAAATCGCCCGTAAACGTGAGCGCCACTGGTCGTATTTACTACCCGACTGGCCGGCGTTTTTAGCAACCAATCGAGCAACAGCCCGGTCAGGGCGAAATGGCCCAGGTGATTAGTTCCCAGTTGCATTTCAAAGCCGTCTGCTGTTTCGCGGCGCGGTATCGCCATTACCCCGGCGTTATTCATAAGAATGTCCAGCCGTCCATAGCCGGTCTTGAATTCGTGGACAAAACCCCGCACGCTGGTAAGGTTGGCTAGGTCAAGTTTTATAAATTCAACCTTCGCTCCGGCTACTTGCTGTTTCAGTTTGCTCACTGCATTTTGGCCTTTGGTTTCATCGCGACTGGCAATAACAACTTGTGCGCCTTTGCGGGCCAGTGCTAAAGCACTTTCGTAGCCCAGACCAATATTTGCCCCGGTAACGATTGCTACTCGTCCAGTCTGGTCAGGTATATCATTAGCTGTCCATTTGGTTGACATAATGTTACTCCTTTATTTAATCGAATGACTGTTCATTCGATACTTGTTAAAAAATAAAAAAAGAAAATCAGACTAATTGCACACTACGGCAGACTGCATCAGCTATTTTTTGCAGAGTTGCATCATCCAGTTCAATTATTTTGGCTATCTGCTGCTTGGCAAGCGCCATTGCTACCCCCAACGTCAGGCTATATAAAACTATAAGGGGCAACTCGACTATCTTCGCTTCCGTTATAGCTTGCTCAATTTTCCGGCTTAACAATAACCCGGTTTCGTCACTACTCCCTTCCCAATGTTTGTAGAAAGGCGAATTTTTATATTGTTCCAGAAACAAGGTTTCATTGGGATGGGCTACATAATAAGCATAAGCGTTCAGCCAGATTTGCCGTAGCAAAGCTATACCCTCTAATTGTTCCGCTTTTTGATCAAGCAATGTTTGTGAAAGCTTTACCTCTATCTCGTGATAAAGTTGATGAATTAAGTCATCTTTGCTCTCGAAATAGTGATAGATAATGCCCGCGCTAACCCCAGCCTCTTTTGCAATTAACGACATCGGCGTATTGTGGAAGCCGTTTTTTACTAGCAACTTGAGGGCGGTATTCAGGATAGCGCTTTGTTTGTCGGTTACTTTAATCATATATTCCAGCTTAGATTGAACGTTCATTCGATTTTTATTATAGCACCCTTTTTTGGCCTGTCAATAGCGGATTTATCTGGGGCGTGCCTATTTTAGCAGAGCAGTGATATAATCAAGGCAAATCGGAGCAGCGAGTTTCAGCTTATGATGAAAACATCGCTTTAATTTATTCCTAATCTAAACCTCACTGTTACTTCATTTCCGCCACGTATATTATTGGTAGAAGCTCAGTAAGAGCGAAATAAACAGAACTTTCCCTTTCAGGCGGGCTATAGCCCAAATTTTGCTAAGTTGCTGAAAAATCTCGCGAGATTTTTCAGCAACTTAGCAAAGCCGGGAAGCAGCACTAAAGCGAAAATTCTGATAAAAGGAGAAAATAAAATGAATCGTGGCTATAAATTAATGAAAATACGCAATATAGATATACGGCTGGATTGGACGCTATTGATTGTCGGCGGACTTATCAGCTTTAGTCTGGCGACGGGCTATTTCCCGGCGGCGTTGCCGGGATGGGGGGCGCTGGCTTACTTGACTGCTGCAATTTTAAGTTTCGTCGGATTATTCGGCTCAATCTTGCTGCACGAATTAGCGCACGCTATTGTGGCCCAGCAGCGCGGTATCAAAGTAGAAAATATAATGCTGCACCTCTTCGGCGGGGTGTCGCAGCTTAAAGAAGAACCACGCCGGGCTAAAGACGAATTCTGGATTTCGGTGGTTGGGCCACTGACCAGCATGGGTCTTGCCGGACTATTTTTTGCCATTGCCACTACGCTGGGCGGGCTAAATCCGGCGGTTGGCGCAATCGGCGGCTATCTGGCAATTGCCAACTTTTTGCTGGCGGCTTTTAACCTTATTCCAGCCTATCCGCTTGATGGCGGGCGCATTTTGAAAGCGCTGGTCTGGGGTCGCACCGGCAACCCGGTCAAGGCGACGCGCTGGGCGGCAGGGTCGGGCCGGATGTTCGGCTGGGGCTTTGTCGGGCTGGGTTTCTGGTTTTTGCTCCAGGGCGCAATCTTTGATGGCTTCTGGTTCATTCTCATCGGCTGGTTCTTGATTAGCGCCGCCAAACTGGGTTACGCCCAAACACTGGCGACGGTCAGTCTGAAAGGTATCACAGTCGAGCGGGTGATGTGGCGAAGTAGCCCGGCGCTGAGTCCTGAGATGAAACTAAACGAAGCGGCCCAGCTTTTCTTCCAGCTTCAGCCGGGCCGGTTGTTGCCGGTAATCGAGAATGGCTATCTGCTGGGTGTACTTAGCCCGGAAATGGTACGTAAATACCCGGTCAATGATTGGGCGCAACTAAAAGTAATCGAGGTAATGTTGCGGCGCGGTAGCTTGCTGGCGGTTCGCCCCACCGACGAGTTGCAGACTACCCTTGAAATGATGCAAGCCAAACCTGCCCTCTTTGCCGCCGTGATTGACCAGTGGGGTCAGTTTGCTGGAATACTTTATCTGGCAGACGTACCGCGCTATCTGGAAATGCAGCAACGGCTCGGTCTGGTCGGGCCGGACGGCGAACGCACCGAACTAAACCGTCCTCGCCCTGTTACCGAAGCCCAGGACGGAGCGGCTGGAACAGGCACACAAGCGGCCTGACCCATAGTTTAAGCTTCGGCTAGTGAGCGAACAGTAAAGGGCGGGTATGATGCCCGTCCTTTACGCCTGATTTTCAACCACACTTCACATTTGAGTTCAATCAAGCTAATTCAAAAGTTTCTTTTCATGGAGGAAGTAAAATGCTTTGCCCAACCTGTAATATTACTTTGCGACGAATTAGACAGCATGGCGTTGAGACCGATTATTGCACCAAATGCCGGGGAGTCTGGCTTGACCGGGGCGAACTGGACAAAATCATTCAGCGCGTCATGGCACTGGCAATGCCCTTCCCCGCCAGCACCCAGAGCTACGAATTGTCCATTACCCCTAATTAACAATCCTCAAAACCAGTTTCACAACGTGGTAGGGGTTCGAAGGGTCGAACCCAATCTGGGCTTGATAAATCAAGCCCCTACCTCAGCCTGAAACACGTTCTCAATCGTCAATCGTCAATTCTTTAACGGCAGCGTGATGGTCAGCAGCGTACCTTTATTTTGTGGGCCGGAGGTTAGACTGAGGTCGCCGTTGAGGTGGCGGACGCGCTCGCGGATGCCGCGCAAGCCTAATCCGCCACTGCCTAATTTCTCGTTATCGGCTACAATTCTGGTCGTAGCCAAACCTACGCCGTCATCTTTTAGCTTGAAACAGACGTAGCCGGGCTGCTCGGTAAAATTTAGCGACATTTCGATATTTTTAGCCTGGGCGTGTTTGATAATATTTGCCAGACCCTCCTGAGCAATACGGTAGAGCGCCTGTTCCTGACCGGGCGTAAGCAGGTGAGGCCCGTTTGTAATACTTTCTTCGGGGGGCGAGGCTGCGTATTGCAAATCGAAGCGGGTCACAAAATTATGGCGATTGCCGATTTCGGAGAGCAATCGGCGAAGGGCCGTAATTAAGCCTTCATTCTCAAGCTCACGAGGATGCAATTGCAACAACAAAGCACGCATTTCCGCCAGCGCTTGCCGCGAAAGTTCTTCCAGGCTATCCAGTTGCGCCGGAACGCGCTCCGGCTTTTTAGTCAGAAAGTTTTTGGCGGCGCGGCTGGTGAGGGTCATACTGTAGAGCATTTGCGTGACGGTATCGTGCAATTCGCGGGCCAGTCGGTTGCGCTCCTCTACTACCGCCAGTTCCTGCGATTGAGCGTACAGCCGGGCGTTTTCGATGGCAATTGCAGCGTGTCGGGCAAACATCGTCATCAGGTCGGCATCGGCCTGATTAAAGCGCCACTGTGAATTTCCGCTTACAATACCGAAGACCCCGATAACCTCGTCCTGCCAGAAAATCGGCACACCGACTCCGGCCCAACGGGATGAGGCCACTTCTGGCGGCAATGGACTGGGAAGCTGGTCATAATAATTGAGAATGACCGGGGCTTTGCGCTCCCAGACCAACCCGCTCAAGCCTTCGCCCTGTTTGAAGCCATAATCTATCAATAACCCGGTAGCATTTACCGTAGCCTTTACAAAAAGCCGGTCTTGCTCCTTATCTACCAATGAAACTACCCCGACCAATTCAGCTGGTTTGTCCATCAGGGAAACTACCCCGGTGATAATATTTTCCAGCACCTTCGACAAATCCAGTTCGGAACTGATTTGGGCCACCGCATTTTCCAGCGCTTCGCGCCGTTTTACCTCGCTGCGTAATCCATTGACCAGTTCGGCGTTTTGTACCGCCACTACAGTATATTGGCTGGCAGCGCGCATAACCCGTTCGAGCGGCGGAGTCAGGCGAATTTTTTTGGCAAAATAACAGCCGAGCCGTCCCAGAAAATGCCCGTTGAGAAACATCGGTACGTTAGCGATAGTTTGCCAGCCAGCAATCTCAAAGGCGCGGTAAAGTTCGGGTGCATCCATCGGGAACGGATAAGTTTTGTAAGGTTCCAAGACAATTTGGTCGGAAAGCAGCGTTTTTACCAGGCCCGCCAGGTCGGATGATACTTCATCGGGGAAGGCCACCGGGTACTGTTGCAGGATTTGGTGCAGCGTTTCCATTACCGGGTCGGGGACACCATAGCTACCAGCTAACCGGGTGGTTTGGTCATTGGTTTTGAGATAAACGGCGGCGGCAATACAGCCAGTGAGCTTGCAGACCTGTTCGCCAATCGCATCCAGAATAGTTTCTAAATTAGCGGTCTCAGCAATTAACTGGGCAATATGGGCCAGCGCCACAAATTCTTCCAACCGCGCCTCGGTTTCGGCTTCCAGATTATCGGCGGGTTGCGACTGGGCTGCCGCCACTAACCGGGCGTTTTCGGCTCTGGCTTCTTCTAGCTGGCGGGTACATTCGGCTAATTTATTCTCAAGCTCGGTTATTGTCTGGTTATTCATAATTGGCGACTCTTGCTCAAAATTCCATTCTTGATTGTTCGCTTTATTATAGCATTTTCTAAGCTCGACTTTGTACAAAAATCGAGAAGGTTGAGCGCTAACTAAGCCAATGTTAGCTGTTGAACTCAAGCGTAGTTGAGCGCAAGCTCTCAAAAGGCTGAAAACGAATTATTAAGCGCTCTGGATTTTTCTAACATGCCATTTTCAACGGCATGTGGAGGAAAACCTGCTGAAAACTGAGCCTAAGTTCAAACGTTACAGGTTTCTCCTCCAAAATTGTACAAAGTCGAGCTTAGACCCGAACTTGCTCTATACCCCGTGCTTCGGTTCGCCCTGCCTCCCACTCGCGGGCTTTAAGATAGGGCACAATTACCCGGATGCGACACCCTTCTCCGAGCTTACTTTGTAGCGTGACCCAACCACCAACTAATCGGGCGCGTTCGTGCATACTGCTCAGGCCATAAGTTTTAGTGGCGGTTTCAGCCTTAAACTCAATTACTTTGCGTTCGAGCGCTTCGAGAAGCGAACTACCATCCAGTGGGAGTGGTCTTAAATTAGCTACGGAGCGACGCGCTTCGTGCAAATTATGGTGAGCCAGTTCGTTAATCTAGGCCAATCGCTTTGCCACTATTACCGGGTCATTACGGCTGACATAGGTCGCTTCCACTTGAAGAATAATGGCGGTCAGCCCCTGGGCCAGCACATCGTGAATTTCACGAGCCAGCCGGTTACGCTCTTCGGTTACGGCTAATTTTAAGCTTTGCTGATGTAGCTGTTGGTAAAGCTGGTAAAGCTGGTAAAGCTGGTCTAATTCCAGTAGTGTAAGCTTGATTTGAGTTTTAAGGACGAGCGGGTTATTTCCCAAACCAAAATAGAATAGAATAGAATAGAATAGAAAAAATAATGTGAAAGCTTTTTCCCACCCAATAACAGCGACAAACCCTAGTGAACCACCACTAGATAATACTACTAACCCACCCTTAGAGTTAGAAGCCAGCCGCTCCTGGTGGTTGAGATGGGGCGGCCCATTTGTCTTCTTTGGCCTTTTAACCGTCTTTTTTACCTATCCAACCATCTTTAATTTTACTACTGCCGTCTCCGGGGTAGCAGTGGAAGACCGCCTCCAAAACCTGTGGAACTTCTGGTGGGTGCGTCAGGCCCTATTTCACGTCCACAACCCTTACCTGACCGATATGCTGTTCTTTCCTTTTTGAGCAGGGTAATAAATTAAATAAAAAAGCCCTGGCTGGGGCAATAATGGCCCTTACTTTTTGTATTTATACTGATTGGTATAATACGATTTATCTGTTGGCTTACAGCCTGTTTTACTTTGGTTGGCATTTGTTGCGGCAAAAACCCATTATCTTTCACTCGGTACGACGTGACTAATTTAATCACCAACCACTACGGTAGCAACCAACTGGTCTATCAGGATGAGGCATTGGCGATTTATCGAGTACATGAACAATATTTGACCTCGGTAGCCTCGACCCGATCTCAGGTAAAACTGGCGCTGGGAAGTGGTTGGTATTCGCCTGAACAGGACAAGACCACTTTGTGGCGTTGGACTGATAAAAACAGTTTATTATATACCACCAATTTTATAGCTCAAAAAACCCAACTGAGGATTAAGCTACAGGCTTTTGCCACCCCGCGTACTTTGCAACTACGCTTCAACCAGCAGTTGATACTAGAACAGCCAGTATCCTCGGCTGAACCAACTACTTTAGAAATAGAACTGAACTTACCCCCTGGTCGAAATGAGCTGGGTTTGTTAAGTCTTGAAGAGGCTCAAAGTCCCAGGCAAATTCATCCAGGCGCTCACTTCTCTAATTCGCGGCTGTACAGCGCCACCAACATTCGCACCGTTTGCACAAAAGCTTCATCGCGGGGTACTTTAGGCGAAAGCCACAGGTGATACCGCCAGGGTTTGAGCTTGTGATGGGCTAAAATGCGCCGCACCATTTCGCGCGAAATAGTGGTGACAATCCCTTCGGCGACCAATTGACGGGCCAGTTCTTCACAATCCCATTGGGAGAGGGAGCAACCACGCTGGTCAGGTAATTCGCAGGCCATTTTGACGATGTGTAAAGCTACTTCAGGGGAAAAAAGGGTGGTCGCCCTGGTTTAGCTTTATCTTTCAATCCTTCCAAACCGTCTGCCACAAAGGGTTTGGCCCACTTACGCAAATGTTGTTGTGACATTCCTATTTGTTGAGCAGTCGCTATAAAAGACTGGCCTTGTTCGAGTAGTAACATTCCGCGCACCCGGCGGGCTAATCCCGCTTTAGTTTTTTGGGTACGCAAAAGAGCTTCCATTTTTAGCCGGGTTTGAGGTTCGATTTGGATGATGAGCTTTGATTTACGTCCGCGCACTTTTAGCCTCCTTTAGCTTTAGTTTTTGGCGTGGACTATACCAGATTTCTGCTTTCCCTGCCACCAATTCCGCACCTTATTTGCCTGGAGTTGTAATAAGCTTTAAAGATTTTGCAAAATCTTTAGAAGCTTAGAATTTTTCGTTTTGCGTTAGTTTTGGATTTTTGCAAAAATCCAAAACTAACGGCCAAAGAATAGAACATAACTCGCAATGTGCTAAAAATTTAGGGCTTTGCAAAGCCTTAAATTTTTATCGCTAAAAGTTCTATTCTTTGACCTTAACGAGTAAAAATGGTATAATATTCAAGTTAGAATATATTGTTCCTAAGCAAGGGAGTATCACAGACCATGGAAATCGGCAACATTCGAGCCGTAGATATTGATGAGCAGATGCGGAGTGCTTACCTGGACTACGCGATGAGCGTAATCGTCCAGCGCGCCTTGCCCGATGTACGCGACGGCCTCAAGCCCGTACACCGCCGTATCCTTTATTCGATGAATGAAAACGCTTACCGCTCCACTGGCCCGTATCGCAAGAGCGCCCGTATCGTCGGCGAGGTGATGGGTAAATATCACCCCCATGGCGATACCGCAATCTATGATACGATGGTGCGTATGGCCCAGGACTTCTCCATGCGTTACCAGTTAGTTGATGGTCAGGGAAACTTTGGCAGTATAGATGATGACCCGCCTGCCGCCCAGCGTTATACCGAAGCTCGGATGACCCAGATTTCGGACGAGCTATTGCAGGATATAGATAAAGATACCGTAGATTTTATTCCCAACTACGATGGCAAGGATATGGAGCCGAGCGTACTGCCCGCCAAGTTGCCCAATTTGCTTTTGAACGGGTCACAAGGTATCGCCGTTGGTATGGCAACCAATATTCCGCCGCACAATTTAAACGAACTGTGCGACGCGATTGCCTACCTGATTGAAAATCCAAACGCCACGATTGAAGAACTGGCCGAACGCTTGCCCGGCCCGGATTTCCCGACTGGCGGCATTATTTTGGGCCGCGATGGTATCCGCGAGGCTTACACCACCGGGCGCGGACGCATTATCGTGCGGGCCAAGTACCACATGGAAGAGAACAAAGGTCGCTACAGCATTATCGTCAGCGAACTGCCCTATATGGTCAGCAAAAAGACTTTGCAGGAACGTATCGCCGAACTGGTCAAGGATGGCAAGATTGACGGCATCAGCGATATGAACGACGAAAGTGACCGCAACGGCATCCGTCTGGTGGTTGACCTGAAGCGCGATGCCCAGCCCAAGAAAGTCATGAACCAGCTTTTCAAATATACCCAGCTACAAACCAGCTTTGGCTGCAATATGCTGGCCCTAATTGAAAACGGCAAAGTGCCGCGGGTGCTTTCGCTCAAGCGGATGTTGCAATACCATATTGATTGGCGGCAGGAAGTTATTACCCGGCGTACCCGCTTCGATTTAGCCAAAGCCCAGGCCCGCGCCCACATCCTCGAAGGTATGCTCAAGGCGATTGATATGATTGACGCGGTAATCAAAACTATCCGTGAATCGAAAAGCCCGAAGGCCGACTTGATGGCCGCGCCGTTCGACTTTAGCGAAGCCCAAACTCAGGCTATTCTGGATATGCAACTGCGCCGTCTGGCCCTTTTGGAACGTCAGAAGATGGAAGACGAGCAGAAAGAGTTGCAGAAACAAATCGCCAGTTTGCAGGATTTGCTCGACAATCCCAAGAAAATGTTGACCCTGATTCAAACCGACCTGAAGCAAATTCGGGACAAATATGGCGACCAGCGCCGCACCGTGATTTTGGAAGAAGCCGATGGCGACCTTTCGGCGGAAGATTTAATCCCCGACGAGACGATTCTGGCTACCATCACCAACCGGGGCTACATCAAGCGCCTGTCGCACGATACCTACAAGACCCAGCGACGCGGCGGCAAGGGCATCAACGGCATGACCACCCGCGAAGAAGATTTCGTCAAGCACACGATTGTCTGTACGACGATGGACAGCTTGCTTTTCTTCACCAATAAAGGACGGGTCTTCCAGCTAAAAGCTCATGAAGTTCCCGATACCGGACGTACCGCCAAAGGTCTGCCGCTCATCAACTTGATTTCGATTGACCAGAACGAGCAAGTGACCAGCGTGCTACCCGTGAATGATTTCAACAGATCGAAATATTTGATTATGGCGACGCGGCAAGGCAAAATCAAGCGTACTCATTTGAGCGACTTTAGCTCGGTTCGCTCGAACGGCTTGATTGCTATCCGGCTCGAAGATAAAGACGAACTCAGCTTTGTCTGGGAATCGCCCGGTAAGCACGAAGTGATTATGACTACCGCCGAAGGCAAGGCCATTCGCTTTAGTGAAGAAGAAGTACGGGCGATGGGCCGTGATGCTATCGGCGTGAACGCGATTAAGTTGGTCAACGATGGCGATATGGTAGTCGGCATGGATGTGGTTGACCCTGGCGCGAAGGATGCCGATGTGCTGATTATTACCTCAAACGGCCTGGGCAAGCGTACCCCTATCGAGGAGTTCCCGCTACACGGGCGCTACGGGCAGGGCGTTATCGCAATGAAGCTCAATCCCAAGATAGGCCGTATCGTTGCTACTCGCGTGGTTTACGATACCGACGAGGTAATGATAGTCACGACGGGTGGCATGGTTACGCGCATCGCGGCCCGCGAAATTTCGCGGCAGGGCCGGGCAGCCCAGGGCGTGATGGTCATGACCTTCAAAGAGGGTAGATCGGATGTGGTAGCTTCAGTGGCTATTCTGACCGAAGAAAAAGCCAGCCGCAAGCCAGTTGATGTTAATATGAACGGCAACGGTCACAGCCCGCTTTCGCTCAATGGTCATAGTTCCAACGGTCTGCACAGCCCTAACGGTAACGGTCACAAACCACTTGATGCCGATAACGATATTGACACCGATACCGATGAGGACAGCGACGAGTAGCGACAGACTGGTTCTCGAAATTTAAAATTTGCCCTATATTCAGACGATGTTGCCCACGCTTCTAACGCGGGTGGCATCGTCTGAATAGTTATTGGGGCAAGTGCTTGAAAACCAATTTCAAAACTGGTAGGGGTTTGAAGGGTCAAGCCCAATTGGGTTCGATAAATCGAACCTCTACCGCGTTAGGAAATTTTGAGGTCAAATAATCCTTTCCCCGCTTAGAACCTATTGTAGTAGGGGCGCAATGAATTGCGCCCAACTAAAGGGTTTGCCCCTTCAAACCCCTACCGAGACAGGTTCTTAATGAGTGCTACCGACAAAGATGCTTTAGCAAAAGGAGAATTTTATGGATTTTAACCATTCGGAGAAAACGCTCCAATTGATTGACCAGGTTCAAACTTTTTTTGACAAGTATATTTACCCCAACGAGAAATTAGTAAAGCAACAAATCGCCGCTTCGGGCGACCCGCACCACCATCCCGAAATCATTGACGAACTGAAAGAGGTTGCCAAGACCGAAGGGCTATGGAACTTTTTTCTGCCCATCCCCGAATACGGCGGCGGCCTGACCAATCTGGAATACGCGCCGTTAGCCGAAATTATGGGGCGGGTAAGCTGGTCTTCCGCCGTTTTTAATTGTGCCGCGCCCGATACGGGCAATATGGAAATCCTGGCCGAGTTCGGTACGTCGGAGCAAAAAGAACGCTGGCTCAAACCTTTGCTCGATGGCACTATTCGCTCCTGTTTTGCCATGACCGAACCGGACGTTGCCAGTTCCGATGCGACCAATATTCAACTTTCGATTGTGCGTGAAGGCGACCAATATGTAATCAATGGGCGCAAGTGGTTTATTTCTGGCGCGGCCAGTAAACGCTGCAAATTTGCCATTACAATGGGCAAAACCGACCCGGAGAACGCCAACCGCCACAAACAGCAGAGCATGGTAATTGTGCCACTCGATACGCCCGGCCTGACGGTAGAGCGAGCTATCCCGGTCTTCGGGCATAGCGGGGGCGGGGGTCATTGCGAACTAACCTATGACAACGTGCGCGTCCCGGTCAGCAATTTGCTGGGCGAAGAAGGCGGCGGTTTCGCGATTGCTCAAGCCCGGCTTGGGCCAGGCCGGATTCACCATTGTATGCGCTCGGTTGGCGCGGCCCAGCGTGCGCTGGAACTGATGTGCTGGCGGGCCAATCGCCGCGTTGCCTTTGGCAAGCCATTAGCCCAGCAGGG
>JBBQXW010000128.1:0-17829 GCA_038209275.1 Chloroflexia bacterium | reverse complement strand
GTGATAGCAAAGGAACAAAGTAATGACCACTGAAACTAAAACAATTCCAGTTGACCTGAGCCGAATTTATACTTTAGAAGAATTTGAGTTGCTGGAAGATGACGACAACCACTATGAGTTAATAGAAGGAAAGCTAGTAATGAACCCCGCCCCCAATAACGAACACGGCAAGATTAGCGACGAATTATTGACCGAGCTAAAGATTTTCTTTCGTGCTAATCTGGGGCTGGGCGAAGTTTATTCACACATCGGCTTTTACATTGGCAAGAACGCCAGGGGCAAAGATAATGTACTCGAACCCGATTTGGGTTTTATTGTAGCCAGCCGATTGCCATCAGCCGATTTCATCGGTTATCTACCCTATCCCGATTTAACGGTTGAAGTTTGGTCGCGGCAGAGCGATTTAGGCGATAGCTACAAACTTAGAAAGGCCAGAGCCAAATTGCAGATGTATCTAAACCTGGAACGCGCCTCGCCTGGGGTATCAATCCGATTAAAGATGAAATCGAAGTTTATCATCAGGGACAGCCTAAAGCCGTAGTATTAAAAGCAACCGATATACTCGATGGCGAAGATATAATACCAGGGTTCAAGCTTAAAGTGAGCAAACTATTTGAATAGGTAATACTAATATTGTGCCGAGCTAAACCTAAATACAGCAATAAATTTTTATTTTGGGGCAAAGGAGCAAAACATGACTACGAACATAACATTAGAACTATCGGCAGAAGTAGCCGAAAGCCTGACGAAACTGGCAGAAGAAGCCCAGCTTTCAGTCAATGAACTGGTTGAAGCGGTGCTAGTCGGGTATGTAGCCGGGCAGCCTGAACCAGAGGAAATTGACTTGGCGCTTATACTAACTCCAGAAGAGATAGTCGAGTTAAATGCTTCAATCGTCGAGGCAGACAAACCAGATAACAAATGGTATACCGATGAAGAAGCCGAAGTAGAATTAGCGCGAATTATCGCCGAACGACGTACAGCCCGCAAACAAGCGAAGACAGGCGCGGCTTGATATGGCTATTCGTTGGGATAATAGAGCTTTGCTTGACATAGCCGATATAAACGACTTTTACACTGAGAGATTAGGTGAAGCCGAAGCTACACGGATAATTGCTGCAATTTACGAAGATATAAGAGAATTGGCTATAACACCCCTAACAGGCCAAAAAGTAAAAGACCAAACTTATCAACTCTGGTACGCGATGGGTCGGAATTATCAAATTTATTACCGACGTATAGGGCCACGTACTATCCGGGTTTACCGAGTATGGCCTTCGCGTCGTGAACCACTTAAGCCAGAAGATATTATGCCGAATTAAGCCTGAATAAAGCGTGAGATTTTATCTTGGGACAAAAGGAGTGCAAAAACATGACTACGAACATAACATTAGAACTATCGGCAGAAGTAGCCGAAAGCCTGACGAAACTGGCGGAAGAAGCCCAGCTTTCGGTCAGTGAACTGGCAGAAGCGATTCTGACGAGTTATATAGCCGAACCCGTGGAACGGGAAGAAGTTGACCTGGAACTTGAGCTAACTCCCGAAGAGATAGCCGAACTGGATGCCTCAGTCACCGAAGCAAATAAGCCAGATGCAAAATGGTATACCCAGGAAGAAATAGACCAACGCCTGGAACGACGAGCGCAAGAACGACAGGCCCGGAAACGCACAGGGGTGGCTTAAGTATGGCGGTGCGTTATACTAACCAGGCGGCGCTTGATTTAGAAGAGATAAGCGATTTTTATGCTGACTCAATGGATGAAGCAACAGCAAAAAGAATGTTAGCCTTAATCAAGCAAGATATAAGCAATTTAGCCGTTACTCCCCTATTGGGGCAAAAGGTAAAAGGCCGCGATTACGAAGTCTGGTATGCGTTGGGCCAGAGGTACAAGGTTTATTACCACCGACAAGGGCCGCGCACTATTCAGGTGTATCGGGTCTGGCCTTCGCGTCGCAGGCCACTTGACCCCAGCGAGATTGTGCCGAGTTAGGATACTAAATGAGCAAATTTAGGGTTGGTGTTTACAAACAAAATTTTGATTTTAGCGCTGCCCATTTTATTACCTACGGCGGGCGCTGCGAGACTTTGCACGGGCATAATTACCGGGTAGAAGTGGCGCTTTCGGGCGAGAACGGGCCGGACGCTTTCCTGTATAATTTTAGCGATTTAAAGCCATTGGTGCGGCAGGAGTGCGACGCGCTTGACCACAAGATGCTGCTGGCGGCCAATAATTCAAAATTGAGCTACAGGCACGGCGATAACGAAATAGAAGTAGCTTTTGAAGCGCGGCGCTATACCTTCCCGCTTAATGAAGTGGTTTTGCTGCCGATTGAAAATACCACGGCGGAGCTACTGGCTTTTTATTTGCTGGGTCGTATTCGGGCCGGATTAGAAGAACAGAAGCGGCCTGAACTAGCGAGATTACGCCAGATTGAAGTAATGGTCGAAGAACAACCGGGACAGGCCGCCTATTATGCCGAAGAAATTGGATGATTTGATGAGGGAAATTTAGATGACCCAGGAGAAATCCCGACCCAAAATCCTGATTGCCGATGATGAAGATGCGTTACGGTTGCTGGCCCACGAAACGCTGGAAGACGAGCCAGCCGATATATTAGAAGCGACCGATGGCGAGGAAGCGCTGGAAATCGCCCGGCGCGAACATCCGCTGCTGATTTTGCTGGATGTAGCCATGCCCGGCCTGACCGGGTTTGAGGTTTGCGAGAAACTCAAGGCCGACCCTAGTACCCGCGATATTATAATTGTAATGCTCACCGCGCACGGTCAGAACAAAGACCGCGAACGGGCCGAACGAAGCGGGGCTGACCACTTTATGACCAAACCTTTTAGTCCAGTACAACTTTTGCGATTGGTGGCCCAGATTTTGTAAGTCTAGTTCTATGTAATTTGTCGGACGTAGTTAGGGCGAGTACAATAGGCAAAATTAATTCAAAGCTCAGTAGCGAGTAGCAAAACGTGGGTAGGGCCACCTCTTATTATTTATGGCAGATGACCGGGAACAACAAAATAACTCGAACGATAAACTGATACGGCGCGATTTCTTGATGCTGGGACAGAACCTTGACCCTGACCGGGTAGGCCGAGATGGTTTGAAATTGGCCCGACAACTTTGCGGGCCGGAAGTTGGGCTGGCTTTATTGCGCTGGGAAAGCGATGCTAAAGGCTTTGGCCTGATTTTAAAAGATGAATTGCCGCCCGATTTTAATTTAGAACCACTCCGTCCTCTGCATAATCAAACCAACTTTTTGCTGATTAAAAATACCAGCACGCTGGCGGGAATGCCCGGCGGCCTGGCACTAGCCTGTTATCCTCTGGCAGGAACAGATAATTTCCAGACTGCCCTGCTGGTGGTCAGCCCAAAGCCATTTACGATAGCGACGCTAAATGAGCTAGAAGCATTAAGCGCGGCGCTTGGCCCGGCCTTGCGTAATGCCAACGAATATAGCCATATCTTGCGCGAATACACCATGATTAACACCGTCAAAAATACCTGGGAACGGCTCTGGACATCGGTGGAGACTCAGCAAAAGGCCATAGAGCGGCTACTGGCCCGCAACCAGACTTTGCAAGATATTGGGCTGGCGATTAACTCTTCGCTTAACCTCAAAGATGTGCTGACCACGATTGTAAGTGAGACAGTCAAGCTAATGCAATCGAGTCGGGGCGGAATTGCCCTTTGGAACGAGGAAACCCGTTCCTTTAAAATAGTAGCCGAACAGAGTTTACCGGGATTGGCAATGCCAGACCTACAATCGTTGACCGAAATTGATTTTGTAGGTAATCTGGTTACAGGCCGTCCACTCGATTTAAATCTGCCTGAACTAACTTTCCCGGATGGCCTGAGCCAGGATGCCACAACGCGGCTGCGCCAGTTTTTGGTGGAGTACTGGAATTTAGGAGCGGGCGAACCGGGGGCAACCCTGGTCGCGCCGGTACGCTGGCAAAAACAAACGCTGGGCGTAATTATCCTGAATGACCGCACGCCGGGCCGGATTTTTAATAAAGAAGACCAGGATTTGCTGGCGCTGGTAGCAAGTCAGGCCGCCGTCGCTATCGAAAACGCCCGCCTGTTTAATGACGTAACCGAAGAACGCAACCGCAACCGGGCCATTCTCGACAGCATTGCCGATGGTGTTTTTACCACCGATTTAGAGCAGAAAATTACCAGCCTTAACCCGGCAGCCGAACAATTAACCGGGCATCAGGCCGAGGGTCTGCTCGGCAAAGTTTATCTGGATGCGCTGGGTATGAGTGACCGCCAGGGCCGACCAATTGCGCCGGAAATGTCGCCCTGCTTGCAGGTGATTCGCGAATCTACCTCCACTGAGCCGCGCATTTTTCAGATTAACCGGGCTGAAGGTCAACCAGTATTAATTGCGCTGGTCGCTGCCCCGATTATAGATAGTGGCGGGGTCATCAGTGGAGTGGTCGGGGTTTTCCGCGATGTCACCCATGAACAAGAAGTTTCGCGCATGAAGGACGAATTTGTGAGTTTGGTGTCGCACGAGTTGCGTACTCCGATGGCAAGCGTGTTGGGTTTCAGCGAACTAATGCTAACTCGCAAGCTATCCGAAAGCAAGGCCCGCCTCTACGTTGAAACGATTCACAAAGAGGCCCAGCGTCTTTCCAACCTGATTAGCGATTTTCTCGATATTCAGCGGATGGAGGCGGGCCGCCAGATTTACAACTATAGCGAAGTGCCAGTGCGCGAATTACTCCGGCCTGTAATGGCCTTGTTTAGCGCTCACCAGGAACGCATCAAAGTGGATATGCCATCGGAACTACCGCCCATTTTGGCTGACCCCGACCGAATTATGCAAACGCTCACTAATCTGGTAGGTAACTCTATAAAGTATTCGCCCAATGGCGGCGAGATTTTTATTAGCGCCCGCCCGCAGCCCGATAAAGCCGGAATGCTCGAATTTATGATTAAAGACCAGGGATTGGGTATTCCTAAAGATGCCCAAAGCCAGCTTTTCACCAAATTTTTCCGGGTAGATAACAGTGACCGACGCGAAATTGGCGGCACGGGCCTGGGACTGGCGATTTGCCGCGAGATTGTGGAAGCGCACGGTGGCAAAATCTGGGTAGAAAGCGAACTCGGTCAGGGCAGTAATTTTCATTTTACCATTCCCTTTGCCCGCACCAAAGCGGGTGCGATAGAGAACCCGGAAACGAACGGGCCTAAAGATAAAATTTTGGATGATTGGCACGTCGAAAATATGGTGCTGCTGGTCGAGGATGACGAGAGCCTGGGGCGATTGGTGGGTACTTACTTAGAAGAAGGTGGCTACCAGTATCAGCTTGTACCGAGCGCCGAGCAAGCAATGCAGCTGATCGAAACGCAACCATATAGCGCTATCGTGCTGGATTTAGCCCTGGCTGGTCGGATGGATGGCTGGGATTTATTGCTCTATCTCAAGAATAAACCTGAGACAGCCCAAATCCCGGTAATTATCAGCACGGTGCAGGATAACAAAGTAAAAGGGCTGGCATTGGGCAGCGCCGAATATTTGCCCAAGCCAGTAGATGTACAGCGCCTGATTGAGGTAATTAATCGCCTGACCGTAATGCGCCCGCAACGCAACGTCCTGTTAATAGATGACGATGCCAGCCTGCGCCGCATGTACAAAGAAGCCTTGAGCGCTCAGGATTTTGTAGTCGCAACCGCTGCCAGTGGCGAACAGGGTATCAAGCTGGTTTTGCAAAACCCACCCGATATTATCGTGCTGGATTTGATGATGCCTCGCATGGACGGTTTTCAGGTATTATCGCGTCTGCGTAGTGACCGCCGCACGATTAACATCCCCGTAATTGTAGTTACCGCCAAAGATTTGACCCAAAGCGAACGTAGCTTCCTCCAGGAAGGTCTGGCCCATTTCCTGACCAAAGGCGAATACACCCCCCAGCGTATCCACGAACTCATCCGCGAGAACATTAAGAGATAGTTTTGAGTTTTGAATTTTGAAGCGGTTCTTCTTCAATTGAAAAATGGCCCTAAATCTTTGAGTTAAAGATAACTTACCTGCTTGACCTTTTATACTTAAAGGGAGTGCCGAAATTGGCCTCGGTAGGGGCGAATCGTATACGCCCTTGAACACGGTGCCAGGTCTAAAGGGCGTATGCGATTCGCCCCTACCAAAATGCACCTCTTCACAAACAAGCACTTCCCATCTAACAAAAAGGCTAATCAGTTTTGTTTGTAATTGAGATAAAAGTAAAGTTCGGGAGGTTTGACAAATACTCTTTTTCCTGTAGAATGGCTGACATGCCACAGCGTTGTGTGAATTGGCAGCTTGTAATTATTCAAAAAAGCTGATAAAGATTTAAATTTAATAAGGCAAAAATTCTATTGGCGATACAATAAATGAGTCTTTCACGGTTTAAACTTGTGTTGAAGCCTAATCCAGCCTTTTTTGTCGCAACTGCTTTGGCGATGCTGGTTCTCCGCTTGATGCTGTTCGATGCCGCCAATTTATTCAGCACCAGCTTTGTCCCCAGCCACGATGTTTACAAAGGTACTTCGCATTTTACCATCAGTATGCACTCAATGCGGCTCAACGGCGATATAGCCTGGTGGAATCCGATTTCCAGCAATGGCTACGCCCAATATTTTCAGCTTTTTGTCTCGCCGCTTGCCCCAACCGCCAACCATATTGTGTACATCGTGTGGGCGCAAATGATACGTATCCTGAGCTTTGTAGGGATAAGTCTGCCAGAGTATTTGCAATTTCTGGCAGTAAATTTTATTATTCTGCCCTTTTTAACCTTCACCGCTTTCACCTATTTTTGTAGCCATATTTTTCGTCGCCGCCCGACGATTGTGCTGGTAGCGCTGGTTTATACGCTATCGGGTATTGGGCTATGGAACGCCGCCTGGTTTTATTTTCAGGAGTCCTTTTCACTATTCTTCTTGCTGGGGGCTTGTCTGGGCTTGTTGCAACGGCCCAATGTGCCAAGACTCATGCTGTTTCTGACGGCACTGCTGATTCAACTGGTCTCTTTCAATTACTGGACAATTTATAATTCCTGGTTCATCGTGCTTCTGCTCGGCTTTTATGGCTGGATGCACTATAATCAGGTGCGCCGCCTCTACTCACGCACGCTAAAGCTGGTTAAACAGCACAAGCGTTTAACCGCGCTGGTAACGGCTATGAGCGTCGTTACTCTAATGCTATGGGCTGCCATCACCGCCTCGACCCTATTGGAACAATCTAATAGTTATATACGTAGCACGCTGGATGGCCGAAGTTCTTACACAATTGAAGAAGCCTACAACAAAGTACAGGAAATCCGAAAATATAGCACCGATTTGTTTAATCCTAGCCTGGAACGGGCGCTTGAATATTACAAAATAAATAACCCGGTGCATAACGCCCGCTACATTGGGGCTTTTCTGCTGCCCTTCCTGCTTTTGCTACCGCTATATCGCTGGCGACGGCGCGAAAAATGGTTGACGGCAACGGCAGTGGGCATATTTATAATTGCCCTTGCGCCGCCTGTGCTGCTCGAACTCTGGCAGCTAATCCCGTTCATGGATCGAGTGGTTCATTTTTTCTATATGTACTCACACTACTGGCAGCTTATGGTGGTGCTGCTGGCAGGATTAAGCTTCGATATGTTATTGAGCCGCGAATTTAATGCTGCCGTCAAACGAAGATTTATCATTATGCTGGGCAGCTTCTGCGGAGTGCTGGGCGTTGTCCTGTTATTTTTTATGCTTTTCAGCCAGTATTTTCCCAAAGAAGATATTGGACTGCAAGCTAACCTGAAATTTGTTTTGCTGGCCCTTTTTTCCAGCTTTGCTATTTTGCAATTTTTACAATCGCCCCGCGCCCGGCGCAGTCAACTATTGGTGGTTACGATTATAGTGCTGACCCTGACCGATTTAACGCGCTACTTTTGGGATGTTACCCGGATTGACCAAAAGTTCTCGGCAGAAAAAATAATCGGCTTGAGTCCGCCGCTTGCAGACGCGACTCAGGCCGCTTTGCGACAGCCCTGGGCAGTACCCGACCCAAATCAGGGTCTAAAGGCTGGATTTTACAAAAATATGCCCGTAGCGAACCAGTTCTGGCCCGAAAATTTTTATCTGTTCCACCGCTTTGCCGACCAGGTACAAAGAGCGCCCAGTAACGTCCGGGATGCTCTATCCGATACAGCCAATTTACGCTCGGATTTTGATGTTAATGACCTGACCGTGGAAGACAAACAACTTGAATATATGCTCACGGGTATTGAGCGAACCCAGCCTTTGCTCGAATTTTATTCCAAAGCCAGAGTAGTGCCTGACCCGACCCAGATAGCCAATTTGCCAACCGATGAATTTAAACAGGTATTTAACCAAAACCAGCTTTTGCTACAGGGCAAGCCTGACCCAGCCCTGGTGAGTGCGCCAGATGCCCATAATTTCGATAAAGATTTAAGCTTTGACCTCAAAAACTTGAGTCAGTGGCAAAGTGCGCGAATAGCCCCTATTCCCGTTTCACCTGAACAGCCGAGCAAGTGGAAGGTTGCCAGCGACCCGCAACTGATTTACAAGCCGGAATTAAACGTCTGCATGGCGGACTATGATTATGTTTATATAAAGATTGCTGCTTCCACCGATATTATTGATAAATCCAGGATGATGCAGATTTTGTACAATGTTAACGGGCAGAAAGATTTTCGGCCCTGGCGCGGCATTACTGTCTCACTCCCCAATGACGAAGAATTGCACAGTTTTATGTACCCAATCAAAAATTTCAAACTAAATCCACAAGACCGTTTGACCGGGTTGCGGCTAGACCCGGTAGTTGAAGGTACGGTTTTAGACCGTAGCGAAGTACAGATTGAAGATTTCCGGCTGATTTCGGCGGATACAAACAACAATTGCAGCGGGAACGCCACCCAGCCAGCCGCCAGTTCTTCAAGCATAAATGCTAAATGGGGCGCATGGGATTACAATACCTATAATTTTGAGGTGGAAGCGCCGCAGACGGGCTGGTTATTAATTCGTCAGCTTTACGACCCGTTGTGGAAAGTAACGGTAGATGGGCAGGCGGTACAACCCACACGAGCCAATTTCACGGGGATGGGTTTGCACTTAACTCAGGGTCGGCATACTATTCGGCTGGATTATCAGCCTCTGGCTCGTCGTCTGTACTGGCCCGCCAGTTTCTTGCTGGAAGCGACTTTGCTACTCCTGCTGATAATCGCCTGGCGCACCCGACGCAAACGCCACCCGGCCCAAACTCCCTCTGAACAGGTTATTCCAGCTTCTAGTCAGATAGCAGAACCAGTGGTTGAGGTAAGCCAGGGTGCAAGTAAACACCTACGTTTCAAACTGGGAAACTGGTTAACGAAGTAGAGCAGAGTAAGAGCTAAACCGTTTCGAGTGGTCAGCGTTCTTCATTCAGTACCTATCAAGCTAGGGATTTAAGCCTGAAATTGGTACGCTCATGGAGTCCGCCTGGGGCTAAAGACCCAGGCTAAGTTGCTCAAGTAAGCTGAAGCTCACTGTAATACCCCGTTGCATCTCTGAATTTCAGCCGCCTTTAGACGGCTTTAGCTTTCTAGCCTGGGCCTTTAGCCCCAGGCGACGCTTACCTCCACTCTACCTCGTTAGTCGCCTTTTAGCTTGAGCCAGTGGATTTTAAGCCAGGCGTGTTAAGTTTAACCAACCGATTTACCAAGCCAGATTACCATATCCGGCCCGCGTTCGTGCGGGGTTACATTCAAAATCTGGTAGCCCAATTTTTGGTAGAAAGCAATGTTGCCGGGCATAGATTCGCGGGTTCCCAGGCAGACCTGACTCCGACCCAGGCGCGGCGCTAATTCTTCAAGGTAGCGCATCAGAGCGACCGCGATGCCCTTGCCCCGGTAGGCGGGTAGCACCGCCACCCGGCCCACGTACAGATACTCTGGCTCTAGCTTATAGCGCGCCGCTCCAACTGCTTCGTTGCCTTCCCAGGCCAGTACGCCGCCATCTTTTGCCAGCCACGCTTCAACTTCTGCTAACGTCTCTCCGTGTACACTCGAAGGAACGGGCATTACTCCGAAATATTCCGCAAACGCCTCCTGTGTCAACCGATGCACCAACGCCGCATCCCCAACCGTCGTCGCTACCAGCCGCATCCTATCCCCCAGTAAAATTTTGAGTTTTGAGTTTTGAGTTTTGAGTTTTGAGTTTTGAGTTTTGAGTTTTGAGTTTTGAGTTTTGAGTTTTGAGTTATAAATCTCATTACTCATCACTCATCACTCGAAGCTTCCTAATCCGCATAATTCGAGTTGGCGTAGTTGAGTAGACGTTTCAGGGCGGCGAAGTGCAATTGGGCAGCGTTGGCGCTTTCTAGCTGGATTTGCTGCATGGTTTTGTGGGCAATTTCGGGCGCGACCATTTTGAGGGGTCGCCCGGTGGACATCGCCAGCACTTGCGCCTGACACGCTCGTTCCAGATAATAGAGGTCGTCGAAAGCTTCGGCGACGCTTGTCCCGACCACGATTACACCATGATTGCCGAGGAACAAGATTTTCTTGTCACCCAAAGCACTAACTACCCGGTCTCCTTCGGCCTTGTCCAGCACCAGACCGTTATAATCCTCGTCGTAGGCTACATGACCATAGAAGCGCAAGGCGTTCTGTCCGGCAGGTTCAAGGCGACCACCTTCAATCATGGTCAGGGCGGTAGCGTAAGGCATGTGAGTATGCAAAATACACCGGGCGTGCGGCTGAAGCTGGTGAATCCGCGAATGAATGTAAAACGCGGTTGCCTCCACAATGCCATTGCCTTCAACCAAATGACCTTCGGCATTCACTACCAGCAAATTACTGGCGGTTACTTCCGAGAAGTGCAAGCCGTAAGAATTGAGCAAAAAACGGTCATCCGTACCAGGCACAGCCAAACTGAAATGGTTGCAGACCCCCTCATGAAAATTATTGACTACCGCCAGTTGAAAAGCCGCCGCCAGATCAATGCGGGCTTGCCGCGCCACCTCCGCCGAACCGCTGACCTGAGTTAATTCTTCAAGCATATTTTTCTCCTTTTTCTGTTCTTCCTGTCAAATTTTTTGCTTTCACTGTTCGGGACACCGATTTTCCTAAGCTTTGAAAATTTTTTTGCAAAAAAATTTTCAAAGCTTAGGAATTTAATATTTCGGGAGGCGTACCCCGGCCCGTATTGCCGCAAAGGTCAGACCAATCATCGTAATCAGGCTAAAGGTCAATAAATTGCTGCCATAAATCAGGTGATGAGATTGAATGGGAAAATTTACGAGCCGACCATCAAAATTCCAGAAACTATCATAATAGCCCATGAAAATAAAACTCAGCGCCCAGCCGTGCAGTACCACCAGCCGAAACCCATCCAGGCGGCGGTTTTTCGAGACGCTGGAAAAACTCAGCAAATTCAGGCTCAGACTAAACAGCAAGGCCAAAAATAGCCAGATAATTGCCGGAGTGCCGCCATCCGAAGCAAAAACGCCCTGGTTGGGATGCAGCGATAAAGCCTGGCCCAGCGCAAAGCCAAAGCCGTTGTAAAAAGTGCCGCCCCAATCGTAGCAAGGCAAGAACAGGCTAACCAGCGCCACCCCGCTAGAAAGGCTGGCGAGGCCAAATAATTTTTTGGTAAGTTGCGTGCGGTGTTGAATTGGAGTGATGAAGGGCGGCACGGGTGAAGAAGCAGAAGCTGTGACCGCCTGCCACGCCGCCTCAAGCTCGGTTGAGCCATATCCGGCGGCCAACAGGTAGCGGTCAATTTCGTAGCGGCTGTACAAAAAGCGCTGTTGCAAAATATAGCTGACCAGCCAGGGATTCAGTGGCTCTTGCTTTTGAAACTGCTGCATGCTACTACCTCTTACTCTTCTTGCTCTTCTTCACCTTCCGTGCTATCTGGTTTGGGGTCTTTGCCGCCTTTGATAACGCGCAAACCCTGAGCGGCAGCGCGTTCGCGGCGGGCGCGACTATCGGTTGGGCGCGGACGTGAGCCGGAGCGTTCATTATCCGTTCGGTCACTGCTTTCTCCATCACGCGGTTGCTCGGTGATGGTACGGCGGGGCGGGGCAGACGGGCCAGGCGAAGTCGGCCCTAGCGGTGGGAAGAAAGCCAGGTCGTCCACGGCTGGAATGAGTTGGGCCAGCGTCGCCCGCCGATAAAATTCGAGCAGACCGCGCAAATGGGTTTCTTTAAATTCATAGCGTTGAGCGGCATAGTGGTCGGTCAGGGCGGGAGCGGGCAGGCCAGTGCGTTTTTCGGCCCGTTCGGTCAGAGTCGGCATTTGGTCTTTGGCGGTTTGCAAAGCACTCCTGAACATCTGCATGGTGGCGCGGGTCAATAGCGGCGCGATAGCATCTTCCTCCGTCCAGGCGCGGCGCACCGCAAAAAGCACCAGAGGAAGAGGCAATTCATAAAAAAGCCACCAGGCTTTGGTCAAATCTTCCACAAAATAGCCCTTGCCTTTAGCCGGGCCAACCGCCCGCATCCCGGTTTCGCCACTAACGATACATATATCGGCACTGCCCTTCAAAGCATCCAGCGCGGCTACTTCGCTGGTAACATTCTGCATTGTCGGCTCGATGTGATAGAAATGGCGACCAATAATTTTGACCACCGCTTCGCCTGTGGCCGAACTGGGAGCTACCGCTATTTTGGGCGTTTCGTATTTATCCATGCGCTTCTTGCTAATCATAAAAAGCGCGTCGGCGGCAATATCATAAGTACGCACCGGGTAAGGCAGCAAGAATAGTTCTTTTTGGTGCTGGGCATAAGTTAGCGGCCCAATCGGGGCAATATCCAATTGCCCGGCTAACAGGCGCTGTTCCAGTTCGCTCAAGCTATTGCCATCTGAAGTAGTCAAATCCGGCGGCGTAGCGGCCCAGCCCGCCTCTATCGGGAAGAAGAGCGGCGCAAGGTCAACATCATTGGTGACACCCAATCGGAGCATCGGTTATTTCCACCTTGTTAAAATATTTTCTCGTTCAAAAGTTATCAAAGCGCGGCGATAGAGCAAATAGCACAGCACCAGACCTAGCGCTATTCCGCCTATGCACCAGACCCAGTTAATCTGAATATAGCCAAAAGCCAGACCCAGTACCATTATCAATAGCGGCAAAACCATAATACTGCCGGTCTGCTGGGCGGCGCGTGCATCCCTGGCCCGCGAGGAAAGCATAATCCCAATCAGAGCGGTCATGGTCGCCAGCAACGGTGTCCAGGCATAAACCGTCACCAACCAGACCGGCCAATCTATCACCTGCAAAACGTCTGGCGTAAGCAATAATCGCATAATCAGCACCACCGCCGTAAACGAGAACCAGCACAGTAAGAGCGTCGGCACAATCGCCGAAAGTGCCTTGCCCTTGAGCAATTCGCCCGTCTTAATCGGTGTCACCAGCAAAGGTTCGAGGCTCTTCTTTTCTTTTTCGCCCACCACGCTGTGCGCCGCAATCATCATGGGCAGCACCATCGGCACAGGCAGAAAAAAGCTCATACAGATAACTACCACCCCTGCCAGAATATCTGCCGTGCTGCCGCCCTTAATCGCGCCGCCTTCGCTTACAATTCCGTTAGCAATTGAGGTGCTGTTAATAACTCCCCGCACGGCAATATTAAAGAAGACAATTGCTATCACCGGCAAGCCAATCATCAACACCGGGAAAATTGCCATACTCTGAAAAAAAGTGCGGTTTAGTCGCAACTCCTGAATTTCGCGTTCAAATACTACCAAAGTTCGAGACATAGTTTTTTAATTCTCAGTTTTCAGTCGTCAGTTTTCAATCATCAGTTTTTAGTCGTTAGTCATCAGGTTCGAGTGAAGGCTGATAAGTTAACATTATCGGGGGGAGAGGCGCTGCCGTCAAGTAGTTTTTCTATCTGCCTACAACTGGATAGAAAAAGATAGTGGTATCAGGCTTGCTATACCTATAAGTGAGGCAATTTTGAGGTCTGGTCGAAGACCAGCAATATTTTGAAATAATCTTTCAAAATTTTCTCAAAAACTTAAACAGTCAGGCATTAGCCTGTCAGTAAATACAATTTATTATGTCAATTAAAAATAGAAGGAAGGAATAAACGAGTGCCTGCTGATAAAAAACCCGTGCAAAAAGCACAAAGGGCAACCTACATGACGCTGATGGGAATATTTGCAAGTTTGTTTGGGGTGGTCTCGCTCACGCGGGGCAAACAATTGGAGTTAAAGCCGCTCGACCTGGCTTTGCTGGGGTTGGCGACCTATCGTTCAGGCCATCTGGTGTCCTACGACAAAGTGACCGAGGAGATACGCAAGCCTTTTACCGAGACGAAGCCGGACGGTAGCGGGGCGGGTACGACGGTAGTGCCGAAGGGTGCAGGGGTACAAAAGGCGCTGGGCGAACTGATTTCTTGCCCAATTTGTGCTGGAACCTGGATGGCGGCGCTGATGGTCTACGGCTTGCTGCTACTTCCCGGCCCAACCCGCGTCTTTATGGCGATTATGAGCGCCACCGGGATTGCCGAATGGCTAAATTCTTCCGGCGAAGCAATGAAGTGGAGCAGTCTGGTGGCACGCAACGAAGTCGGCGCAAAGCAAAACTAAGGAACGAGGATTGAGGAACGAGGACGGAGGACGGAAAATAAATAAATTCTACTTTTCCGTCCTCCGTCCTCATCGTTCCGTCCTTCAATTGGGGTGAGATATGATGAAACAGGATTATGATTTGTTGGTGATTGGGGCGGGGGCGGCGGGGAGCGCGGCGGTCTGGGAGCTGATGGAGCAGGGCAAACGAGTGGCGCTGGTAGAGCGAGATAAACTCGGCGGTACTTGCCTGAATTATGGTTGCGACCCGACCAAGACGATGTTGTATAGCGCTCATTTGCTGAAGCAGGCGCAAAATGGCGGCGATTATGGGCTGCGGATAGAAGCAGCCCAGGTAGACTGGACAGCGCTTTTGAAGCGGGTGCGGGCCGTGCAAGACCAGATGCGCGGTGGCACGCCCGAAGAAGCCAACGCTGCTATGCGGCGCAAAGGGATTGATTTATTTTTAGGGGAAGCGCGGTTTGTATCGGCCCACGAAGTAGCAATCGGTGAGCAGACGGTCAGGGCGGAGCATATTTTGATTACGGCAGGAACGGAAACCAGCGTGCCACCGATTGAGGGACTAAAGGAGACCGGGTATATCACCAATGTTGAGGCGGTATCGTTGCCGAAGCTACCGCGCCGATTGGCAATTATCGGGGGCGGGCCAATTGGAATCGAATTTGCCCAGCTATTCCGGCGCTTTGGGGTACAAATTACCGTGCTGGAACGAGGCGCGCATATGCTGGATACGGAAGACCAGGAATTAGCAAAAATGCTCTGCCATCT
This sequence comes from Chloroflexia bacterium, assembly GCA_038209275.1. Classification (GTDB taxonomy): domain Bacteria; phylum Chloroflexota; class Chloroflexia; order Chloroheliales; family Chloroheliaceae; genus L227-5C. Next base: position 2,490 of record JBBQXW010000128.1, on the reverse strand, counting down.
ATTGACCGAAGAAGGAATAGTGCTAAAAAACAACGTAGACTTAAAAAGGGTGGAGCGCACCAACGAAGGCAAAAAGCTTAGTATCGAGTGCGGCGAGAACAAGGAAGAAATTATAGTTGACGAAATTTTGATTGCGGCGGGGCGGAAACCGAGCCTCGAAGTTCTCAATTTAGCGGTGGCGGGGGTAGAAACCAGCGAAGACGGTATCACGGTAGACGCGACGTTGCGAACGAACGTGCCGCATATCTGGGCGGCGGGTGATGTAACGGGCGGCTACCAGTTTACCCACGTCGCTTCGGCGCAAGGGAGTCTGGTGGCCCACAATATTTTCGCGAAGCAAGCCAAAAAATTTGATGACCGGGTAATTCCCTGGGGAACTTATACTTACCCAACCCTGGCGCACGTCGGCAAAACCGAAGAAGAATTGCGTAAAGCTAAGGTGAAATATCGGGTGGGGAAAATCTCGGTCAAAGAAATTGAGCGGGCGATTGCTGACGGTCAGACCGAGGGATTGGTAAAGTTGCTGGTGGATGAAAAAGGTCAGCTTTTGGGCGGGCATATTCTGGCAACCGGGGCAGAAATAATGCTTGCTCCAATAATTCTGGCGATGCGAACAGGCTTGCCCGTTTCAGCCCTGGCAGAAACCTTGATGCCCTATCCAACCATGACCGAGGGAGTAAAACAGGCCGCCGAGAAGCTTTTGGCAGACTAGAAAGACAACAAATGAGTAGCGGTAGATTAGTTGAAGAGCAAGAGGTTCAGATACCAATGCCGGAAGAAACAGCCCTGCGTCCGCACCTGGGGCTGGTCTGCATGACCATTTCGGATCGGGTGCGCTTCCGCACGATTACTCGCACGCGCTATCTGAAACTGGCGGAAGACGAGAAATGGAGCGTGCTGCGAGAACTTTATGCCGATAATTTGCGGCGGCTCGTGGGTGCGCTGGATTTTTGCAACGAGCAGCAGATAAAATTGTATCGGCTATCGTCGGCGCTTTTCCCGATGAGCGATGAAGCAATCGGCACAAGTATTTTAGACGAGATGAGCGCGGAATTGGCCCAGGTCGGGAAAAAGTCAGCCGAATCAGGAATTAGAATAGTGATGCACCCCGACCAGTTTGTCGTGCTTAATTCGGACACGCCACAGGTGGTCGAGACCAGCAAGAAAATTCTGGGAAAGCACGCCTACGCCCTCGATTTAATGGGTCTGCCGCGCTCCGCCTGGACGACTATGATGATTCACGGCGGCAAATCAGACCGCATTGAGCAAATAATTCAAACTATCAGCCAGCTTCCGCTTACTGTAAAAAATCGGCTGGCACTGGAAAACGACGAGTATTCCTATGGTGCGAACCAGATATTAGAGGTTTGCCGACGGGCGGGTATACCAATGGTCTTTGATGTGCATCATTACGTCTGTTACGAAGGGATGCAAAGTTATGAAGACCCGGCGCTGGCCCAAATGCTGGCGGCAGCCCGCCAGACCTGGCCCGACCCTGGCTGGCAGTTAGTTCACCTCTCCAACGGGCGCGAGGCTTTCGGAGACCGCAAGCACAGCGATTTTATCAGCGTCGTGCCGAGTGCCTTAGAACAAGCGCCCTGGATTGAGGTTGAGGCTAAAAATAAAGAAGAAGCCATCGCCCGACTGCGGGCAGATTGGCCGATAGCGCAATAGTTTTGAGTTTTGAGTTTTGAGTTTTGAATTAAGTAGGGGTTTTGCTTACAAATAGGTAGAAGCTCGAAAAATTCTTAGTTTTGGGAAATTTTTTGCAAAAAATTTCCCAAAACTAAGAAAAAACCCCAGGTTAGCAAAGTGGTGTTAAAAAGAGTGGAGTAATGAAATGGTAAGTAAAGGAATGGTGGCGACGGTGCTGGCGGCGGTTGGCGGGGTGGTAGCCCTGCGGACGGTGGGCCGACCAGAGCCGATGGATTTTCGGGGGCGCTCAGTGGTGATTACGGGCGGGTCGCGCGGGTTGGGGTTGGTGCTGGCGCGGCAACTGGCGAGCGAAGGAGCGCGCCTGACCCTATTGGCCCGCGACCAAGCCGAATTAAACCGGGCCGAACAGGAGTTAACCGCAAACGGAGCGGAAGTGCTGGCCTTTTCGTGCGATGTGCGCTACCGAAGCGAAGTCGAGAGTGCGGTTGAGCGGATAATCCAGCGCTTCGGCACAATTGATGTTTTGATAAATAACGCCGGAGTAATTCAGGTCGGGCCACTCGAACATATGGAAGTGGCCGACTTCGAGGACGCGATGGCAACCCACATGTGGGGGCCGCTCTATACCATGCTGGCAAGCGTGCCTCACATGAAAAAGCAGGGTGGTGGTCGCATCGTCAATATTTCTTCGATTGGCGGCAAACTGAGTGTACCGCACCTTGCGCCGTATTCAGCCAGCAAATTTGCCCTGATTGGGCTTTCGGCTGGGATGCGGGCCGAACTGGTCAAAGACAAAATTCATGTAACAACGGTTGCGCCGGGGCTACTTAGGAC
>JBBQXW010000127.1:0-17899 GCA_038209275.1 Chloroflexia bacterium | reverse complement strand
GTTTTGGCTTCTTCTGAACCAAGTACGCTAAAAAAGATTTTGCTATGCCGCAAATCGGCGCTTACTTCTACCCGTGTAATGGTCACAAAGCCCAAACGCGGGTCTTTTATTTCGCGCTGAACCAATATGCTGATGTCGTCTTTGATGGCTTCGGCCACCTGCTCTGTTCGCCTGCTCATGTAAAGTACAATACCTCTTGTTTTAATTTCCGGCCCAATCTGGCCCTCTTTTTGTATCTGGTATTATAACACATTTACCCTTGACAATCTGAATTTAACGTCATACAATTCGCTTTAGTGTATACATTATAGATACTCTAGCGAATTGGAGGTAAGGACGTGAGCAAACTAAATCAAGTTCAGAAATGGGGTAACAGTCTGGCAATTCGCGTTCCAAAGGCGATTGCACAACAACTAGGACTAGAGCAAAATACGCCAATACGCCAAACCATAGTGGACGGTAAGCTGGTCATCGAGGCTGTAACAGGCCCATCCTATACTTTGGAAGAATTACTGGCAGACATTACCCCAGAAATGTTGCATGGCGAAATTCCAACTGGCCCAGCCGTAGGCAAAGAGGTTTTTTAGGCAAGCGATGAATACACCACAGCTAAATTATGTCCCAAAACGAGGCGATGTGGTCTGGCTGGACTTTGACCCGCAAAAAGGCCATGAACAGGCAAATAGACGACCTGCGCTTGTTTTATCGCCGGATGCCTATAATGGACTGGTCGGATTGGCTTTAGTTTGCCCGATTACCAGCCAGATTAAAAAATTACCTTTCGAGGTGGCAGTACCTACTGGCCTTAAAGTAAGTGGCGTTATTCTCTCAGACCAGCTTAAAAGTCTGGATTGGAAGGCGCGTAACGCGGTATTTATATGCCAGCTTCCCCAATCAATTCTTGATGATGTCCTAGCTAAACTCGCTACCTTACTTCGATGATTAGCAAACCCGGACATTATAAACTCTAACCAAATATTGCGGGCATAGGCAATTGGTTTGGTAGGGGCGAATCGCATACGCCCGTTTGACCCAGCACAGTCTTCACGGGCGTATGCGATTCGCCCCTACTGCTTCTAATTTCGGCACTTCCACATGCGTTCAGGCGTTTTCGGAGCGGTTGCACTAATAGTAGTCTGATGTTAAACTTTAGGGTAGGATAAAGCTGTCTTCTTGTTCATCTGAGTAGTTGTCTCCGGCTTTTCTAACGGCACAAACTAACGGCACAACAAAGGAACTTTGTAGTACATGGATAACCCTTCGGTGTTTGATTCTGCTTCTGAGACTATGCCTATGAGCAAAATTAAGCGACCCAACCGACGCACTTTCTTGAAAGCGGCAGGTCTAACCCTGCTTTCGACTGGCTTGGGGAGCTGGCTGGCCGCCTGCGATACCGAACAAGCCACCTCAACGCCCGCCGCTAAAGGCCCGGCTTCTGAACTCGGTGAAGCACCCACTCCCAAAGGGCCAGCCTCCGAACTCGGTGAAGCACCCACCGCCAAAGGCCCGGCTTCGGAATTAGGCGAAGGTACGGCGGTAGCGCCGACTGCCGCCCCGGTTGGCTCGGCTAAACCCAGCGAAACCGCGCTGGCTTTCCTCAAAGCCTGGGAAGATAAGCGCTATAGTTATATGTACGCCTTACTCAGCAGTTCCAGCAAAAGCAGCATCACCGAAGCCAAATTCATTAGCCGCTATACTGATATTAGCGAAGAAGCCACTATTAGTGGACTCGAAACCAAACTTAACATCGTCGCGCCGCCGCCCGCCAAAGATGCGCTAGGCTACCAGATGCCTTTTGAAGTTAACGTAAAAACGGCGCGAGTAGGCGATTTCAAAATCCAGAATACTATTTTGCTGCGGCCCGAAAACGGGCGCTGGCTGATAGATTGGAGTCCGGCCCTGATTTTCCCCCAGCTTACCGGCACGAACCTGGTCAGTATGTTGAGCGATAATCCTCTACGTGGCGACATCCGGGATATTGCGGCCCAGCCTCTAGCGGTAGCGGGGACGGTTTATTCGGTCTTTGTAGTACCCGGCAAAATTCAGAACGAAGAGCAATTGCTAAATGTACTCAGCCAGGAACTAAAACTCGATAAAGCCAAAATCAAAAAACTCTATGCCGATGGTCGCCCCGATTGGTTGATGCCGATTAAAGATTTGCCCCGTAGCACTTCTCAAGAACAAATTGATAAGCTGGTCGCGGTCAAAGGGGTTGGAGTGGACGAGAAAACTGTGCGTTCCTACCCGGTCAACACTATGGCGGCGCATAGTATCGGTTATATGGGTGCAATCACCGAAAACGACCTCAAAACGCTGGCGGCCAAAGGCTATAAATCGGATGACAAAATCGGGCGTTCCGGCGTAGAAGCCTGGGCCGAAGATACTTTAGCTGGCGTAAAAGGCGGCAAACTGGTCATAACCAAAGCCGACAGCGGCAGCCCTATCACCCTGGCGGAACGTCCGGGCCAATCTGCCAGCAACGTCTATTTAACCCTCGACCTGAAAATCCAGCAAGTTGCCGAAGCCGCTCTGACCGGGCGCAACGGTAGCGCGGTGGTTATGAATGTAACCGATGGCGCGATTCTGGCTCTTGCCAGCCAGCCTTCTTTTGACCCGAACGCCTTTATTCAGGGTTTGAGCCAGGAGCAATTCAAGGCGCTTAATGATGACCCGCGCCGCCCTTTCCAGAACCGCCCGGTTAACGGTAGCTACCCGACTGGCTCTATTTTCAAGGTTATTACCGCTTCCGCCGCAATGGAACGGGCTGGCATTACTATGGATACTCGTTTTACCTGTACGGGCCATTGGGAAGGGTTGGGGGCGGCTTTCGCCAAAGATTGCTACCTCAAAACTGGACATGGAAACCTGACGCTCTACGAAGCGCTGGTCGTTTCTTGCGACGTAGTATTTTACGAACTTGGCAAAAAGCTCGATGAGATTGACCGAAATCTGTTGCCCGGCTTCACCAAAGCCTGTGGCCTCGGTACTAGCACTGGCATGATTGGGTTGGATGATACCGCCGGATTAGTGCCGGATGACAAGTGGAAACAGGACAACATTAAGCAGAACTGGTTTAGCGGCGATGCGGTTAATCTTGCCATCGGACAGGGCTACTTACTCGCTTCGCCTTTGCAGATGGCGGAAGTTTACGCCGGAATTGCCAACGGCGGTGCTGTGCCTGTCCCGCGCCTGATTGCCCGCACCGAAAAGAACGGCGTATCTACCCCAACCAGCCCGAAAACCCGTCTGCAACTGCCTGTATCTGGGGCGAATCTGAACAAATTGCGGCAGGCGTTGCTGGATGTAACGTTGCGTGGCACGGCGGCTTCGGCTTTCGGTGGCTCAAAAGTAAAAGTAGCAGGCAAAACTGGCACGGCAGAAAGCGGCAAAGAGACTCCGCACGCCTGGTTCGCTTCTTTCGCGCCTGCCGCCAACCCCAAATATGTAGTAGTGGTTATGCTGGAGGAAACTGGCGAAGGTAGCCGCTTTGCCGCCCCTATCGCCCGCAAAATATTTGATGCGCTAACATTTTAGAATTTGTTAGGAGTATTTCCTTTTGTCTTGCCAGTCAGTGCCAAATAAGGTATAACTGACGTGGTTACAGTTTAAACTTTTGAAGTTATTAGTTCCAGGAGGGCAGAGTGAGTTATGGCGGTAAAGCGAACCTCCATTGATGTTTTTGTAGAAATCCCGCGTGGGTCACGCAATAAGTACGAATACGACAAAGAGCGCAAAGTTTTTAGACTTGACCGCGTTCTCTATAGTTCTGTCCACTACCCAACCGACTATGGCTTTATTCCCGATAGCCTTAGTCTGGACGGCGACCCGCTCGATGCTCTGGTAATCGTGGATAACCCAACCTTTCCTGGCTGCGTGATAGACGGGCGGCCCATTGGAGTACTGGATATGAGCGATGAGCAGGGTCACGACGAAAAAATTCTGACCGTACCGTCGCACGACCCCCGCTTTCGCCACATCACTAAGCTTGAAGATATAGGCCCGCATTGGCTACGCGAAATCGAAAATTTCTTTGCCACCTACAAGGCGCTTGAGGACAAGTGGACAGAATTGGTCGGCTGGCAGGATGAAGCGCGTGCCTGGGAAATAATCGAAGAAGCCGAGCAACGCCATCGCGATTTGGAGGAGCTAAAAAACCGAAACAAAACGGTACACGCTACCGCTACCATTTCACTTCCAACTCTCTCGCCCGAACATTCCAATAGCAGCAACGAGCAGCCCACCGAAAGTAAGCCGATAATTTAACATCATTAAAGCTTATTTTCGTAATCAGATTAAGTTTGAAGAGTTATACATATAAGTTATATAAAATCGTTTATTGACAAGTACCTGTTAGACTGATACGATAAAGGAAGTAGGAAATACGATTGACCAAAATTGGTTGTATCAGCTTCCCGGTTCAGCGCGAACTGGTTGGCGCGGCCAGAATTAGTCAGGAGAGACCATGAAGACATTAGTAGAAGAGCTAAAACACAATCATGCCGCCATTCTGGACGAGCTACAAAAGCGCGCCCAGAATGAACTCCAGGGTACTCTGTACGAGGTATTAGAACAGCAAAAAGTTTTGTCGGCCCGCTACGAAAACGTGGTGGAGGTCATCATTGACTATCTTCAAGACCACGACAAAACGATGCTAATCCAGCACCACATCATCATGTTTATGCACCGCTACTATGTCAATGTAGATGCTGAACACGCCCTGACCGCCGAAATGATTGACCGACGCAACGGCGAAATGAACCGGGCGGTAGATATTTACTTCGAGGTCTGGAAAAACCACACCAGCCCCCAAAACCATGGCGGTCTCGACGAGATGCAGGCTATTATAGAGGAAATTATCGGTCAGATGGGCGATTATCTGAAGAAAAACCTGGCTACTCTTCACACCCGTCTACCTCGCGTCAAACTGCGCGACATTGACTATGACCCGCAGAGCGAATTTGACGTTGACCCAGAACACTGGCCTGCCTAGCATTTTCTAGTTGGAAATAGTATCCACGGCTCTAAAGAACCGTGCTAAAAATAAGTGATCTGATTTTTTTAGCACGGCTCTTTAGAGCCGTGAATTCTTTACCTTAATGCAAAAATCCAACGCGCTCCCGCAAACCAGTTTTTCTTTACCGGGCAAGGCTCAGAATATCGGCGAGAACGCCGGAAGCGGTAATTTCTGGGCCAGCGCCCGGCCCTTGCACTAGCAAAGGCTGTTTGTGATAGCGGCGGGTTTTGAAAACGATAATGTTGTCAGTTCCCTGCAAGCGGCCTATCTGCGAATCCTTTGGCACTTGCACCAACCCGACTTTGCAGCGCCCCTCTTTGACCGTCGCGACATAGCGCAAGGTCTCGTTAGCGGCGGCAGCTTGCTGGCTGCGAAGGCTGTAGTCCTTGTCCAATTCGGTCAGGCGGGCCATAAACTCCGGTACGCTTACTTCCGCTAACGAAGCCGGATAAAGCGGCTCTACTTCTACATCGCTAAGTTCAAGCTGGTAGCCAAGCGAACGGGCCAGGATAAGGGCTTTGCGGGCCACATCAATCCCGCCTAGGTCGTCGCGAGGGTCGGGTTCGGTGTACCCCGCCTGTTTCGCTTCCGCCACCGCTTCGCTATAAAGCGCCCCTTCTTCCAGGCGAGTAGTCAGGTAGCCGAGCGTACCGCTAAACGTGCCACTGATTTCCTCGATTACATCGCAGCTATCGCCCAGCATCCGCAGCGTGCTGATAATCGGCAGGGCCGCGCCAACCGTCGTTTCATAGCGCAAGCGTGTCAGGCCCGTTCCTGCTGCCGCCATCATCTGCTTGAAATCGGCAATTGGGCCGCAAAGCGGGCGTTTATTGGCAAGCACGGCCCGTTGGCCCTGGCGCAGAGCAGCGGTAATCACGGGCGACATTTGCTCTTCCGGCGCGCCGCTTACATCCACTACCACCAGACGAGCGCCGCTATCTTCGCGCTTGAGGCGGTCAAGTTCGGTTGCCAGCACCGACAAGTCGCCCGGTTTCCTGACTGCGCCAGCCTGGTTTGTCAGCTTCTCGCCAATGTCGGGCTTAAGCCCGCCCCACAAATGCAGCATATGCTGGTGCGACATCGCCGTATCCGAATCGAGATGCAACGCGGTGGTGCTATCGGCCAGCGCCCGGTAGCGCAATTCTACATCCAACCGACTTCGGATAGCCGCTTCCTGTTGCACCACCAGCCCAAACAGCGCCCGACCTACCCCGCCTATCCCAAACTGTACAATTTCAATAACTCGACTCATGTTTAATCCTTCATCCTTCACCCAGCAACAGAAATTTCTTAGTTTTGAGTTTTTTTACAAAAAAACTCAAAACTAAGAGAAAAGCGAAAGCCTTAATTCAAAATCGGTGGGCGCAGGCAATTAGCCCCTACAATTACCTATGATTTTTAAGACCAATATCCTTCAAATAACCTCTCTGAGAGCGAGCCACCGCTCACGATTTGACCTTACCGTAGCCATAAATCGCGAGCAGAAGCTCGCTCCCACAGCAATTTTGCCCTTATTTGGGAAGTGCCTATTTGTGAAGAGGTGAATTTTGGTAGGGGCGAATCGCATACGCCCGTTTGACCCAGCACAGTCTTCACGGGCGTATGCGATTCGCCCCTACCTCTTCCAATTTCGGCACTCCCCTTATTTGAACGGTATTGCTTTTAGAGCAGCTACTACTTCCAATTTCTTAATTCTTAGCTTCTTCGTGCCTTTGTGCTAAAAATCCTCAGTTCCCGTCCTCGTTCCTGGTTCCTCAGTCCTGCTCATGCGCCAGTCTGTCGCTTCTGCTCGGTCTGCCACTGCCGGAAGGAGCGAAGCAAGTTGCTGATGTATTCATCGCATAAATTTTCGGAGTATTCTTGCAATAGGGCCGGGCCACTGGTCTCGATAATAGAGCGGGGCAAAAGGTTGAGTATCTCGACCTGGGCTGCATCGAAGGCCAGCACGATGCGGCTACTAACCTTTGAGCCGCCTCGTTCAGTATGAGGGGCTACTTTGATATAGCCCTGGAACGTGCCGTTCAAAAGGCGGGGCGGAATGGCGGCAATCGGTTCTGCCGGGGTTTTGAGCCGGATAATAAAATTTGGGCGGTCGTAAGTTGGCTCAACATCAATCACGCCATCCACCATCACCCCAAAAGTCTCGATACTCAAAAACATGCGGGCTTTGCCACTCAGCTTGCCAATTTGCAGCTTTTGAGTATTTGGCACTTGCGAAAGCAAATTTCGCATATTGCTCAAATACTCATAAACCTGTTCTACCGGCGCTTGCAAATTGTACGCCCGCCGCACATCGCCCTTGATAATCAATGTACCCGGCTCAAAATAGGCCATCTTACTAAACCTTTCACCGTTTTTTGGATATATAACTTTTGACCGAACCAAGTTTAGAATTTACCTGTCCCAACCTGGCGGTTACTTCCTTCTTAACTTCCGAAACCAGCGTTTTATCAGGAATGTTCTTGCCGAGGCGGGTAGCCACCAGCGTAAATTGTGGCCCGTGCGGATGAGCAGTCAGCGAATCTTGTCCGATAGTAATTTCGGTCAGGCCAAAATTTCGCAGGCAGTTTAGAATATCGTCTTTGCTCAACCAATGGCTGAAGGGGGCGCTGCCGCCGCAAAAGCCCGTCCAGTTTAGGGCCGCTTCGTATTCGTAGCGGTAAAGCGTATGTTTGAAGCCTTCGTATTCGCCCGGTTGACTGCTGGGAAATTTGTGGGCAATTACCGGGTTGTCCAGCACGCCAGCATCATAGTAGTGTGTCCAAAGAAACAGGCGGTCAGAACTTTTCGCCGCCAGCGCCAATAATTCAACCGGGTTCTGCATATGGTAAAGCACGCCACTGGCGAAGCAGAGGTCGTATTTGGTCCGGCTGTGGCGCAAATATTCCATAAAGTCGCCGCACAAAAAGCTGGCCCGCTTCATTTCGAGCAGTTCTTTTACGATGAGGCATTTCAGGTAAGCCCGTGTGTTGGCCTCCACTGCTACAATCGAGGAAGCTCCGGCCTGCTCCAGCATGTAAGTATGCCCGCCCTCCAGCGGCCCTAATTCCAGCACTTTTTGGCCTTTGATGCCACCCAGGGTATCTACCACCCACTTTACCCGGTCATCTTCAAACAAGGTAGCCGGGCCATCGCCAACTATACCCAGCTTGCCCGGTAATTTGGATGGCCATTCGCCCTTGAACAAATCTATCGCATTTTGCACGCCCGGCCCGGTGCTGACATATTGATCCAAAATTGACATATTTATTAACTCGCCTTCGATACAATACAAACCGACTGACCAAACGCTGTTTTGCCTTCCATCACCGTGCCGTTGGTAGTGGTTACAGGAGTGGGCAACTCGATGCAAAGGCTATCGCCGCTTTCCACTCGCTCTATCTTCAATCCGAGGTGTTCAGTCCAGGCCGTAACCGCATCTCGGCTCATAAACATATTTAAGGGATGGTCGCCATCAATATCTTTTACGTCATTCTCAAAAATGGGCCAGTGATGCGGCATAGTAAATTCCAAGAAAGAAAAAACTATTTTCCCGTTTGGCTTCAGTACTCGTTTGGCTTCCTGCAAATAAAAATAGGATTGGTCGTGCAACAGGTGGGTAAAAACCGAGAAAAAGCAGACCATATCAGCTTTTTCGTCCTCTTCCGGGATGGTCAGGCCCGCCGCGACCTCAAAGCGCCAATCGGGGCGCGCTACCAGCTTCCGAGCATAATCTACCAGGTCTGGTACTATATCTATACCAAGATATTTTCCCGAATGATGAGGCGAAAGCGGTTTTGCCAATCGGCCCGAACCGCAGCCGACATCAATCAAATAATCTTTTTCCCCCAGGCCGGATTGAAGCAAGAGTTGTCGCTCTATCTCGCCAAAAGCCTCAAATTCTCCCCCAATAGCGTACTCCATCGCCTTTTGAGTATCACCCGAAGTTTGTTTTTTCCAGTAGTTTACCCAACCGATATAACTTTCCTTGAAGTTCAGTCTTTTCATTCTTATTCTTTCCTGGAACTTTGCCTAGCAAAATTTTCACTCGCTGCATTAAAAAGGACGGAGCTGGAAGAAAGCTTCTTCCGTCCCCATCCTTCCAATTTCAACCTAGCGTTTGGGGGCAGCCGGAGTAGTGGCGGTGCCGCTTTGTTGGGCTTCGGCCTGGCGACGCTCTTTCAGCTTTTTCTGCTTATCGAGGTGTTTGTGCCAGGCTACTTTTTTACGTTTGTTCAAGTTATCTTCTCCTATATAGTAATTTACAACAAAATTTTAGTCACGGAAAGGGGCGCGCCGCGGCATTGATTCGCGCTCGTTGCCCGGTTCGGGACGCTCAGGCCGTTCTGCCGGGGGGCGGTCGTTACGGTCATTAAAAGGGTTGGGTCGGTTGTTGGGGCGCATACCGCCACCGCCACCGCCACCACCGGGGCCACCGGGACGCTGGGGTGGGCGACCACCCCCGCCACCACCACCAAAGCCGCCCGAACGCTGCGGTGGTCTGCCACCACCAGGGCCACCCATCGGGCGACGCATGGGAGGACGACCCTCGCCGTTACCGCGATAATCCGAGCCGCCTTCGCCGCGTTCGCTACGAGTTTTGAGCGGCCACCACTTTTTGATGGCGTGGCGCTGCAAAATAGTTTTGGTGCCGGAATTTAGCTCCACAATTTTGATGATGCTGGTATCTGCACCATCCACCGTACCCATCAAAGTTTCGCCGCTCATCAACAGAAAGCCCATTTGGGGGCGGCGCTCCTTTTTCAAAATTTCCATAAAGCGGGCGTGCGTGCTGCGGGCAAAATCGTTAAAATCCTCGATTGGCACATCGAAGTATTCCGACAATTTGCCGCGAGAGTCAGCGTTGCCCGCGTGCTTCTCCAACTCGATGGCGTGGATGTAGTGTTCCGGCATTTCCAGTTCCGCCGCGACCTCACGGGGCGTAACGCCGTCTTTGTGGGCGCGGAGATAAAGGATAAATGAACCCAGGCCCATAATTTTTAGTCCTTCCCTGCCCCATCGCCGTCACCCGATGAGGACGAATCGGCCTTGCGATAATAGGCCATCGCCAGTTTACGCAAGATTACTTCCTGACCAGAATCGCTCTCCTGAATATGGACGGTAAACGGCGTAAAATCTAGTACCACGCCCGTATACTGCTTGCCATTCAGGAAGGTGAAAGTTAGCGGCACTTTCAGGTCGCGCTGCTTCCGCAAATAAGCCGACTCAATATCGCCGAGTTGCTCGGCGGTATACTTCATAATCGGCTTGGCCTCGCCCGATTTTGGTTCTTTAGGCTCTTTTGGCACCGCCGGGTCACGCCGGGGCGGGGCATCCTGCCGCGCTCCATTTGGGCCGGGACGTGGGCCACCGGGGGGTGGGCCGCTCGGTCTGCCGCCACCTCCACCTGGGCCACTTCCATAGCCGGGCCGTTGTGGGCCACCGGGGGGCGGGCCGCTCGGTCTGCCTCCGCCTGGGCCGCTTCCGTAATTAGGGTTGGGTCGGCGGTCCTGGAAACCACCCTGGCGTTCGCCGCCCTGGAAGTTGCCGGAACGTTCCTGAAAACCTCCACCCTGGCGTTCGCCACCCTGGAAACCGCCCTGGCGTTCACCACCTTGAAAACCGCCCTGACGTTCGCCGCCCTGATAAGGCGGGTTGTCAAAGCGGCGTTCACCTGCGCCAGGATTATAGGTATTATAGGTATTCGGGCCGGGGCCAGCCACCGGGCCGGGGGTAGGACGGGGGGCTGGGGTAGGAGCCGGGGCTGGGACAGGAGGGGGCGTGCCTCCTTCGACCAGACCAAATTCTTCTACCGGCAAATTATAGAAGGCGGCGAAGCGACGACGTTCTGCTTCGTTCGGCTCCCGCTCGTTTTCTTCCAGCTGGAGAAGGCGGTCGCGGCTAATTTTCAACCCGACGGTCAGGTCGGCATAACCCTTCTTGTGAATTCGTTTCAGCTCTTTGATCTTACGCCCAAAATTGAATGGTTCCGATGAACTCATTGAGCAGCGCCTCCGTAGCTCATTTATCAACCTTAGAATAGGGTGCGGATTAAAAAACCGGCCGTTGTAGGCCGGCCTTTTTCGCACTTTTACATGGTCACATAATATAACAGCCAGCTCACAGTGTCAAACCAAAAACGAGGGGAGAATCAAGTTTTGAGTTTTGAGTTTTGAGTTGAGGATAATTAGGGAACACAGATGTACACAGAGAAAATTAAAATTCACCACGGAGGCACGGAGACACGGAGAATAGAGGAGAGTTTTATATTTGTTTGCGCCCTCTGCGGTTAATAATCCCAAAACTTAAAATCATCTGTGTCCACGCCCGAAGGGTGGTGCTGATCCGTGTCCATCTGTGTTCCTTCCTGAATCGAAACGAATTACGGCTTGTAGTTATTTGACGGAGATGGTAAAATAGAGGAAATAAGCCAGACGCTACACTTGCACGTTGCAAGTTGACCAGAAATATTTAGAAGAAATTAAAAAGTAAAGGAAATTAAGCCAATGACAATGACCTCTAACGAGACCACAACAACTTTGTTGACCATCACCGACGAGGCCCGCACCGAACTCCGCGAGATTTTGAGCCAGGAGCCAAATCCGAACGTCAGCCTGCGCGTCTTCGTACAGGGTAGCCGCGCCGCCATGACCCTCGACGATTTGGAGCGCGAAGACGATTTCGTAATGGTTTTCGACGGCCTACGCGTGCTGGTAGATGAAGCCAGCGCCCCTTACCTGTCCGGCGCGGTCATCGGCTTCCAGGATACCCTGATGGAGCGTGGTTTTATCATCGAAAACGCCAACCTGCCCGAATCCGGCGGCGGTTGCTGTGGCGGTAGCTGCGGCTGCGGTAAGTAATTTTACAAAATCGGTTTTTGAACGCAGGGGAGAAAATTTCTCTGCGTTTTTTGCATTACCTCGTAAGCATCAACTCAAACTTCAAGATAATACTTAGCGAAAGACCGCTCTGGAATAAATTCCGGGCTACGATGCTCAAGTGGATTAAAATCCACTGATTACCAAATGACACTAGCGTTGGGTATCCAGTGGTTTTCAAACCACTTGAGCATCGTAGCCCGGAATTCGGCCCGTAGGGTTGTCCAGGGCTAACACAAGCCACCAATTTCAAGCTAGTGAAGCCAGCACTTTGCAGAAACGTTCGATTTCTTCCTCAGTATTGTAGTAATGTACCGAAGCGCGTACCAGATTATTGAAACCGCGGGCCGTCATATCCAGCCGGGTCGAATTTATAATTGTGACGCTCGTATTTATTTTGTGGCGGGCCAGCGCCGTTTTAATTTCTTGCGGCTCTTTCCCCTTGACGCTGAAAGTGACAATGCCACATTGCTTTATACCCTGGTCGGTTACGGTAATTCCCGGCATAGCCTTTAGTCGGGCGCGTAAATCTCCCGCCAATGCTGAAACACGCTGCTCGATATTGTCCAGACCCCATTGCAAAGCATAATCAATCGCTACACCGAACCCGATACGAGCGGCGAAATTCGTCTCCCAGTTCTCGAAGCGCCGCGCATCCGAACGAATTTCGTATTGGTCAGGCGCGACCCAATCTGCCGCGTGCAAATCTAAAAATGGCGGCTCTAGTTGTTCGATTACGCTACGGCGCACGTAGAGAAAGCCTGTACCGCGTGGCCCACGCAAATATTTGCGCCCGGTGGCAGAAAGCATATCGCAGCCCAGCGCCTCTACATCTATCGGCATCTGCCCAACCGCCTGACACGAATCCAGCAAGTACAGCACGCCAGCTTCCCGCGCCACCTTACCAACTTCTTCCGCCGGATTAACCAACCCACCATTGGTCGGCACATGAGTAATCGCAATTAGCTTGACCCGCTCGTCCAGCATATTTCGCAAAGCTTCCACCGAAAGCTGACCCGATTCGTCGTTGGGAATAACCTCGATTTTTGCCCCGGTTTTGCGGGCCATCTGCAATAATCCGATGTAATTGCTGGCGTATTCCGCCATTGCTGTCAGAATACGGTCGCCTGGGCCGAGCGGCACCGAATAAAAGGCCATGTCCCAGGCCCGCGTCGCGTTCTCAATCATGGCTATTTCGTCACGTCCGCAGTTCAGCAACTGAGCCGTCGCATCGTAAACCCGTTCGGCGGCTTCGTGGGCCTGGGCCGCCGCTTCGTAGCCGCCGATTTGGGCTTCCAGTTGCAAATGCCCGATAGTCGCGTCGAGAACTGACTGGGGCATCAACGCCGCCCCCGCATTATTAAAGTGCAAAACATTCTCGCAGCCCGGCGTATCGTGCCGCGCCCGCGCAAGGTCTATGCTCATTTTCATCCGCTCCTGTTTGTCTTATAATGCTTACGAACTTTTTCTTCATACCAGACTTTCGCTTACATGTAAGCCGACACCCGAAAAACTTTAACTTAGCTTTTGAAATTTTTTTGCAAAAAAATTTCAAAAGCTAAAGAAAAAAGAAAAAGCCACTATCGGCGATGGCGCAGATTTTAGCAGATTATTGTTGGTAGCGGTAGAGCGAAAGTCCTGTGTGCAAAATATAATAGCATAAAGAAAGGAAATAACTTTTAATAATGAGCGATCAAATCAAGGTCGAGTTTGATGTAGCGGCAACGATGCGGGACGGCACAATTTTGCGGGCCAATATTTTCCGCCCCGATAATACCACCGAAACTTACCCGGTGGCCCTGACCCGCACGCCCTACGCCAAAGATTTTTCTACCTCCGGCACATGGTCGGACGCGGTACGGCTGGCCCGCGCCGGATATATCGTAGTTATTCAGGATGTACGCGGGCGTTTGCGCTCGGAGGGCGAATGGGTGCCGCTCCGCAACGAAGCTCAGGACGGCTACGACACAGTGGAATGGGCCGCGACACTGCCCGGCTCAAACGGAAATGTGGGTATGTTCGGCCCTTCGTATCTGGGCTTCACCCAATGGATAACGGCGGCAGAAGCCCCGCCCCATCTCAAAGCCATCGTGCCTTCGATTACCTGGTCGGATTCGCGAGATGGGCAAGCCTGGCGCGGCGGCGCGTTTGAGCTGGGCAAATACGCCTCGTGGCAACTCAACATGGCCCTCGATGTTCTCAACAAACGCTATGCCGAAGCGCCCAGAGCCGAAAAAGCCAAAGCCGCCATCACCCTGGTCAACGAAATGAACCGCTTGCGTACCGAAGGCTATCTTTCGCTGCCCCTGAAAGATTTTGCACCTTTCCAGGAATTAAAACTCGCACCCGAACTCGCCGAGGCGATTGCCCAGCCCAACAACCGCGAATATAACGCCGGGCTATCGGTCAGCGAATCATACGACAAGGTAAAAGTTCCGGCCTACAACATCGGCGGCTGGTACGATATTTTTTGCCAGGGAACGCTCCAGAATTTTAGCGCCTTGCGTACCGAAGGCAGCACCCCCGAAGCGCGGCAGGGCAAACTGTTGATTGGCCCGTGGTCGCATATGGGCAGCACCAACGTGGTTGGCGATATGGATTTTGGGTTTGCCTCGAACAGCGCCTTCATCAATTTACAGACCGATATAACCGGGCTGACCCAGCGCTGGTTCGACTACTGGCTCAAGGGCATTGATAATGGCATCGCCAAAGAAGCCCCGGTGAAGTTATTTATTATGGGCGAAAATATCTGGCGCGACGAGCAGGAATGGCCTTTAGCCCGCACTCAATATACGCCCTTCTATTTGCATAGCGGCGGCTTGCTCTCTGGCGAAAAACCCGCCGGAAACCAATCGCCCGACCAGTATACCTACGACCCTACCAACCCGACTCCCACCTACGGCGGCGCACTCTTGATGAACGCGCTTTACGGGGCGGGCGTAAAAGACCAGCGCGCTATCGAGGCCCGCGACGATGTATTGATTTATACTTCCGAAGTGCTAACCCAGGATACCGAAGTCACCGGGCCAGTCGTGGTAAAGCTATGGGCCAGCAGCGATGCGCCAGATACCGATTTCGTCGCCCGCTTGGTAGATGTTCATCCCGACGGCTTTGCCCAGAACCTGACCGACGGCATTATCCGCGCCCGCTACCGCAACGGCGACGCGCCCGCCGAGCCACTCGAACCGGGTAAGCCTTACGAATTTACGATTGATTTATGGTCTACCGCCAATTTGTTTAAAGCCGGACATCGCATTCGTCTCGATGTGACCAGTTCCTGTTTCCCACGCTGGGATCGCAACCTGAACACGGGCGAACCGTTCGGCACCGATAGCACACCTCGCCCGGCCCGGCAAACCATCCTGCACGATGCTGAACACCCTTCGCATGTGGTGCTGCCGCTCATCCCCCGCTAAAATCATATTTTTAGCACAAAGGCGCAAAGACACTAAGAATACTAAAAAGCCGGAGAGAAGAATTTTACCAATTCTTTTCTTCCGGCTCAAACAAGAGTAGTAGCAATTTCAATCGCTTTCGGTTGACCTTAGCCGAAAGGCGATTGAAGCGCTACTACCTTTATAACTTAAAATTCTCTGTGTCCTCTGCGTCCTCTGTGGTTAATAATTTTTGGTGTGTTAGGTCTGATAGATTAAAGCTGGCAGGCCAGCATATAATTCAGGAGGCTAAGGTCGCCCCGCTTTAACCCCGCCGCCTGGCGCACCGTATCGCTGTAGCCAAATCCGGCTTTGGAAACTTTGTAGAAATTCCACAATAGCGGCATGTCTTCTTTGTCCAGTTCACAATTCACATCAACTTCTGAACCCAGTCCCAGTGCATTCAGTTTGTCACAGAGCGGCTTGCACTCAGCCAGTAGCGTCGCGGCTTCCGTAGTACTCATAATAACCCTTGCCCCTTTAAATAGATACTTCAACATTCATACTGATTAATAATAACCCTACAAAGCTAACAATAACGTTGGAGCTTTGTAGTACAGTATAATAAGCATTTATTAAGCCATCAAGAAGGGACTATTAAGGGTTTTTAACGCCTTCGCCCATTTTGTATTAAGCAAAAATTACTTTTGTTCTAGCCGCTTTTCGATGATACCGTAGAAATGCCCGCCAAAATGATTGAGGGTGCGGCCCTCCTCTTTATCGGGCTTCCAAAAATTCTCGAAGGCATCGGAGTCGGCCCAAACCGTCAGCGCCTGCCCGATGAAAAAGCTGTGGTCGCCCAGCATCACTACTTCTTGCAGGCCACACTCGATGGCCGCAAAACACTCGTTAATTAATGGCACGTTCACCCGCTTTGGCTCGCCCTGGGTAAAGCCCGCCGCCGCAAATTTATCGGCATCTTCACCGCTAATCGAGCCGCAATACTCGACCTGTTTCAACATTTCGGCGTGCGCCACATTTATCACAAACTCGCCCGCCCGCCGAATTAAATCATGACTATAACGGCGTGGCGAAATCGCGATACCAATTAACGGGGGTTGCAGGCTCACCGGCGTAAGCCAGCCCACCGGGACAATATCCGTCCGTCCTTTCGCCGCCACCGTCACCAGCGAAACCGGGCTATGGTTCACAATCCGGGTCGCAAACCCAATATCTATTTCTTTCTTTGCCATCGTACCCTCTCGAAATTAAATATTAATGTTTTGAAAAATTTTTTTCAAAACATTTTTCAAAACATTAGGAAAAGCTACTGTAATACCGGGCGATTTTTTGCCAGATTATCATTTAGAACCTATCTCGATAGGGGTTTGAAGGGGCAAATCCTGTGACTGGGCGCAATGAATTACGCCCCTACCGAGATAGGTTCTAAATGTAAAATTGCTAGAATTACAGTATTTGGCAGTATATACCCTGGCTTTGGCAGTAGAGCCAAGTGTATTATGAACCTGGAAGCAAAAGAGTGCAACCAAAATCGGGGAATGCCGAAAATGGGAGCGGTAGGGGCGAATCGCATACGCCCTTGAACATTAGGTCAGTCAAATCGCATACGCCCTTGAACATTAGGTCAGTCAAGAGGGCGTATGCGATTCGCCCCTACCAAAAATCACTCTACTAATAGAGGCACAACCAAAATCGCCCGGTTTTGTCAGGGCATGAACTTTGTAATAATATGTTCCTAATTGTAGACGCTAAAATTTAAATGGAGAAAGCGAAATGTCAGGAGAAAGAGCCGTTATAACCGAAGCGCGTCCCCCAACCCGATTGCAGAGCAACAAATGGGGCCGCAATATTTTTGTTGGCGGACTGAGTGGAGTAGCCGGAATAGCTTTGTGGCTGGCACTCTGGTATATATTGAGTGGCGGCACGGCCCAACCTTTCTCGCTGGCAACGGCCCTTTTTACGGTGGCGGCTTTTGCTTCTGGTGAAATTTTGGCGCACCGTTACGGGCGCAATATCTGGGCAACCGGGCTGCGAGTAAGTGGTTGGCTGGCAACTATCGTGGCGGCGCTCGGCGCATTGAGTATCGGAACATTTCTCCCGGCGGGTGTTGCCGAAATAGTTAGCCCGGTGCTGGGGCGTTTCGGCGGCGCGGCAGGTTTTACAGCCCTGACACTTTTGTTCCTGACGCTGGCGATAGTTCGGCGGCGGGCCTGGTTGCTCGATTTAGCATTGGGTTTTGGGCTGGCAGCGCTTTGGGTTGGGCCAAATGTAGCACGGCAAGCCCAATTTCCACCGCCACCTACGACCGGAACAGTGCAGGCCGAACGCTTTAATACTATTTTCTTTGTTGTGCTGGCTTTTTTGTTAATCGCGCTGGCGCTTAAATATTGGAAAGAGAACAGCTTTTACGCTCGTTCTTTTTGGCGCTGGGCCAGTTTTCTGGCTTTTCTCAGCCTCAGCCTGACTCTGTTGCTTGACCTGAAAGATTCGTTGCTTCCAAGTATCGCCGGAGTCGTCTGCGTAGTGGCGGCGGCAACTTTTAGCAAATTGTTTCAGGCCCGGTCAGCTAAACTCTTTGCGGTGCAAGCGGCTAAATATTTTGGCGTGCTGGTTTTGATGCTGTTAGCTACCGC
>JBBQXW010000126.1:0-17994 GCA_038209275.1 Chloroflexia bacterium | reverse complement strand
GGTGTAGCACTCTTTTCGTTAGAGTTGATGCTCTCCCCGGCGGCATTGTAGGCCGTTACCACAAAATAATAGGTAGTACCGTTAGTAAGGCCCGTTATAGTTTTGTTAAGCACATTCCCCGCGTCAAGCGTGGTGCCATAACTACCAGAGGTAGTGCCGTACTTGACCTTATACCCGGTTGTGCTCAGTGTCGCAACCCAATTGACTGTTACCTGTCCACTGGCGGCGACGGGATCAGTTTGAGCGGGACCAGCCGGAATTACCCCATTGCCGATTTTGACGTAATCCTTTTTCTTGAAAGTGCCAAAACCATACGAAGCTGTAATATTATCGTTGGTGGCAACCTGAAGCAGATTATCGGCAGTATTAGGATTGCCACTAGCAAGCGTTAATGTACCCCGAAAATAAAGGCTGCTGGCTGAGGTTTCGCTTACTTGCAACTTTAAAGCATCGCCACTGGCAGTAACAAGACTAATCGTGCCAGTTTCTACGGTACTATAATTAAAATTGAGCGGTGCTTTTAGCTGGATACCAATGGTAGCTCCGGGTGTAGCTGAACTAATTTCGGTGGTAAAGTTCTGGTCAAAAATCTTTACTTCGGTATCGTCGCCCGCCATATAAGCTAGACTGGCGTTCCAGGCGGTGTTAAAAGCTACCCAACCCTCAAAGTAGCCGGGATCAGCGTTGGGGTTATAGGGATAACTGGCTTCTTTGAGCGAACCATCCAGCACTCCGCGCACGTTATTAAGCGCTCCATAGCCACCAACTAATTCGCCAAACCAACCCGCCTCAACTCCTTCAAAACCATTGCCTACTTCGGAGTTGCCACCTGGCACGGCATCGTGGGAGAAATGGCGGTTTGCCGGATTGCGCCCGAATACATGATCAATCTGCGACATTGCGATCAGGCGCAAATTATTTTGAACGGTTGTATCAGTGATAACTTGAATCGCAGCGAAGGCGGCAGCCGGGAAACCGGCCACGTTTCCAGGTTCATTGTAAGAAGGTATAATCCAGGTAGTATCCGAATATTTCCTGAAATCCCACAAATTATTGGAGCGCGCAATCATCACATTGGCCCAGCTAATAATTTTGTCCAAAAGACCGAAAGGGGCCAGGCCGGGATATTCTTTCTGGAAATAGGCCAACCCTTCCATCGTTACATGTTCGCTCATGCGCTGGCCTTTAGTGGTGGTCGGGTTATTCCAATCCACATTGCTTATAATCCACTGAGCGTTATTGTAGGCCGCATTAAAGTAAGCCTGATAATCGCTACGCCCTTCGCGTTTGGCTACTTCGTACATCATCAAATTGGGTACAATCGAGTGACCAGGCGGAAATTGACCTTTGCCACTGCCAATTACCGTGTAAGTTTGGAACAAATCGGCGGTATGGGTTATATCGTACCAGTTCCAGCGCGATTTATCGGGGTTGCCCCAAACCGAGAACAGATAATCTCGCACCTGGTTGTAGACGTTTTGAGGATAGTAATCTTTCAAATCAGGATAGGCATACAGGAAATAGGCCAGTTGCTCTTTTAGCAAAGTATGGTCAACCGGGCCACCATTCCAGGGAGTCATATAAACATCTACGGGCCAGTATAGCAGTTTTAGAAAATCGGGCGTATTAGCGGCGGGAGTTGTGCCGGAATAAACATAACTGGCTCCCAGAGCCATTCGGTCATAGGCGCTGGGATTGGAGGCATACTGCGCCCACAAGGTCGGAATTTCAAACGAAAACTGGTGACTATCCCTCCAGGCCACCCCGGTTCCGCACCCGGCATTAGCACCGCTACGCTGACTACTATTGCCGTTCCAACAACGCGCACCCACCATAAAATTAACGGCCTGCTGGTAAGAAACCCGCTCGATCCAGTTAGGGCCGATTGAGAATGGCAGGGATTGGCCTATTCCGACACTACCGCTTACTGTTACAACATATTCGCCGATGTCGGTCGGATTAAAACTGGTAAAATCTCCCACCTGATTTATCACGCTGCCCGAATATACTATGATAGAGCTACCGACTTTCTGAATGGTAAAAGTGGCGGCGCTATCAGCGTAGGGGGCGGTAAAGCGTTTGGACTTGTTGAGGTCGTAGCCACTCTGGTTGACGAAAACTGGTTGAGGGTCGCTTTCGTAAATTTCTATTTCAGTCACATTAACCTGTGCGCCGCTAGTAGCATAGAGCCGAAGCTGGCTGGTGCTAATCGGAGTAAAATCGTTGAAAGTTAATTGGAGGTTGTCGGTAAGAGCGTATTTGCTGCTGGTCAGGTTTGAGACATTGACCCAGTTCGACCCGTTCCAACTTTGAATTGTATAAGTGGTAACGGGAGACCAGAGTAATACCCGGCTGATATTATAAGTAGTACCCAGGTTAACCGCCAACCAGTGATCGCTGGCAGTATTGGCCGAACGCCACTGACTAGCACTGGAATAGTTATCGTTATCTACCGCTTTGGAACCGGGATAGCTGCTGCTTTCGGTTGAATCGACTGTAACAGTTTTGCCAGAGGCCAGATTCATCGGGGTTGGAGTTGACACCGCCCTGGCTGATTTAGTATTTCCTCCAAGTAAGGAATCGGTAAAGAGGTTAGATGAAAAGAGAATAACCAGGATAAGTAGGCTTCGTCCGAAAATAGCCTGGCATTTACGATACTCCATTGTAATATACCTCCTTTGGCAATTGCTCTAACTTTAATTGGCTTTCGCTAAAGTCTAATCGCGTCCTGGTATAGTTGAAACTTGAAGACCCCGGTTTTCGGCCTCATTCGCACCTTTTTGGTTTTGGCACACACGAAGCCAGGGACAACTATCCGAAAAGGTAGTTGCCGGGTATTTTCCAGATTCAATTATGCGTAGAGTTGATTGATAAAGTTATGGTAGCCGGAAGCCACCCTTGTTGTCAATGTGCTGGCCTAAAGTTGCAAAAGATTTTCAACCTTTAACCGCTCCGCCAGTCAGTCCTTCTACCAGACGGCGTTGAACCAGTAGCGCAAAAATAAAGACCGGCACAATCGCTAATGTCCCGGCGGCGCTCATCTCGCCCCATTTAATATCCACCACCGGCACAATAAGAGTTGAAATAGCCACTGGCAAAGTCTGACCTTTGGGGCCGTTAGTAAGGATGACAGCCAGGAAAAACTCGTTCCAGGTCTGAATCGCAACTAATACCGCCGTCGCCACCAATCCCGGTGCCGCCAGAGGCATTACCACTCGCCAAAGCGCACTCAACCGCCCGCAACCGTCAAGTTGCGCCGCTTCTTCTAGCTCTCGCGGCACTTCGGCAAAGAAACCGCGCAACAGCCACAGTGTAAACGGTAAATTAGCGCCCAGATAAGTAAAGATAAGCGCACCGGGAGTATCGAGCTGTCCCAGGTTGGTAAATAAAAGAAAAAGCGGAATAACTATCACGATGGGCGGGGCCATGCGTTGAATCAGAATGCCAAAGGCCAATAGTGACCCGCCAGTCTGGAATCGAGCGAGGGCATAAGCGCCACCTGCTCCAAACAATAGACATAAGGCCGTAGCGGCCCCGGTAACTATCAGACTGTTGAGTAGAAACTGACCGAACTTCAAATCGGTAAAGATACTGTTGTAGTGTTCCAGGGTCGGTTGCGAAGGAGTCCAGCGTACCTGCGAAGTAAAATATTCGTCGGGCGATTTGAAAGAGGTCGAAAGCATCCACACAAGCGGAAAGAGTTCCAACCCTAAAAACAAAGCCACTATTACATAAACCGCCCAGGTGGGTATAAGGTGACGTTTGCGATTAGCATAGCGTTTCCGGCTTCTTAAAACCTGCTGCATCTAAAAGCTCCTCATTGGGTTAACTTGCGCCAGTGCTGCGGAAGCGGCTTGCCAGCCAGATTAGTAAAAGGCTGATAACCAGCATTACCAGCATCAAGACCAGGGCCATGGCTGCGCCGTAACCAACGTTAAGACCTCCAAAGCCAACATTATAAATCTGGTAAGAAATCAGATTGGTAGAATTGCCCGGCCCGCCGTTGGTCAGGCTATAAACGATGGCGAAAGTTTTGAAACCATCCATCATGCGTACCAGTAAGATGACCAGGGCGCTGGAAACCAGATACGGCCAGGTAATATACCAAAAAGCCTGCAAACGGTTTGTACCATCAATTTCGGCGGCTTCGTATTGCTCGGCTGGAACCAGCCCTAGCCCTGCCGAAAGGACCAGAAACGAAAAGGGATACCACTGCCAGACCGTGGCTACAATAATGGATAAAAGGGCCGTCTGAGGGCTGGACAGCCACAAAATGTCAGTCTGGATTAATCCTAGTGCTTTGAGGGCCGCATTAAGCGGCCCAAAGGGAACTTGATACATCATCTTCCAGATAAGGGCGATTACTACCGGGCTGACCATAATCGGCAACAAAAGGGCCGCCCGAATGAAACCCCGGCCTCGCAAAGTGCGGTTGAGCAGCAGCGCCAGCCCCAAGCCAATCAGAAATTCCAGAGGCAAGGTAAATACTAAAAATTCGATGGTAATGAGCATCGAGTTCCAATAACGCTCATCTTGCAAAAGTTCGGCAAAGTTGCCTAGCCCCACAAATGCCTGTGGGTTATCGCTCTGTCCAAAGTTCCATTTTTGCATGCTCAAATAGACCGCGTACAAAATCGGGTAAACCGAGGTAACAGCCAGCACAATCAGAGTTGGCAAGAGCAAGGCCCAGCCAAACCAGCGACCCGACCTGAAATTGAGTTGTGGTCTTTTAAATCCCACCCGTTGAGATACTCTCGCTTCTTTGGAATTAATGCCGAGCATAGCTGCGACCTTTCTGAATTCTAACACCGCTTGTTTAAAAGATAAAGGATAAAGGCTGAAATAAAATGTTGTGTACTCGTATATGATAGCTTGCCTGTTTATTCAGCCCTTACTTCTTAGCTTTTAACTAATCCAGCCGCCATTTTTGAGAATTTTGGTTACGCCATCCGACATATTTTTGAGCGTGGTTTTTGCGTCTTTCTGATCGGTCAGGAAGAGCGAGATTTGTTCACTAACCACGTCGTCTACCTGGGCGTTTTCCACATCTATTTGCGGCACGGCGTTTTGTTTAGATTTCGCCAGAGGTTCCCAATAGGGATTCTTAGCCTTGTAAACCTCCGAGGAATAAGTACTTGTCCGGCCCGGATAGCGTCCGGCCTTGTCAAAAAGATACAGGTCGGATTTAGCCGAGGTAAGATACTGGGCTGCCAGGAAAGCCGCTTCCTTGTTCTTCGAGGCACTGCTCACCGAAAGTGTCCAGCCACCTAGCACAGTCTTGCCCGGTACTGGTGCTAAAGCCCATTTGTCCTTGACGGGTGAAGTAGCCAGCGTACCCAGGGCGCTATCGAAAGTAATAACCATCGCGGTAAGACCCTTGGCAAAAAGGTCGCGGGTTTCGGTATTGCCATTTTGTAGGACACCCGGTGGCGAATATTGCAAAGTTTGCTTCCAGATATTAAGAGCATCCTCCCCGGCCTGATTATTGAAGGTGGGCTGGAATTTGTCATCTACCAGACTAACTTTGGCGCTACTGTCCTTGAGGGCGGCCATGCTGCTCAGGTACATCTGGTAAATATAGGTCATGCTAAACTCGCGCTTGCCGTAAGCGGACAGCCCGTAGCCTTTCTCACCGCCGGGACCTTTCCAATCGGTCTCGGTAAAGAACTTGCTAAGGTCGAGCAGTTGCTTCCAGTCCGCCGGGGGCTTCAGGTCATAGCCGTATTTGGCCTTAAAATCGGCCTGATATTGTGGATTCTCGAAAAGGTCTTTGCGGTAGAACAGGGCCAGAGAGGAAGAGCCAAAAGGCAAGGCTACGGTTTTGCCATTATATTTGGTGTAAAAATCGGCGTTGACCGCATCGCTAATATTGTATTCTGGATTGGACAGGGCTGGATTCTTCAAATACTCGTCCAGCCCTACCAAATAGCCCGGCTTGGCATAAGGAGTCATTGGGCTGTGAGCGATAATGTCATAAGCCCCAGTTTTGGTGCGAGCATCCAACAAAGTTTTCTGCAACAAATCAGCATTGGGAAGCTGGACTACTTCCAGCTCGATGCCAGTCTGCTGGGTAAATTCTTTTGCGAGGTCAAGGGTGGCTTCTTTCCAGGAAACGGTAGCGAGGGTCACTTTCTGGCCCTTGTAAGGCGCAGCAGCCGTAGCGAGACTCCATTTGCCAGAGACCGCCGAAGTAGGGTTCGCGGCAGTAGTGGCGGCAACGGCGGCGGTAGTTGCCGACGCGCCGCTGCTTGCTGCGGCGGTGGTCGCCGCGTTAGTTGAAGCGGCGGTAGTGGCGGCGGGTGTAGCGGTCGGGCTATCGCCGCAAGCCGCGAGCAAACCCAGCCCTATAAGACTCAATAGCAGGCCGGACAGATAACGTAAAGGCTTCTTGGTACTCATGTTGAACTGCTCCTTTGCTAAAAATACTCTGGCTCAAGTTACTTCACCGCAACCTGAACCCTCCTCCTACAAAATTTGAACTAAAGAACGGTTGTCGGGTTATGATAGACGCGCAAGGCAAATACCCGTGCTGAAGGCACGCCATTAGTGGCTGTCACCAGCAATCGGAGATACCGGGTCTTGATCGGGTCGAAACGATGCTGGCATAAGCGCTGGTAGTTACCCTCGATCTCAACTATTGAACGCCACTCCCCATCCGGGGTTTTGATTTGTATCGCGTAATCTCGAACCAGGGTTGGAAAAATCCCTTCTAATACCCATAAACTGAGGCCACTATCAAAAACTAAGCTTACCTCATTAAAAAGTTGTTCACTGCCCAAATCAAGCTCAAGCCACTGTGGTAAAGGTTGGGCCGGGTCGCTTATCCATAAATTGGTGGCTACTTCGGGCCGAGAAACCCCGTTTGTTACATTTTGAGCCGAATAAGGCCGCGACACCGGGCTTGTCTGGATACCATAAGTGCCGTGCAGCATAAACCAGTAACCCAGTTCGTCCGACCATTCGGCTGCCTGAGTGCCGTCCGGCTCAATATCTCGCAACGCCCAGCTTACTCCATCTGTTGGGTCTAACTGGACTACTACCGGGCCAGCCGCGAGTTTAACGCTGGTCGGTAATTCAATTTCTATCCAACCCTGCCAGTCTGCCGCTAATTCGATAGTTTGCTCGATTGACCGGGGAGGATGCTTGGAACGCCCTCCAAAATCGCGTAGATGGGCGATAGAACCAATACGTACTTTAAGGCTGGTAGCCTGGGCAGCTTTTAACTGCAAAGCTACTTTTTGTAGAAGTTGCTCAGGATGAGCAAAATAAAAGGATTGCACCCTACCACGATCTAGCGGTAGCCATTCAACTGGCTCGCCTGAAGTTGTTTCTAGCTGGGCCTCGCTACTGGCTTGAAGGTTTGAGCCGGGACGGGCAGCCAGATCATTTCCATCCTCCAGCGGCAAATCTATCAGATAGCAATCTTGCTGCAAAAGCTTTTGTTGTAAAACCTGCACACATTCGGCCTGCGAAGCTAGTTCGTGGGGAGTGTGGTTTTCTTCCAGGCAAAGCGCGGCGGCAGTTCCGGCAGCCTGCCCGATAATGCTACAGGTCTTTTGAACCCTGGTAGAACCAAAAGCCACGTGCGTGACACTGATATTACGCCCGGCAAAGAACAGATTCTCAATATCTTTGGAATAGAGTGAACGAAGTGGGATGCTATACAGGCCGGGCAGGACCGGCTGGTCGCAAGGGTGTTCCCTGGACAAAATACCGGCATCGGGATGCAAATCTATCGGCCAGCCGCCATAGGCCACCCGATCTTCAAATAAGACCTGATCTTCCAGGTCATTCTGCTTTAAGATGTACTCCCCAATAAAGCGACGCGACTCGCGTTTACCAACGACCTGCCCGAACCAGTCCAGCACAAAGTTGGTAGCCTGGGCTTTGTGGTCGCAATGATTTTTAATGTGATCCCACACTCCCAGAGTAAAAGCGGTTAAGTCTTGCCGAATGCGCTCATTGTCTTTTATGGTGTTCAAGTTACTACCCCACTCGACCCACCAGTAGCCCGAATCAATTTTGCTATGTTCGCGAAATGGCAGGTCGGCGCAGGTCGGAAAATGATAGGCCCAACTTGGGGGACGAAAAGGTACGGGTCGCCCGGCATCGCGGGCTGAAAACATCATGGTGCTACCCAGCACCACTTCGTCGGCTTCTTCTACCGCCCGGCTTTCGCCGAACTCTCTTTTGGCTTCGCGGCCCATCCTGAAAGAAGCGCCGCTCCGCCAGCCCAGTGTTCCATCACCAGTCGCATCTACAAACATGGTAGCCTGCAACTCAAAAGTTTTTTCGGAAGCAAGTTGAACTGCCCGTACTGCTTTAATACGTCGGTTATCTTCGCTCAAAATTACGTCTACAACAAGGGTATTAAGCAGCAAAGTAATATTTGGTTCAGCCAAGACTTTCTCTAACAAAACCATATCCCAGATCGGATATGGAGAGCCATTTTGCTGCTTAAGGGCATAGCCCCGGCTTCGGGCCTCCAGCAAAAATTCTTCAATCAAGCCGGTTTCGCGGGCATCCCGGAAATAACCATCAAAAGAGGCTCCGTGCGGGGCTACCCGGATTTCCGAGGAGGAGTTGCCCCCTAAGACGGGTCGGTCTTGCACCAGAATAACAGTATGGCCCAGTCTGGCCGCCGCAATCGAAGCGCAGATTCCGGCAAGGCCCCCACCTGCTACGATTAAATCTACCCGTTGGCGGTCGGTTACTGCCTCACTATTTACCAGGTTAGCTGGTTTCATCTATTTCCTTATCCTTTCAAATGCAGCACGCAAGTGCATAATCACTACTCGTAAAGGGGCGTGAGCAAGCTGGGTTGTCTGATCAGGCACAGCAGAATTAATAGCCAGCCTTGCGCTAACCTAACGGCTACTATTGATGTGTTTAACGTTGTGGAGCCGGGCCGGTGGAACTTCGCATGATTAGTCGCATTGGTATCTCAATACGCAACCGTTCAAAATCCTGGTGATCGAGCATACTAATCAGGCGCTGCGCCGCAATTTCGCCCAGCCGTTGCCGGTCCAGATTGACGGTTGAAAGTGGTGGGTCGGCAAACTGGGCAATTGTGCCATTGTAGAAACCCATCACCGAAATATTTGCTGGCACGTTTAGTCCGGCATCTTTCAAGGCCCGCATTCCGCCAACGGACAGCAAATCGCTGGCATATAGGATGGCGCTAAAATGGCGGGTACGTCGCAGCAATTCTTGAGTGGCCTTATAGCCAGAGTGAGGATCGAAGTCCGTAGCAGTTACCTGCAACTGGTCATCTCGGCCCAGGTCAGCTTCACTCAAGCCCAATCTGAAACCCGCCAGTTTATCCTGACTGGTGGTAGTAGTGGTCGGGCCGTTAATAAAAGCTATCCGGCGATGTCCTAGTTCGACCAAGGCTTTGATCGCCTGGGCCGCACTCCGCAAGTAGTCACCCAGCACACAGTTGATTTCGTATTCACCCAGGTGCGCGCCGGCCAATACAAAAGGTATACCGGCGTTTTCCAGGTCAGTAATCAAGCTTCGTCCAACAATTCCGCCCACGATTATTAGTCCGTCAGCCTGAGTTAGCTGGGCTAAATCGGCACTGGAAGGCTCTTCTAGCCGAATCCTTTCGATTCTTGTCCGCAAACCGAAGCGACGCATTACCACCTCGATGCCGTCAATCACCAATGGATCAAAATCATTATAAAAAGGGCCGTTATTCTCAACCTGGGTTTCTTCTTGCCCGTTTATTACTCGGCCTTCTACACTCCGGGTCAGCACCAGGATGGTTTTTTCTACGCTATTCAAAAGCCTTAATCGGCCTTCTGGAAGTGGATAACCAAGCTGGGTCATAATTTCCAGGATGGTAGAGCGAGTACGTTCGTCCACGCTGGAATGATTGTTTATAACTCGTGAAACGGTAGCCAACGAAACGTTAGCACGCTCGGCAATATCCCGCAGCTTTACTCTCATACCAGTTTATTCTTAAAAAGCAAGACTTTTAGTCCGTTATGGTTAAAATCAATTTATCGATCTTAGACATAAAAGTTTAAAAGGCTAAATTATTATTAGTGGTGATCTTTGTAGGCTGTTCCACCAATAGTTTAAGGAA
Source organism: Chloroflexia bacterium (assembly GCA_038209275.1). GTDB lineage: Bacteria > Chloroflexota > Chloroflexia > Chloroheliales > Chloroheliaceae > L227-5C. Next base: position 7,904 of record JBBQXW010000126.1, on the reverse strand, counting down.
AATGTTTACGAAGTTATTGTAAAATAAGAGGTTGGTTTTTGCAAGATTTTCTGGAAATTATGCAAAAAATTTCCATAGAACCGTGCAAAAGGTAATATTCGGTTCTAGTCATTCCGTATTTCCCAGAAAGCTTAATAGTTTTTGGGGCTTCATAATTTTGAGACCAGCAACGGTTCTCCTGGCCTCAAATCTCTTGTAGGACATTGCTCCGCCAATGGATTTTTGGTACTTTGCAACCGCCTTTTGTACAAGAGCAAGAAAGATTCAGGAAAAAGACAGTATGTTATAATAAAGTCAGGATAACATACAAACCAGTTAGATTGGAAAATTCAAGATTTTTGGAGGCGAGGAGGCCGAGGCTATGATGATGAAAGAACTCTCGACGGTGTTCCCCAAAATGGTCAGCCTGACCCAAACGCTGTATCACGCGCCGTTGGGCGATGAGGGCGTAGTGGCGGCGGTACAGCGCGAGTTTGCGAAGCTAGGATTACAGACCAAAATCGGGCCGGGCAAGACGGTTGCGCTAGGCGCGGGCAGTCGCGGGGTCGCTTCAATCAATTTGATTGTCAAGACGTTGGTGGCGGAAGTTAAAAAGCTGGGTGGCGAACCGTTTGTCTTTCCGGCGATGGGCAGTCACGGCGGTGGCACGGCGGAGGGGCAGCGTCAGGTGCTGGCTTCGCTCGGTATCACCGAAGATTACGTCGGTTGCCCGATTAAAAGCAGCATGGAGACGGTAGAACTGGGCCAATCGCCCAGTGGTCTGCCAGTTTACCTGGACAAGAACGCGAGTGAGGCGGACGCAATCATTGTCACCAACCGGGTAAAGGCCCACACCAACTTCCGGGGCGATGTCGAGAGCGGCCTAATGAAAATGCTGGCAATTGGTACAGGCAAACACAATCAAGCCATCGCGATTCACTCTTACGGCGTGGCAGGCTTGCGCGACTTTATTCCCGAAGTGGGCCGGGCCATTCTGGAACGCGCCCCGGTAGTCGCTGGGTTCGCCGTGCTGGAAGATGCTTATCATAACGCCAGCCGAATTGTCGGAGTCGCCCCGCAAGATTTTTATCGGGTCGAGGTCGAATTACTTAAAGAAGCCAAGCGCACCAGCCCGACTTTGCCCTCCAAAGATATAGACGTGCTGATTGTCGAGCGCATCGGCAAAAACATCAGTGGGGCGGGCATGGATACCAACGTAATCGGGCGGGTCTACTTGCCGGATAATCATGCCTGGGAAGAGCCACGCATCAAAGTTATCATCGCGCTGGATATAACACCCGAATCGGGCGGCAACGCCGTCGGCATCGGCATGGCTGACTTGATTGTCAAGCGATTAGCCGATAAAGTTGACCTGAAAAAGACCTATATCAACGCCCTTACTGGCGGCGGGCCGCTACACGGCGCAATGCCCGTCACCTGCGAGAATGACCGCGAGGCGGTACGTATCGCCCTCGATTATTTAATCGGGCCGAAGCCGCCTGAAGAAGCCCGCGTTGTCCACATCAAAGACACTCTGGCCCTCAGTCAGGTGCAAATTTCGGAAGCTTTGCAGCGCGAATTACGCGGTCGCGACGGTTTCAGCTTTGAGGGCGACCCAGTAGAAATGAGCTTTAACGAAAGCGGCAATTTGATTTAGTATCAGTAATCAGTTGTCAGTAATCAGTTGTCAGTAATCAGTTATCAGTAATGCATCCTTGATAACTGACGACTGATAACTGATTACTGATAACTTTTTTCCAAAAAAAACTCCTTCAAAAGGTTAGAATATTCACAGTAAAGTAAGCTTGATTGTAATGTTGAAATGCTAATCTTAAGCCAGGAAATAGGCCATTAGACCTATTTTAATATATCGGAATGGCAAAAGTGATAAAGCGCACAGTGGTCTGCATCTTGCTATGGTATTATTAGGTAGAAATGTTAGAAACACAGAGATGAAACTTTAATCGGCCCAATCCGTAAATATTATAGATATTAACAATAGTAATGATTTTAGCGGGTAGTAGGGTCGGTGAACACAAAAGTTAATAAAAACTTAACAATCCAGAACGAACAAAAAAGGGTTATCGAACGTTTATAAATCAGGGAATCATTTTTTCTTATTTTTCTTAAAGAAAGGACAATACGATGGCTCATTATACTAATAACGAAAAGGAACAAGCGGACAAAGAAGAGCATGTAACGGTAGAAGTTGAGGCCGTCGGCGAAAACCTTGACCTCAAAGGTGGTCGGGTGCTGAATGTTCCAGATTTCGTGGAATTGGCTACGCAGGGATTTAGCGAAGGAGAATTGAAAAATATTTTGCGTCTGCGCCGTCGCTACGAAAGCGGCAACGATAACGAAATTACCCCGGAATACAAGCGGCTGCAATTTGTACAGTGGCTCTACAACCAGGGCAAGCTCGAAAGCTAATTTCAGGTTGGATTTAAAAGAAAATCCAATTTATTCCAAATAAGCCTGACAATTTACGAGGCCGAAGCTAACCAAGTTCGGCCCATAAATATAGATAAAGCAGCAAATAAAAAGAGCGCCTCCAGGCGCTCTTTTTATTTGCTGCTTTTATAAAAATATCAGGCTAATGTTGCTGGCGCTGGCGAGTGATATAATCGAGCGCCGCCAAAATTTCGGTGCGGGTGGAAACCATCGGCACAATGCTCCGCCCGGTGGTGCGGGCCAGCAGCGTAATCACCGCACTGTCGCTGGGGTCGGCCATCGCAACCGTCAGAACCGCCTGACGCTCCTGCACAGCCAGACACAAATACTGGCGGCTGATTTCCCAGGGAACAGCATTGGGCAGAATAGTAGTAGTGGGTGCAGAAAGCGAGATATAGTTGAAGCCGCGCAGCATAGCACGGGCTACCGCTTCATCCCGTATTTCATTCAACCGATTTAAGTCGAAGCTACGCGACGAACCCCAGATGAAAATGGAATGACCGTGCAGCTTGGGCTTGCGGGCTTGAGACAGCGCCTGCCGCGATTGCTTGATTAAAACTGGCGCGCCATTTGCCAGAATAGGGTAGGTGGAAATGCCAATCATCAGAGCCAAAGCTTTACGAGCTGACGGTGCAAGGCTAATATCGTCTTCAAGCTGGGAGATTAACTTACGGGCGACGGCGTAGGCTTCCAGTTCATTAGTGTGCGGTAAGACAATCGAAAATTCGTTGGCCTCATTCTGACAAACCAGGTCGAAGCTACGCAAATTGCGCCGGAGCGCCCTGGCTATGTGGCGAAAAATCTCTTGAAGATAGGTTCGCCCGGCTTCGAGGTCGCTAGAACTTGGTAACAAATCGGCGAAAGAAACATTGAGGGCCAGGCTCATCAGGCTGAGGTTAAAATTATGACGGCGGGCGCGCTCAAGTTCGCCGGGTAACTGAGCTTGCAAAAATTCTTCACCCGGCAACACCAGCGAATTATTCGCACTGTTATTATTCAAAAAAGCCTCAGCCCGCAAGCCAACTAAAAGCTGTGCAACCAACAATTCGAGCATGGTCTGTTCTCTATCACCAAAAGGCTGCCCGTCTTCGCGCTCCTCGGCTTTGAAGAAGGCAAAAGGCTGGTCATCAATAGTGATTGGATAACTTAGCAAATGGCCTTCGTTCGAGGCATAATTTGCCAGGAAGCGGTCAAACTGGTCTGAAGCCGGTTCAGGTTTTTCGGTTTCAGTTTGACCCAATACAAAGGGCAACTCATTCCGCCGAGAACCGGGGCTTGAGAGCGGACGAGTCTCGCGGCTGTGGTCACGCCTACCCCGGCGAGGGCGAACGGAAGATTGGTAACTCCGAAAAGGAACAAATTCTTTGGTGGCGGAATTACAAAGCAATAAATCGGCGCGGGAAGCCTGTAACATCATCCCCGCCAATTTGATAAATCCTTCGAGCAATTTTACTTGTTCGCTGCTTGGTTCCGAAACTTCCTCAAAATCGCCAGATTCATTAAGAGAGGAACCCGGTACGGGCGGCTCTGACATAACCGAATGCATCCTTTTTCCAGCCTACTTTCCCACAACTGTATCAAGACGTTACATTAAAAAAAGTAAAAGGCATATTAGAACATGGGAGAGACAATTCTCAGTAAACCTTCACTGCTTTAATTTTAATTAAAAATAGTTAATAGAAGGTGTACTTAATCTTACGATGAGGTTACAGTTTGCCAAATTAAGTTACGCTTTTGTAACTACTGCAAACGGAGCGATTGTCTTAAGTTTTAAATACATAACCTAACCCTACAATTGTACCAATGTAGCGCGAGTCACGGGCTTCATCTTCCAACTTACTGCGTAATCGACTGATGTGAGTTTTCAAAGTGCGGGTCAATTCCGGTTCATCCGAACCCCATAGCCGTTCGCAAATCAAGTCGGGACTAAGGACGCGCCCCCGGTTGGACATCAGGACATAGAGCAGACGAAACTCGGTGGCGGTCAGGGAAATCTTTTTGTTACCCTTGTAAACTTCGTAGCTTTCCAGGTCTATTTGCAAATCGCTCCAGACCAGCGTCGAACCACCAGGCGCAAAGCTACTATCCATGCTGTTTATATCTTCTTCGGGGTTCATCTGGGCGCGCCGCCGCAAAGCCTTGGCGTAAGCGGTCAGGCGTTTTGGCTCGATAGGCTTGGTTAAATAAAGGTCAGCCCCCAGATTGAGTGCTTTTACCTCATCCTCAGTCTCGCGAAATTTGCCAGAAAGCATAATAATCGGCACAGTCGAATCGCTGCGAATAGAGCGGCAGAGTTCGATGCCACTGGCGTGCTGCAATTCTACGTCAATTATCATCAGGTGTGGCTGCGCCCTTTTCCAGCCACCAATCGCTTGATTGTAGTCATAAAAGGTTACTACATTGTGACCTTCTTGCTCGAAAAGAAATTTAATGAGGGCAACAAAGTCTCGGTCATCGTCAACTATAATTAAGCGCATGATTGAACCTTTATTGTTTCGCTAGTAGAAGTTTGATCCAGAACACAGTGTTATTAGAATCGGTAGTAAAACCGGCAAGACCGTGCTGGCGTTGAACTAAATCTTGTACCAGCGTTAAACCCAAACCCAAAATGCCAGGAGTGGCACTAAAATTAGCCAGGCGCTTGTTAAAAAAAGCTTCCAGCTGAGGCAAAAGCGTAGGCGCAATAGTTGCCCCGGTATTTATGACCGAAATTTGTAGATAAGCATCAACCTGAAGTAGTTGTATTCGTATTTCGGTTTTTTCGGGCGTATGCTTGTGGGCATTGTAAAGCAGATTTAGCAAAACCTGGTCGAGATAGTGCGGGTCAGCCAGCACCAATGGCAAATCTTTTTCGGCCAAAAGCGAAAAATCGAGCGCCAGAGTTTGCTCTTTGCGCTCAAGCTGGGAGCTAATTAATTCACTCAGTTTATGCAGGTGCGGCAATACATCCAACGGCTGAATCGTTGGGTTCTGGTTCAGGCGGCGCGAAGTCAGGCGCGGAATAGCCAGATAGTGACTCAGCATAGCATCCAGCGCTAAAGTGTTGCGCTTGAGCCGTTGCAAAAGCATTCGCACCTGAGTAGCGGGCAAATCCAGCCCCTTTTCCAATAAAAGGTCGGTAGCAACTACCAGTGAACTAAACGGGCCACGCAAATCATGGTCGGCCTGAGTCAGTAGCGCCACCCGCAAAGCTTCGGCCTGCCGCAACTCCTCTAATTCGTGCCGTAACTTCGAAGCCGTCACGAAATCGGTCAAGCGCGCCGCCGCTAATGCAATAATGCGCTGAACTTCAGCGTTTTTAGCGGCAGGTTGATTTTGCAGCCAACTTAGATTAAGAGAAGCGCCTTCGCCCAACGACAAAGTTATTATCTCGGTTGCAACAGCGGCCTGATTCTGGACAGTCTGGCTTAACTTTAGCTCAAAAATATTAGCCACCAGCTTATAGTTCCAAAATCCATTATAAGGAAGCTCGTTTAATGAGAAAGCCAGCGAGCCAGAACTATTGGAAGCCAGCCCAGGCACAACCAACGGCAAAATGAGATGAAGTTGACTAGGTCGGCAAAAATCCACCACCAGGCGTATCCAGTTCACAAGCGTCTGGAAGGGGTCATCTGTTTTTGCCAGGATTGTTCCGACGGTTTCCAAAAAGACCAGCATCGGATTAGCAGCACTCAGGTCTAAACTGGTGGTAGAAGCAGCATTATCAAATTTAAGTGTTCCCGACCAACTATCGGACATAGCCATGTTTGGGTCTCGACTTTCAAATGGATTTGTTAGGATAAGGTGACAACCAGGTAACGATAACGAAACTTCCCACCATCTCGACACTAATCCGACGGTACTTTTAGATGTAGTGGTTAAAAATTTTCCTCACATAAGAATATTACAAACTGTGCGAAAAGTAAACTACTTTGCTCTTACATTTGTGTGAACTTTTAACGAAATGGGATTTAACTACGTTAAAAGGTTGCTTTATTACAGAACCATAAAAAAACTTTATTAACTGGTAAGCTAATAACATGGTTATAACCATTTTGTAAGCTTGATTTTAATTCCAATATAAAAATCCTTGACCGTCGGCAAATTTCCTGCTACACTCTTATTAGTTAAATAGTGTAATTCCGTAACATTAGCCAGTTTTTAGTTACAGAATCGTAACATTAGAGTATTTCTGTAACCTGGCTTGTAACTCGATTTCGTAACCTGATTGTAATATAATGGTTAGCACACTTAAACAATCATCTGTTAAAATAAAGCATCTCGATGAAGAGCAGGAGTATAAAAAGAGGTTCAGCCAATGCTGGTTGAAAATTAGCGATTATTTCAAGCCCAGGTAGATTACACAAGAGAAAAACATGCAACGAGCTAAATTAGCAATTATCATTGTTTCCTGGAACACCAAAGACTTAACCCGCAAATGTATTGCTTCGGCTTTAGGCAGCGAACGTAATTTTGAACTGGAAGTTATTGTTGTAGATAATGCCAGTGCCGACGAAACTCCGGCAATGATTCGGCAAGAATTCCCGCAGGTAAATTTAATTGCTAACGAAGATAACCGAGGGTTCGGGCGGGCCTGCAACCAGGGGATTGCCGCCACCAACGCCGAAAATGTCTTCTTTCTCAATCCTGATGCTGAAATTGAGCCAAATGCCTTACAATATATGCTTAACTACCTTGATAGCCATCCCGGTGTTGGTGCGCTGGGTTGTGCCTTGCGCTACCCAGATGGTTCGACCCAACGAGCGTACTACGATTTTTACAGCTTTCTCGGTTCGCTAAAGGATAATCAGCTAATCAAGAAACGCCTTAAAGATGCCTCGCAAGAAAAAACTGGCCCGGTAGATTGGGTAATCGGGGCAGTGTTTATGGTGCGGAGCAGCGTTCTGGCGGAAGTCGGCACGTTTGATGAAGACTTTTTCCTGTATGGGGAGGAAATGGAGCTTCAGTTCCGTATTCGCAAGGCTGGTTGGGAAATAGTCTACGTCCCGGAAGTAGGCGCAATGCACTACGCTGGAAAAAGCGCCGGACAAGCTCGCCTCAACAGTACGATTCACAATTACCGGGGACGTTATTTGTTCCTGCGCAAACATTATCCGCTACCTTCAGTAGTATTGTATTTGATTAAAGCACTGCTGGCGCTGCTTTTCTGGACTATTTTCTGGGGTATCCAGGCAATTATCAAGAAAAGCGAAAGCGCGCGCAGTTCGCGTAATTTGTATTGGAATGTGCTACGCTGGCACCTCGATTTACCCAATCTGAGGTCGGGCAGCGGGCCAATAATTGCTATTAAAAAATCCTAATAACTGGCATAAATATTGCTTATTCTTTAGTGTTTTCCTTACTACAGTTTCATATTAGTAATCTGTCAGTGTTACATGGGTAAATTCTTTCAAAACAGCCCGTATAATGGTTTAGTAAGTTAAAGGCCAATTAACCCTTTAGCAGCTCCTAAATCCCTATTGAAACTAATTGCT